>JAUVCH010000022.1 GCA_030595795.1 Gammaproteobacteria bacterium
CGGGAACGAGAGCGAAAAGTTCTATTTTGAAACCGCTGGGCATTTTGATGTTTTCGAGTACTTTTCGAAGGTTGTCGGCGTATTTGCCACCTTGCGGTACGCTTTTCATCGGCCCAGTGTCTGTGCGTTGAAAGGCGCCTAGTTTTTTTAGATTACCTGCATCACTTGTTGCTAATGCAGTCGTAGTTGATAATGACAGTGCCCCCACCATTCCTATAGTGGTAAAAAATAAACTATATTTATTCATCCTTATCCTCCGATATATATTGTTTGGGGGGAGAACATTACACCAAAATGCTCTATAAAGGGAAATACTAGACTGTCAATCGAGCAAAATATACATTTTGCGGTCAGTCGTTATCTCGTGCTTTAATAAAAAGAAAAACTGATTCTCACCCGAATTAACTAAAAACCATCAAACTTTAAATTTGAGGATCTATTAATATATGAAAGCGCTAGTAATTACAGTAGTGGCGATTTGCGTCATTTCAACGCCAGCTATGGCTCAGGACTCAAGCCTCGATCCCATTATTGTCAATGCCACCAGAGTAGATAAAAGTTCAAATGAAATACCCGCAGCAATTAGCATTATAGGGCAGGATGAAATTCAACTCGGTACTGAACAACTAGGTCTGGATGAATCTATGGGTCGAGTGCCTGGTTTGTTCATGCTCAACCGCTACAATTTCGCCCAGGATTTACGCGCCTCCATTCGAGGGTTTGGTGCGCGATCAAGTTTTGGTATCCGCGGGATTAAAATTATTGTCGATGGAATCCCCGAGACTTTGCCGGATGGACAGGGATCGGTGGACGGGATCGATATAGGCTCGGCCAGGCAAATTACCGTCATCCGAGGCCCTGCCTCTTCGTTGTATGGTAATGCTTCTGGCGGTGCGATTTTAATCGAGTCAGAGCAGGGAACGGCAATTCCTTTTGCCGAAACCCGCGCTACAGTAGGCGATTTTGGTTTGAGTAAGCTACAGTTAAAAACAGGTGGGGAGTCTGACAATCTCAACTACCTGGTGAACCTGTCGGAGACCTCTACTGATGGGTATCGGGATCATAGTGAATTTGAGAACACACAGTTTAATGGGCGTTTCGAATATACGATGTCAAATACGTCTAGCCTTTTGACCACGATACATCACACAGATCAGCCACTTGCTAATGATGCAGGCGGTTTAACATCTGAAGAAGTGGCAATAGACCGCGCCCAAGCCAGGGCGAGAAATGTCGACTATGATGCTGGAGAATCATTACGGCAGACGCGTATCGGTCTCTTATATAAAACCAGTTTTGGTGAAGGTAGAGACTTTGAAGCCAGGGTTTACAATACGGATAGAGACTTTGAAAATAAGCTTCCGTTTGAATCCGGTGGTTCAGTCTCACTGGATCGTAGTTTTAATGGTGGCGGCGTTAAATATGTCATTAACAGTGATATCGGTGACAAACCAAATCGATTATTAATCGGCTTAGATTATGATCGTCAGGATGATGATCGTCGCCGTTTTGATAATTTGTCCGGTGTTATCGGTGCCCAAGCTCTCGGCCAAAACGAATTGGTGACGTCGCTCGGAACCTATTTACAGAATGAAACTAAACTGACTGATGCCACCGAACTGACTGCCGGCCTGCGTTACGATCAGGTAAAGTTTGATGTGACCGATGAGTTTTTCTCCGACGGCGATGATTCCGGCGTAGTAGACCTCGAGCAGCTTAGCCCGATGGTCGGTATAAGTTTTAAACAAAGCCGTAACACGCATTTGTATGCAACAATTTCTACCGCATTCGAAACCCCAACTACCACTGAGTTCGCTAACCCGACCGGTGGTGGATTTAATCAGGCGTTAGAGCCTCAGGAATCGACTAATTACGAGGTTGGTATTAAAACGGTAGCCGATAGCTATCGATTCGAAGCGGCATTATTCCACATTGAGGTCGAAAATGAGTTGATTCCATTCGAACTGAGTGAGCGAACCTTTTACGAAAATGCGGGCTCGTCGAGTCGCGATGGCATAGAGCTTTCGTATACCCGGCAACTGGTCGAGCAAGTCAATTTTTCGCTGGCCTATACCTATTCCGATTTTGTATTTGATCGCTTTACCGACGATAACGGTAATGTATTTGATGGTAAGCAATTACCCGGTATTCCTCAGGATCTACTAAACCTCAGTTTTTCCTGGTTCGGCAATAATGGGCTTTATGCCAGTTGGGATACCACTTATACCGGCGATTTATATGCCGATAATGCGAATGATACCAATGTGGTCTCCAGTAGCGTTAGCGATATTCGTTTCGGGCATAACGGATTTTATGGCGACTGGGAACTCGCATCTTTTTTCGGTGTGAACAATGTTTTCGATGAGGAATATAACAATAACATCCGGATCAATGCCTTTGGCGATCGCTATTATGAACCAGCACCCGAACAAAATGCCTATATCGGTATTAGCTTACGTCGGCGGTTTAAAGGTTAAATCGATAGTTTATAAATAAGGTTTTATACGAAATAAGTCCTATTGTAATTCATAGCATCTTGCTGAAAAATACCCAGTCCTATAATCATTAGAGAATAATATGTCAATTCGCTTTATTACAGCAGTTGCAATACTGAGTTTCACTGCGACTTTTAATACTTACGCGGCAAATCATGGCAACGGTATCGAATACACGTTTGGCGAAGTTCGCTTTGTTGATGTCGATGGTGGTGATGGTATAGAGATAGGCGGCTCCTTCCGTTTCGATAAACAGTTTTATGGTATCGCCAGTTTTCAGGATTTAGATGGCGGCGGAGTTAGTGTTGAGTTATTCGAATTTGGTGGCGGTTTTATTTATCCAGTTAACAATATCGATTTCGTTGCGGAGGCATCGCTCATAAGTGCCGATGCCCCTGGGAATTCGGATACCGGCTTCGCTCTGACAGGTGGTTTGCGTAGCTATGTAACCCCGGTGCTGGAAGGTCGAGTTAATGTCAGGCATGAAGATATTTTTGATGTTTCTGATACATTCATCGAGCTTGGCGGGGATTACTTCCTGACTACGGCTCTCTCTATCGGTGTTACTCTGGAGTTGGCGAGCGAAGCAGATCGACTCACATTTGGCGGTCGTTTCTATTTTTGAGACTCGGGTTCTTAGAGCGCTTTAAGATTGCTCATATAAACCGATTCATCAAACGGAAGATTGTCCTTTTGTGAGCGCCATAGCGCTTCGGCGAGGCAACTCATCATCATATGCTCGGCGTCGTGTATGCCGTGTTTTCCTGCCAGCATTTGGTAAATATCTTTGAAGCCGATTGGGCGATCGGTGCTGGCCTGCTCGCGTAGTCCGATGTGCATACCCATGTGCAGGAAAGGGTTGGTGTTACCGTCTTCGGGTGCATAATCTTTTTCGAGAGCATCTTCACCTGTTTCTAGCAAGGCGTGATACTCAGGATGCAACTGGATGACATCAGCAATAATCGCTTCCATCGGTTCCAGTAACTTCTGGTTTTGCATTTTTTGCCAGGCGTCGAGGTAGACCTGGCGGATTTCTTCGCGTGATTGAAACATAGCGGCCTAGTCTTCCGTTTTCTTTTTAAAGTCGCAGAGGTCTTCGATGATACAGCTACCGCAGCGTGGTTTACGGGCGATACAGGTATATCGGCCATGCAGGATTAGCCAGTGATGTGCATCGACTTTGAATTCGTCCTCGACTATCTTCAGTAGTTTTTTCTCCACCGCGAGTACGTCTTTTCCGGGTGCGATGCCGGTGCGGTTGGAAACCCGAAAGATATGGGTGTCGACTGCGATGGTCGGGTGGCCGAATGCTGTATTCAGAATCACATTGGCAGTTTTTCGCCCGACACCGGGCAGGGCTTCGAGTGCGGCGCGGTCTTCGGGTACTACCGAGCCATGTTGTGCGATTAGAATCTGGCAGGTTGCAATCGTGTTTTTAGCCTTGGTGTTAAACAGGCCGATAGTCTTGATATATTGCTTTAGGCCCTCTTCGCCTAGCGCCAGAATAGTTTCGGGGGTATTAGCCACCGGGTAAAGTTTTGCGGTTGCCTTATTGACGCTGACGTCGGTCGCCTGCGCCGAGAGTAATACCGAAATCAATAATTCAAATGTCGACTGATATTTGAGTTCGGTATCAGGCTTTAGATTGTTTTCACGAAAGCGGGTGAATATTTCGTGACGCTTAGCTTTGTTCATGTGGCTTCTGGCAGACTATCGCTGGCCACAGAAGCTACGACCTTACGTTCCTCGATCAGGTTTTTGATGACGATGAGTATTGCCAATCCAAAGAATGCCCCGGGTGGTAATACCGCCAGCAGAAAGCCACCATAGTCGGCATTGAGGACGATGGTTAACGCACTGGCGGCTTCGCCAAACATGAGGTTGGCGTTGGCGAATAAAGTGCCGAAGCCGATGATTTCACGCATGCCGCCTAGTACCGCCAGGACTATCAGAAAACCCAGGCCCATCATAAAACCATCGAGGGCTGAAGCGCCAACCGGGTTTTTCGAAGCAAACCCCTCGGCTCTGCCGATGATCGCGCAGTTGGTGACGATGAGCGGAATGAAGATACCGAGCACCAGGTAAAGATCGTAGAAAAAGGCTTTCATCGCCAGTTCAATAATTGTGACCACGCAGGCGATGATTAGTACGAAAACCGGGAGTCGCACTTCGCTGCGTACGAAGCCGCGTATCAGCGATACCAGCGTATTTGATACTATCAATGTCACCATAGTAGCAAGTCCGAGTCCGACGCCATTTACAACCGTGCTGGTGACAGCGAGCAATGGGCACAGTCCGAGTAGTTGTACGAGCGCAACATTACTCGTCCATAAACCGCTTCCAGTGATTTCGCTATTCGTCGTCATTATCAAAGGCCTTTAATCGAAAATTTTTGCCGCGTTTTGATCATAGTATAAAAGTGTTTTTTTAACCGCCTGTACGATAGCTCGTGGTGTGATGGTAGCACCGGTTAGCTGATCGAACACACCGCCATCG
Organism: Gammaproteobacteria bacterium; assembly: GCA_030595795.1. GTDB lineage: Bacteria > Pseudomonadota > Gammaproteobacteria. The sequence goes on from JAUVCH010000022.1 coordinate 4,992, forward strand.
CGTTTTACCGCCCATTTGGAGCGGCTTAGATTATCCAGCGACTTACCGTTAAAGCCTAAAATCCAGTCGCTTTTACGGACTTCGATACCATCGCCAAGACCGGGTGTCTCCTGATGCTTGACCGCGCGTACACCGGCCAAGCTACCATCCACATAAACACCGATCAACAAATGTATTTTACCGCTATAGCCGTTTGGCGCGATGCTATTGAAAATCGCTGCCACCGGCTTTCCATTGAGGCGCGCGCGATAGACTGTGCCAGGTTGCTGACTACCCAATAATGTCGAGGCCGGAACTTCTACAGTGTCGGTTGCTATGTCATTGTCGAGTGCCTCGGCGGGTAATAGCTGGTGAAGATTGCGTAATAATGCGCGGCGTTCGTTTTCGACGATTAGCTCTCGGGTTGTATCTTCAGTAATTGCGACAAAACCGGTACCGAGCACCGCGAAGATCCACAAAAATAGTCCAGACAGAAGAATTTGTCGGCTATTCATCCTTATCCTGACTGCCGTAAATACGTGGCTGTGTGTAATAGTCGATAAAGGGTGCGCACATATTCGCCAGCAATACCGCGAAGGCGACACCATCGGGGTAGCCGCCCCAACTACGAATGATGTAGATCAGCATGCCGATCATCATGCCGTAGATTATTCGCCCCTTATTAGTGGTTGCGGCAGTCACTGGATCAGTCGCAATAAAAAAGGCGCCGATGATGATACTGCCTGAAAACAGATGGAATAATGGCGAGGCCCTCGTACCGGGGTCACTGATATATTCACCGATCGCAAATATCAAAAGTCCGACGAGTACGGCAACGGGTATGTGCCAGTTGATGGTGCGCGAGATTAATAACCAGGCACCACCGATTAACCAGCCTCCAGCTATCCATTCCCAACCGACCCCACCGAGTGTGCCAAAAACTGGGGATTGGAAAATTTCACTAGCCGCGAGGTCTTGCGTAAGGCCGGTTTTATATTGATCCAGAGGCGTGGCCGAACTCAGCGCATCCCATTGTTGAATGTCTGCAAAGCCGAAACTGTAGGCGAGTGAATCGAGCAAACTCAAACTGTCACCACTAATGACTTCGGGCAGATACCAGGTCGTCATTTCCTTTGGGAATGAAATCAGCAGGACGACATAACCCACCATCGCCGGATTGAATGGATTAAAACCGAGGCCGCCGTATAAATGTTTACCGGCGATCATGGTGAAGCCGATGCCGATTAGCACCAGCCACCAGGGTGAGTTCATCGGCAGGCACAGCGCGAAAAGCCAGGCGGCGACTACTGCACTAAAATCGGTGAGATGAGGTCTAATCGGTTTATCGCGCAGCTTGAGCGCGATGGCTTCAAATATCAAAGCAAACGCGATTGCCAGTATGATGTTAACCATTACGCCGTAGCCGAAGAACCAGATGTAAGCCAGTGTCCCGGGAATAAGCCCGATGATGACGTTAATCATCAACTGCCGCAGCGACTTGCTCGGGCTGACATAGGGTGAAGAAACCATTACCGAAGTCATTCGCGTTGCTCCCGAGCCGCTCGACGCCTGGCGTCGGCTTCTTCGATTTTCTCTAGTTGTGCTGGCGTCAAATTAGTCGTGTTTTTCGGTTCGGCAGCTTGTGACTGCTTTTTTGCCTTGACGCGTTCAAGCGCCGCCTGCACGGGATCGACTTCGGTTTTTGTATCCGGGTTTTTTGGATTCTTCTTTTGCAGGGCTTCGCGCTTAATTCGACGACGTTCTTCGTCCTGTTGTTTCTTCAGTAGCAGACGTTGTTCACGAAACTCGAATCTCAGCCTGGCGCGGTCAGACCGGAAAAGCGCTTGTCGGCTGGCACGGACTTCACTTTTCGCAGCACGATAATACTGTACCAGTGGGATCTGACTAGGGCATACAGCCGCGCAGCAACCGCATTCGATACAGTCGAATAAATGGTATTCCTCGCTACGTTCGTAGTTCTTTGCGCGCGCCTCCCAGTACATTTGTTGCGGTAGTAATTGTGCTGGGCAAACATCTGCGCATTTGCCACAACGAATGCATTCGTCGTGATAACCAGGGGTAAAGGGGATAGTTTCCTGTAGCATGACCAGAATATTATTGGTCGCTTTCACCACGGGCACGTGATCACTGGGGAGAGAAAAACCCATCATCGGTCCCCCCATAACCAGATGTTGCGATTCGGACTGATTTCTTTTGTAGCCACCAGCCAGATTGATGAGATGACTAATCGGTGTTCCAAGTCGTACCTCCCAGTTGCCGGGTTGTTGGATACCATCTCCCGATATTGTCACAATTCGTGAGATCAATGGTTGACTCTGTTCAAGCGTCTGCGTGATCGCGACACAGGTACCGACGTTCTGACAAAACAGGCCGATGTCGAAGGCCAGTTTTCCCGCAGGTACTTCTTTACCGGTCAATATTTTAATCAGTTGCTTCTCACCACCAGACGGATAAATGGTCGGAATCGTGATGACTTCGGTTTTTGCCACTGCGCTTTCTATAACCGCCGCCTGCATCAATTTTATGGCTACCGGTTTATTGTCTTCGATACCGATTAAAGTGTTTTCGGGTTTGAGGATACGCTGCAGGTAACCAATCCCGGAAACTACCTCGGACGCGTAGTTTTGCATCAGGGTATCGTCACAGGTTATGTAGGGCTCGCATTCGGCACCATTGATGATCAGGGTTTTTATGCCGAGGTTATCACCACGAGAGATTTTGGCCGCTGCCGGGAACACCGCACCACCGAGACCGACAATGCCTGCACGATGGATTTTGTCGATTAATTCTGAGGCCGATAAGTCCTCTATCTTTTTAGATTGCGATTGAGATTGAGATTCAATCGACTCGTCTTTACCGTCAACATCGATCACGATACAAACATCGCATTGTCCCGAAGGGTGCGGTATTGGCTGTGCGCTTATCCCGCTAACAACGCCTGAACTCGAGGCGTGTATCGGTGCACTGATCAAAGACGAGCTGTCGGCGATTACCTGGCCGCGTAAAACGCGATCGCCGATAGTGACCAAAGGTTTATTGCTATCGCCGATATGCTGTTTCAGTGGCAGGGTGAGCTGCGCAGGCAAGGTCGCCTGCTGCAGGCCAGGGGCCAGCGATTCGGCCTTATGATCCTCGGTATGCATGCCGCCATGAAATTCGTGCAGCTTAATGCTCATGCACTATCTCTTTCGATAGTACGGGCGCAGGCCACTTCCAGTCATCGATGGTTTGTTTTATTGGCACCATGTCTATGCAATCGACCGGGCAGGGCGGCAGGCAGAGTTCGCAACCGGTACATTCATCGGCGATTATCGTGTGCATGTGCTTGGCTGAACCCAAAATAGCGTCGACAGGGCAGGCCTGAATACACAGGGTGCAGCCGATGCAGGTTGCTTCGTCGATAATAGCAACCAGAGGGATATCGTGATGCTCTCCGTGCTCGTCGTTGGGTTCGAGCACTTCGACATCAAGCAGGTCAGCAAGCGCGACAATCGTCGCCTGACCGCCAGGCGGACATTGATTAATCGGTGCTTCACCGTTGGCGATGGCTTCGGCATAGGGTCGGCAACCGGGGTAGGTGCACTGCCCACATTGAGTCTGGGGTAACAGGGCATCGATTTGATCGATAATTGGATTACCCTCAACCTTAAATCGGATCGCGGCATAACCGAGGATCAGACCGAATAATCCGGCCATCAGGCTAATGGTAAGAATTGCGACAATCATTAGTGGTCTATCAAACCTTGACCAGTCCGGTAAGACCCATGAATGCCAGCGACATCAATCCGGCCGTTACCAGGCCGATTGCCGAACCCTGAAATGGTTTGGGTACATCCGCGACATTCACTCGTTCGCGTAGCGCAGCAAATAGAATCAGCACCAGTGAAAAGCCCAGGGCTGCGCCGAATCCGTAAATGACCGACTGTAAAAAGTTGTTTTGATCCTGCACGTTAATCAGTGCGACACCGAGCACGGCGCAGTTAGTGGTGATCAATGGCAGGAAAATACCCAGCACGTTATAAAGCAAAGGGCTGGTTTTGTGCACCACCAGTTCGGTTAAATTGACGACCGCAGCGATGGCGATTATGAAGGCGATGGTGCGCAAAAATTCAAGCCCAAGCGGTGCCAGAATCCAGCTGTTGATGATATAGCTCAAAATCGCCGACAGGGTAAGAACAAAAGTAGTTGCAGCACTCATACCGATGGCAGTTTCGACTTTACGCGAGACTCCCATAAACGGGCACAGGCCGAGGAATTTCACCAACACGATATTGTTGACAAATACAGTGCCGATAAAGAGGAGTATATATTCTGACATGAGCGGCATTATAAGTGCTTGCCGAAATGAAAAGTACTGATTTTATAAGGGGTTAATATTAAAGTTTGAAATGTAGTCTGATGAAACCTGATAAGGTTTTAGCCGTATCCTCGGAAATGCTAAGAGGTTAGAGCTGTAGGTTGAATGACTTATGACAAGCTGGCTTTATACGATTGTTGTGCGGGGATTGAAGGGAAGATACTTTAGATGAGATTGTGATTAATCTGGCCGAGCGGAATATTGGCGTCAAGACCCGTTATTGCACAATCTCCCATGCACCATCCGGTTGCTGACAAGCGGTGCCGTAGGCCTGTTCGGTTTTGCCGCCGACGGTAATAGTTTGCTGGAACACCCGGCATTCACGCCCGGAAGTGCTTTTTCCAATGCGCGTAGTTTTAACCGAACCCGAAGCATCACCATCTTCCCAGATAATGGCCTCGTCTACCTCTGCGGTAGTGGCGCGAATTTGCGCCTGTTCATGCAGGCGTTGCTGCTCCTCATTAATATTGTCAAGGATCATGATGGTAATGGCGGTAAAGGCAAGCCATTTGTAGGCATCGTAATCGTGATAGAAAAAACCGAAGCCAGGATATGAACGGCCATAGGGTCTTGCAATTCGGATACCACGGTAATGGCGTATGCGTGGGGATGGGGTCACTATTATTTTACCGCCCAGAGATTTAAAACCGGACTTTTTAATCATAATAGTTCTACCAGGCCGATTCGGTTGTATTTTCATCTTTTTACCGGTTATTACCTTACCAGCGTGGGCATTCACCGCTTGTAAGGCAGAACCAGCAACTAGCAGCGACGATAGCGTAAAAATTGTCAACTTTAAAAGATGTTTGTTCATGTTTCGATTCCGAATAAGTTTCGACCGAGGTCTTTGAAGCGGGCAAAGAACGTTTTTGGCTCTACATGGTGTTATGCACAATAAATCCTGAGTTCCTCAGCCTATCACAATCTATATTTTGCCGGGTTGATATAAATCAAATTATGAATGAATATACGCGGAGATATTTTTTCAGGTGATAAATGAGCGCCAACATCCTGCTTCTCTGATGGTGCGATCACACCATTCCAGCCAGGTAGGCAGTGCAGCAAAAATTAATATAAATATGATCATGATCTTCTGCCCAACATTATCGCGGCTGACGGCACTTCCCTGTGCCAAAGTAATTTTAGACTAAACTAGCTCGTCCCTAGGGTTTAACCGTATTGAATCCTAATATTTCCCAGGCTTGCATGCCATCGCGATACCATTTTATTTTTGAAGCGGGGTAGCCGTACTTCAGTAACGATTTAATGCTTGCTGGAGACTGGCCGCACCACATGCCATTGCAGAACAGAACCAGAGTTTTTGCTTTGGAATAATCGAAAACCTTAGAAGTGGTTCCATTTACGATGGCCTCATCGACGTCGAATTCGTCAGCGCCAGTGGCGAGTTGCACACCGAAGGTGTTGATCATTACCTTCATAATCGATTCGGTCGTGGCACCCTTTACCGGTGCCAGTTCGGTCCAGGCTACATTAATGGCACCCGGAATAGTTCCCTTCGCGACCCAGTCGGGGGTACGGGAATCGGCAAGAAAAATGCTTTTATCGCCAGCTTCCATTTTTTGAATGTAGCTAATGACTTCGAGTTCTCCCAAAGTTTCAACACCCGGGGCGATCGTCATTGGTTGTACGCAAAATGGGGGGCAGGGGCGCGAAGTTTTTGCGAAAGCCTGGATAACGGTGTTCTTGTTGTCCTGATTTCGCTTAATTTGAACCATATTGCCATTGTGGGTGACATTGATCGACATTAAATCGGGTGAGATTCCTACCGGTTTTCCTGCGGCAAAAGATATTGTAGTGAAGCCCGAAAGGATTGTCAGGGCTAATAACGTTTTCAATGGTTTCATAGTTTTACTCTCTTCGGTTTTAGTGGGGTTGAATAAATAGTAATTCGATTGTTTCCGAGTTTAATCACAGTCGGGTTCTTCTTCCTCTTCCTGGCTCTCCTCTGCGTCTCCTTCTTTTTTCAGCTCTTCCTCGTTAGATGACTGAGCTAAATAAATCACTTCTTCAGGTGTAGAGCTGGATAGAATCAGACTCGGTTCGTGCGCCTGGCTGATTGCATAGCTGTCGGTATACTTTAAAGCAAATAATAATATAAGCAGAAAGATCAGGCGGATTCCCGGTCTATAAATAATTGTAATCATTGTTTACCTTCCTTGATGGTTAAAGGATTTTCGCGAATAATCCACACTCTAGAGTGCGGGTATCACGAGTCCTGGTGGCTGTTGATAAAGACTGCTGGCTGTATGCCTTTTTTGAAGCATTCAGTGCGCGCGGTATTGAAACTAACAACGATTTAATGGCATCGCTTTTGAGCCGGTAAAAAATAGCCTTGGATTGTCGTTTTGTCGTGACGAAATCGGCGTCCCTGAGTTTCTTTAATTCATGTGAGAGGCTGGGTTGCTTGATCTTTAACGACGACTCTATTTCGCTAACCGAAACTTCTCCTTCGAGTAAGAAAAGTAATATTCGCAATCGATTTGGATTGGCCAGTATCTTGAGTAATCGACACAGTTCTGAAGTTTCATTCAGTGGTTCAGGTGCCGATAAATGTGCGGTATTAGTCGATTTGTCCATGCAGTCCCAGGCTAAGCCTGCCTCGGTATTTTGGTGTAATACCATGATTGACCGGGATTGCTCTGCGTAGCCCCGAAACGATTGGCCAGGAAAACTGAAGTTGGTGGTGCCATTACCATTTCGTCTCCCGGTTGCCAGCCTTCGGGTGCCGATAAATTACTGCTGTCGGAAGCCTGTAGGGCCGATAATGTTCGTATTATTTCGCTAATCGAGCGGCCGACATTCATTGGATAATGAATAAGTGCGCGTAATATTCCCCTGTCGTCGATAAAGAAAACGGATCTTACCGTAGCGGTACCTACCGAATCGTTATGAATCATGCCGAAAGCATGGGCAATTGACATGGAGATGTCTTCAATGATCGGAAAAGTGATCTCCACACCCAGGTCGTCCTTAATGCTGCGAATCCATGCGATATGTGAATAGATGCTATCGACAGACAGGCCGAGGATGTTGCAGTTAAGGTCATTAAACTCGTTAATTGATTTTTGTATGGCCACAAATTCAGAGGTGCAAACCGGCGTAAAGTTGGCCGGGTGCGAGAATAGAATCAACCATTTCCCGAGATAATCGCCAGAACTTATCTCACCCTGAGTGGTTCGTGCCTCAAATGCTGGGATTGGCTGATCCAGTCTAATGGTAGGTACTGGAGGATCGCTCTGTTCTGTATTAGGGAGCAAAATTTGTTCTCGGATCGGGTTTAACTGGAAACAGTCTATATTAATATACTTTATTGTTAACTATAGCTATTTGGATATATAAAAATATATATTAAAAATATCTTATATACCTCTGCCAGGGGTTGGGTGAATTTATGCTGCGAGGGCGAGAAGAGAGTGCCGAATAGAGCGGAACCGCCCTGACTAACAAAGTAATCGATTAAACTGAAACTAGATATGCCCTCAGCCAGCTAAAAACATAACCTCGGGGTGGGTCGATACCGCTGATGAGATAGTCCAGCGTGTAGGCATTGTTCATGGTCGCCAGCAACATGCTTTCGCTGTGCTCGGTGCCGCAGAATAAAATTTCATCACCGAGTTGTAGCGTTTCATCGTCGGTGGGTAGCATGATACGCAGGCTATCACGCTGAATCGCCAGAACCATGCAGGATAGGCTGGCGGATAAGTCGTAGGGGTTTCGAATCAATTCGCCGAGCGTTAATGTGCTTTCCGAATTTAAATGTTCGATCACTGCGCTGGCTTCGCTCGCGCATATGTTGCTACGCCATAAGTGTGGTTGGTTCTCGCCTATGGCGACTTTCAATTGATCGACTACCTGTTTGGTAACCTCTTCACCCTGATCGCGTAAATAATCAATCAAAATCTGAATTTGCGGCGAAATCAAATGTTTCAGAATTCGGCGTGCGGTAGTCAGGCTTGATTGCAAAATTAACCCGGCATTGGCAGCGTCGAAGGCGATCTGATTCTCGTGCGTGTTTTGTCGCATTATGGTGAATGCTCCGGGTCGTAGCGCGCGTACCGACATCAGAATGCTGAGATTGTCGTGATCGTGATCGGTACCGGCGACAATGCCGGCGCAATGTTCGATACCCGCTTCGCGTAGCGAATTTAGATTGGCGTGACTGTGGATTATTTTGGTCGCGCCGGCTACTTCGTCGGCGTCCGGATCGATGATTACCGGACGGATGCCGTTTTTTACGAAATATTTATGCAGCCATCTTCCCATGCGGCCGTAACCGCAGAGAATCCATTCACCGGTTGGCACATCGAGCGGTTCCCCGAGTTTGATGCCCCTGGTGCGCACCAGACTGGAGTTGAGATTATGCAAACGTGGTGCGGTGATTGACATGCTTAGCAACTGCGCAAAAATTTCAAATGGATTGATAACCGTCACCTTACCCAGTGTCGACAAATGCTCGCTGTGACGTGCCGAGGTTGAGCGGCATAGAATGGGTAAATCAGGGTTGAGGAATCGTGCCATTACGCTGATTTGCAGGTTCACTTCTTCATCCATGGTGAGCACGACGATGGCCTTGCAGTTATCCATTTCGACGCCTGCATCGACCAGATGTTTGGGAATAGCCGGGTCAGCGCAAAGTCCGGGCATCTTTACGTGATAGTCGCGTAAGGCCAGCGCCTTGATGCGTTCCGGGTCGGTATCGAGCACCACCGCGCCAAACCAGTTCTCACTCAAACCACGAGCCAGCAGGCTACCGGTATCGCCAAATCCACAAATAATAAAAAATGGATGCTCTATGCGTTTAACCGTATTGGCAAATTGATGTTCGTTGAGCGCGAGCAGGAAATGTGGATTTTGCACCAGGCGCCAAATCGAACTGATAGTGTAAAGCCAGGAGATTACGCCCATATAAAGACAGAAGATTGTCCACAAACGTTGGGTGTCGGTAAAGGCGTTGGGTATTTCACCGAAGCCAGTCGTAGTCGCGGTGTAGGTGAAAAAGTAAAAAGCGTGAAACAGGCTCATGTACTCGACGTTGCCGTCGGCGTCTTTACCTGGAATCAACGCCATGCCGGTAATGCCGATGGCATAGACAATGATGAGTACAAAAATCGGTCTGCGTATATGACGCAGCACGATCATCGTGACTCGATCAAGTTCGGATGTGGCCGCCATTTTAAGTGCTCGTTGCAGTCAGCAGTTTATCGGCGTGAAATGAGCGTGTCGCCAATCAGTATGACGATAGAGACCGTGCTCGCGACCAGTGCGCCACCCGACAGCGATACAATATTCACCATGGATTCAGTCCCCGGGCCGCTACCTGTTTCGTTTTCGGCAATGATCCAGACTACCCGCGCGGTTATCAATAGTACGTCGGCCACCAGGCTGCTCGCCAGCAACAGGGCGCCGACCTGCGACCTATCCCCGAGTTTTAAGCCGGTAGCGATTAAATTAACGAGGATGGCGATGGTCAGAATCCAGACGTTATGATGCGCCGGATTATCGATATCGCCCATGACGAAAGTGTAGGTGAAGGATAATGCCAGGATGATGACGAATCCGAAGATAACGCGTTCCAGGTTCATGTTTTCCTCTAAATAGCTCTATTTTCGTTATTTTAGAGAATACGCCTGTCGGACGGATTCGTCACGTTGAAACTATTTATCCGAATATCCTGACTCAAACTTGTCATTAAGGCTATTGATTACCTTAATTAGAAATAGACTATAGAATGTAAACATGAAAATAGATAAGTCCTTTAGCCTGGTTGCGGACATCGGAGGCACGAACGCTCGTTTCGCGCTGGTCGAAGGTACTGGTATGGAGTTGTTTGAAGCGCGCAGTCTGGTTTGCGCGGGTTATCCAACTATTGTCGATGCGATAAAAGACTACCTCGAAACTGTGTCGTCCGTGGCACCAAAACAGGCAGTTATATCGATTGCATCCCCTATTACAGGTGACCAGCTAACGATGACAAATCATAGTTGGAGTTTTAAAGTGAGTGACATACGGCAGGCGCTTGGATGGGATATGCTCAAGGTGCTAAATGATTATTCAGCGTTAGCGCTAGCCTTACCTTTTCTCCGTGATGATCAATGCCTAAAAATTGGCGCGGGTGAAATATGTGCGGGACATGCAAAAGCGGTCATTGGCCCGGGTACGGGGCTTGGTGTTTCGGGGTTGATTCCGGTCAATGACTATTGGGTGCCTCTCGAGAGCGAGGGTGGGCATGTCAGCTATGGTGGAATGACTGAGCGCGAAGTCGAAATTATTCGCGTGTTACAGAAAAAATATATGCACGTATCAGCAGAATCTCTGGTGTCTGGCCGCGGTATATCGTCATTGTATGAAGTTATTACGGAACTTGAGTTAGGTGAGTCTATAAAACTGACACCAGATGAGGTTACCGCTCTGGCGATCGATGAAAACTCTATCCTGGCAATTGAAGCGCTGTCTGTGTTTTGCGAAATTATGGGAACGGTTGCCGGAAACCTGGCTTTGACTCTCGGTGCAAGAGGCGGTGTTTATCTTGGTGGCGGAATTTTGGGAAGATTTACCCAGTTTTTTATGGAGTCCCGCTTTCGTGATCGCTTCGAGCAGCATGGCAGGTATAGCGGTTATCTAAGCCAGATTCCCACTTATCTGATTAATGCAGAATATCCCGCGCTAATCGGTGCGACGGTGTCTTTAAACCCGGCTTATAATTCAATTGGTTCGGTGAGTAGGTCACCAACTTAATCATAGGTTCCCTAATTAGGCAGAATAATAGACAGCAATAATCTTTAAAAACTATATCTACTAATAGTGATAAATAATTATGGATAAAAAGCAGAACACCACCGATCAAAGGCCAACTGTCTGGGTTGGGCATATTGCCATGCACACCACCCGGATCACCGAATCCAGTGAATTTATGCAAAGTATTGGTATGCGACTGGTCACCAGCGATGATGATTTTGCATTACTCGAATTACGTGGGGGCACCCACTTAGTCATCATCAACGATCCCGACTCGGAACTCATTAAAGGAAGTTTCGACCTGATGGTTGAAGACATCGACGAATCGCACGCCCAGTTTTTAGAGCTAGGGTTAGAACCTGGTGAAATAGAGCGAGGCAATATTCACGACAGTTTTGAAATGCGAGAGCCTGGGGGGTAGTACGATTCTTTTTAATTCTAGCCATGTTGGGAATTTGCCGGTTTGACTAGCCATCTCTAATTTAAAAGCTCAACCCAACTGCTCTGCTAGATCAATAAAACTACTGGCGTGAAAATCATTCTCGGCGACAGGGGAAACATCTTTAATATGGTTCGCGCCATATTCTATCGGTCTCTCGATATAGGCAGTTTTTAAACCACATTCACGCGCAGCGGCCAGGTCGTTGTGATGGGCGGCGACCAGCATGACTTCTTCGGGTTGCAGGTCGAATGTTCGTGCGACTCCGAGATAGGTATCGGGATGTGGTTTATAGGCTTTGAACACCTCGGCAGAGAGAATGCAATCCCAGGGCAACCTGGCACGTTTGGCCATATTAGTAAGCAGGCCTATATTGCCATTCGATAAAGTGCAGATTGTATAATGTGATTTCAATCTGGTCAGACCTTCCACCGCATCGTCCCAGGGATCGAGGCTGTGCCAGGCGAGGTTTAATTCAACCTTTTGTACTTCACTTAGATGGTTAACGCCAAACTCCTGCAATATCTCATCGAGGATGATGCGATGCAAATCATCGATTTTGGTCCAGCCCAGTTCACCCGACATGACGCGTTTCATCGCCGGGGCGTAACCCGCGCGCCAGGCCAGTGCAAAGACATCAGAATCGACATCAAGATTCATTGCTTCGACTTCGCGTTTAATGGAACTGTGCCAGTCGACTACAGTGCCGAATACATCGAATGCGAGAACTTTTACTTGTTTCATGGTGAATGCCTGCCAGATATATTGCAATCGGAGTGTATTATAATAGCTTGATAACTATCTGGAGATTGGAATGAGTGATCTAAGTAAAGAAAGTTGCGAAGCCTGTAGAGTGGGTGCCCCGCTAATTAGCGACGAGGATCTTAAAACATTAATGCCCAGGATCCCCGATTGGAGCGTCATTGTGGTGGAAGGAATAATGCAATTGACGCGTGAGTTTGGTTTCAAAAACTTTGAGCAGGCGATGGCATTTTCCAATCGAGTGGGAGATATTGCCGAGGCCGAGGGGCATCATCCGGCGATACTCACCGAGTGGGGTAAGGTGACCGTGACCTGGTGGAGCCACAAGATTAAAGGCTTGCACCGAAATGACTTGATTATGGCTGCGCGGACGGATGGGGTGTTTGGAGGGGGGGTGCTGGTCCAGGCGATTGATGATTGTTCCCTGGCTGGTAAAAGTGGGCTGTGGGTCTGTGAACGGCCATGAGTGGGCATTAAACATTATCAATTAACTCTGCCCCCAATTTATGCATTCCTTTGTTGAGATCATTCGCGGCATACTCCTCAAAGGGAATTCGTTTATTGAGATGACGCCTCAATTTTTTGCACTTGGAGCGTTTGCTGTTTTCTTTATACTCTTTAGTATATTTCGGTTCCGTAAAACGTTATCTTGATACGATAAATAACATTTAGAGCGCATTATCTACTGGAAGTACAGAGCATTCGATGCCTGATATCCTGACAATTATCATACTTACGAGCGTTCCTGGCGCCTGTATTCCAATCGGGGGATTCATAGCAAGTATTGAGCGTATTCGCCCTAACTGGTTAGAGCGAGAGTTCAGGCATTTTGTTATTTCTTTCGGTGGTGGTATTTTGATTGGCGCAGTCTCTGTCGTACTTATTCCCGAAGGACTTAACAGCATGGATAATTCCATGTATGCGATTCCGGTATTTCTTGCTGGTGGCATTTCCTTTTTTTTCATAGAGCGAACATTGGGATTACGACGCAGGGAATCTCCGCAATTTATGGGTATGATACTGGATTACTTACCCGAAGCATTCGCATTAGGTGGGCTATTAGCTTTAAATTCTCCTGTTGCCCCCGTATTGGCACTGCTCATCGGTTTACAGAATCTACCAGAAGGATTTAATGCATACAGGGAATTAGTCAGTCTTAATCACAATTCCTCAAAAACACTGCTTATCATGTGTTCATTGGTTGTAATTGGACCTATTGCTGGTCTTGGGGGATTGTTTTTTCTATCAGAATATCCCTTTATCTTAGGTGCAATTATGCTATTTTCATCGGGTGGCATTCTCTATATAATTTTTCAGGATATAGCACCTCAAGCTCGCTTGAAAAAACACTGGGTACCATCTCTAGGAGCGGTTTTAGGATTTTGTTTAGCTTTATTTAGTCAGATGTTGATGAGTTAGTTTGCCGGATAAGTACTTCCTAACATCTTTGTTTCATTTTTATTGAATGTCCGCTTCAGCACAAAACAGTAGTTTAACGAGTGCCCCATGAAGGTCGGCTTAGTGCGTTCTGAGTCGTTCGTAAGATTTGTTTGAATAGCCGCTGTGTGCTGTGGGTTCAATCGCGCGGCGCACCGGCAATAAGAATACAAAGGGATCTTGATCTCAATCCTACCGTTATTCAAACCTACTCATGTGTTTTGTAATATCCTCTTTGGTATTAGTAGCTAACAAAACTAATTGATCGAATGTTGATATTCGTCAATATCATATAACTCCTTGTTTTTACTATGAACTGTTAGCTGTATAAACGTTGTCTATGTTCTACGGTCTATTTCTAAGCAGGAAACACTATTTAAGGAGATAATTATGAATATTAAAGAGGTTCAGACGATTGCAAAAAATATCGGTATCAGACCGCTTAAGTTGAAAAAAGAGGATTTAATTCACCTGATTCAAAAGGAGGAAGGTAATTTCGACTGTTTTGCTACCGCTTCAATGGGTGTTTGTGATCAGACGCAGTGTTTATGGCGTAAGGATTGTCTCGGCTTAAAAAGCAGGAAAGTGCATTAACTGGCGAAGCAATATTATGGTTTTAAATTCAACAATAGATTAACAGACGCAATTCTCTCGCCAGTTTTGCAATCACTATTCCTTCATTAAGGATATGCAATGAATCGATTCATTCCAGTGAGTCGCAATTTACCCCCGAACTAAATTATCTGGTCAATCAACTGATTGAATCGGCCATTAATTTACGTTGGACATGGAGCCATGCCGGGGATGTATTCTGGAAATCAGTCGATCCCGTTACCTGGCAGATAACCCGAAATCCCTATGCCATTTTGCAAAAGCTTTCATTGTCGCGCCTGCATCAATTGGCAGATGATAAAAACTTTATTGATCAGTTACAGTTGTTGTCTAAAGACAGGGCCGATTATTTACACCGTGACTGTTGGGCCGACACGGTATTTCCCCAGTCCGAGAAAACACAAATCGCCTATTTTAGTATGGAGTATGGCCTTGCCGAAGCGCTGCCATTGTACGCCGGAGGTCTGGGTATACTTGCCGGTGATTACCTGAAAGCCTCCAGTGATCTGGGCGTACCGCTAGTTGGTATAGGCTTAATGTACGGCGAAGGTTATTTTCGCCAGGTGCTGGATGCCAATGGTGAGCAACATGCGGTCTATGCTTACAACGATTCACGAAATTTGCCGCTGCAACCGGTGATAAGCGTTAATGGCGCCTGGTTGTCGATCGCTATAGAATTTCCCGGTCGGCAGGTATATTTTCAGGTATGGCAAGCGACGGTCGGTCGCACTAGGTTATATCTATTAGATAGCAAAGACCCGCTTAACAGTCCTGCTGACCAGGGTATAACAGGCTCGCTTTATGGCGGATCTCACGAGTTACGCTTGGTGCAAAATCGTGCTTGGTATCGGTGGCTGGCGGATCATCGAGGCCCTGCAATTGCCTGTCAGTATCTGTCATTTAAATGAAGGCCACGCGGCCTTTGCGGCCATCGAACGTGCGCGATTTTTTAAAGAAAAAAACAAGGTCGATTTTTGGGATGCCTTATGGGCAACACGCGCAGGTAATGTGTTTACCACGCATACACCGATTGCCGCGGCATTTGATACTTTTAGCCTGGAACTACTAAGCAAGTATGGTCAGCGTTATGCGAATAGTTTAGGTATCGATGGGGATGAGTTACTGGCGTTAGGCCGTGAGAATCCCAACAACGGTCAGGAGCCATTTAATATGGCTTATCTTGCTGCCCGGCTCTGTGCCCGCATTAATGGTGTAAGCCAGTTACATGGTGAAGTCAGCCGCCGTTTGTTCCAGCCCCTGTATCCGTGCTGGCCGGTTCAGGAAGTGCCAGTCACGCATATTACTAACGGTGTTCATGTGCCGTCCTGGGATTCGCCTCATGCAGATAGAATCTGGACGGAGAACTGTGGCAAGAAGCGTTGGTTAGGCACAGAAGAAAGTTTATGTGATGCCATAATGCAATTATCAGATCAGGATATCTGGCAGTTCAAAGGTAATGCTCGAGCAGATTTAGTTGCTTATGTACGAGGCAGACTGGCCAGGCATTTGGGGCAGCGGGGTGAGGACGGTGAGTCGATTCAGGTCGCGAAATCCGTACTGGATTCCAATGTGTTGACGCTGGGATTTGCGCGTCGTTTTACCGAGTATAAAAGGCCAAATCTATTATTACATGATGCTGAAAAGTTAGCCCGGCTGCTCAACGACAGTGAAAAACCGGTTCAGTTAATTATTGCCGGAAAAGCTCATCCTGACGATAGACTGGGCAAACGCTATATAAAACAGTGGGCGGATTTTATCCATCGCGATAATGTGCGCCAACATGCCGTATTCCTCGAAGATTACGATATCGGCGTGGCACAGGAGTTGGTTCAGGGTGTGGATGTCTGGATTAATACCCCCAGACGTCCCTGGGAGGCCTGCGGAACCAGTGGTATGAAAGTACTAGTTAACGGTGGCATTAATCTGTCCGAGCTGGACGGTTGGTGGGCCGAGGTCTATGAACCCGAACTAGGTTGGGCGCTGGGTGATGGGCAGGAGCACTCTGAGCCGGAGTGGGATACCACTACCGCGCAACAACTGTATCGTTTGTTAGAGGAAGAGCTGATTCCAGAATTTTATCGGCGCGATGAAGCAGGTTTACCCCGTCAGTGGATACAACGTATGCGTTTGAGCATGGCGAAGCTTGCACCACATTTCAGCAGCAATCGGATGCTGCGCGAATATGTGGAAAAACTTTATATTCCAGCACAGCGGGATTATAAAAATCGCGCTGAATCGGGCGCGGAATGTGCAAAGGCCCTGGTTCGATGGCAGGCGCGAATACATATTTATTGGCAGAATATTCATTGGGGAAATTTACGGGTCGTGCAACTGGGTGAACTCACTCAATTTGAGGTGCAACTATATCTGGCGGATATTTCACCACAAGACGTGCAGATTCATTTGTTTGCCGATGCGCCTGACGATAAACAACAACCCTTGCTGGTAGAAATGCAACGAGGTGATTCGATAGCGGGTTCTTCAAATGGCTTTATGTATACAACAAGCCTTAAAATAAATCGACCAGTCGACCATTTTACCCCGCGTGTTGTGGCTTACCATACCGATGCAAAAGTTCCGGCCGAGTCTAATCTGATCAACTGGTGGTCTGGTGAGCGGCAACTATCAGATGAGTTAGCCCTATGAACCGCTGGCTCCTATTACTGTTATGCGCATGTTCGGATAATACCCTTGTTGCCCTGGGAAGCCTTAGGCGATACAACTGTTATTGATATGCGGGCTGATGCTATTTAAGGCGCCTGAATTGATAGAGGTCAATAAAAAATAAACACTATAAATTAGAATCGAAGGCTAGTGTGCATATTTGTCACCAGGGCAGGAGCTCAAGAATGGAACATCGAGAAGGAAAACGAATCATGGGGGGGGGTCTATGTTGAAGTTGTGCATGGAGGCAAGTCATATGGTAGTTGTTCGTCTACTAATATTAGCCAGGGTGGGGTGTTTCTTTCTGGTCTCGAATACAAGGTAAATGAAGAGGATTTGTTAACACTTAAAATCCATTATGGCATCGCCTCAAAGCCGTCAGTATTTGAGCGAAGGGCAATGGTGGTTCATTTATCTGATAACGACCTGGGCCTTATATGGGTCGATACGCAGAGTGACTTTTTGGCAATATTTAATAGCATGGATGAGATTGCTGCTTAGATTAATGACGATCAAAAATTCTGTCCTAAAAAGGAGACAAACCACCAAATAGTCACCAGAGGTTCACTCAATGTCAGAGGGCAGTTTCTCCCCTCATTTTATTCGTAAGCTGACCAGGCATACCCTGGCTTTGATACTCGCTGGCGGGCGTGGCAGTCGCCTGCACGACCTGACCTTATGGCGTGCCAAGCCGGCGGTTCCCTTTGGTGGAAAATATCGGATTATTGATTTCCCACTCTCAAATTGCGTGAATTCTGATATCCGCCAGATTGGGGTTATATCACAATATAGGGCACATTCCCTGATTCGGCATATTCAAAAAGGCTGGAATTTTTTCCGTCGGGAGTTTGGGGAATTTATTGATTTGCTGCCCGCCCAGCAACGACTTGAGAATTCGTGGTATAGAGGTACTGCCGACGCGGTTTACCAGGAATTTGGACATTATACGAAGTCACAGCCCGCGGCTAATACTGATCCTGGCAGGTGATCATATCTATAAAATGGACTACTGCCCGATGTTGGCCTTTCATGTTGAAAACAATGCCCAGTTAACAATCGGATGCATTGATGTACCCATTGCAGACGCGGTAAATTTTGGAGTCATGAAGATTGATGAGCAGAATCGAATTACCGACTTTGTCGAGAAACCGGAGGCCCCTTTCTCTATTTCCGGCGATAACCGATCAGCGCTGGTATCAACGGGAATATATATATTCGATACCGAGTTTCTGATTGATGAGCTTATTGCGGATGCCGATTCATTGCAAAGCCAACATGATTTTGGTCACGATATTATTCCGCGCGTGATTAGCAGTCATCGAGTTTATGCCTATCCGTTCCATGATACAAAAGATAATAAAAGAGCTTATTGGCGCGATGTCGGCACGGTCGATTCATACTGGAAGGCCAATATGGAGCTCATCGACGTCACGCCAGAATTAAACCTCTATGATCATCAATGGCCCGTGTGGACGTACCTGGAACAGGCACCACCGGCAAAGTTTATCTTCAACGATGAGGATCGCCGGGGTATTGCAATTGACTCGCTAATATCCGATGGCTGCATTGTCTCGGGCGCGAGCATTAAACACTCTCTATTGTTTAGCAATGTCCGGGTGAATGCTGGTTCTGTAGTAACGGATTCTGTTGTGCTACCCGATGTGACGATTGGTGAAAATTGCAAGATCAATAAAGCCATTATCGATAAAGGCGCGGTTATTCCCGATGGCTCCATCGTTGGTGAAAGCCAGGAAAATGATGCCCTTAAGTTTCACGTTACGGAAGAGGGTGTTGTACTAGTGACACCAGATATGCTGGGCCAGAAAATACATGTTTCACGTTAAGTCGAAGACCACTGTGACTGATCGCTTTATGCCGGGTCAGTACAGGTGGCAATCATCTTTAGGCATAGCCATCGACTGTTAGATTTGACGCGGATCAAAAGCATTTTCTCCAGTGGGCAAGATCCAAGCTAATTCGGTTGACCCAGGTCACTTCACCGCATCAAGCGCCAGACTAAACTGCTAGTTGAAATTTACTGGAGAGTTTCATGAAAACAATCACGGCATTGTTTTTTAGTACCTTACTGCTCATTGTGCCTTTACAGGCAAGCCAGGCCTCTTTGCCTACTGGCGACGGTCAGGGCCACGCATTGCCATCGCTCGCGCCGATGCTTAAGAAGGTCAATCCTGCGGTGGTCAATATATCCACTTTCTCGACCCGGCAAACCGAATCAAATCCGCTGCTGAATGACCCTTTTTTCCGCCGCTTCTTCGACCTGCCGGAAGAAGATCGCTCCCAGGAGCGTGCACCTACACGGCGCCAGCAAGCCGCTGGTTCCGGAGTCATAATCGATGCCGATGATGGCATCGTGATGACA
Organism: Gammaproteobacteria bacterium; assembly: GCA_030595795.1. Taxonomy (GTDB): domain Bacteria; phylum Pseudomonadota; class Gammaproteobacteria. Next base: position 24,399 of record JAUVCH010000022.1, read on the forward strand.
AACTTTCATGTTGTAAAAGGCGCCGATGAGGTGCAGGTTGCGCTGATCGACGGGCGCAGTTTCAAAGCAGAGATCGTCGGCACGGATGCGGAGCTGGACGTGGCAATTCTGAAAATAGAAGCGAGTAAACTATCCGAGCTTGTGCTGGCCGATTCCAGCAAACTCGAAGTCGGAGATTTTGTCGTGGCTATCGGGAATCCATTTGGCCTGGGCCAAACTGTTACTACCGGTATTGTCAGTGCTCTGGGGCGCAGCGGCCTTGGAATCGAGGGTTATGAGAATTTTATTCAGACCGATGCGTCCATCAACCCCGGTAATTCCGGCGGGGCGCTGGTAAATCTGCATGGCGAACTGGTCGGTATTAATACTGCCATTATTGCGCCAGCCGGGGGCAATGTCGGTATTGGGTTTGCCATTCCAGTCAATATGGCAAAAACCAGCATGCTGCAAATCCTCGAGCATGGAAAAGTCAAACGTGGCCAAATAGGCGTCATGATACAGGCTATTACCCCGGATTTGCGCGAGGCTTTTGATCTCGAATCCGGCTTGCAGGGTGTCCTCGTCACCAGTGTTACAGAAAGTTCGTCGGCGCAGGCAGCAGGTTTAAGATCGGGTGATATTATTCTCGAAGTTAACGGCAAAAGTGTACAATCTATCGGACAATTGCGTGCCCAGATTGGGATCAGGCGTATTGGTGAAAAAGTCACTTTAAAAATATTCCGGGATGGCAACAAGAAGCTGGTCGAGGTCACGGTTGGGAAACCACCGGCGGTGGCTGTGGCCGACGACAAGATTCACGATTTGCTGGCGGGTGCGACTTTTGCCAACAATCGCGAGGGTGCGGGCGTGATCGTGATCTCGATTGAACCTGGCAGCCCCGCTGCTTACAGCGGCTTGAGATCCCAGGATATAATCGATGGTGTCAATAAACAGCGCACCGATGATATCGACTCGTTTCGCTCAGCAATAAAACAAAGCAAGTCTTCGATTTTACTGCACATTTACCGTGATTCCGGTTCGCTCTATCTTGTCGTCAAGTAGTTTCTGCCACTTGACGTTGATCTGATTGATATTTATGCCTGCGAGTAAATCAGAAACCTGGATTCGGCTCATTTAATTTGGTAACCAGATTCAGCGTATATCAAGATGGGGCTTGTTTTGTGCATGGTGACATGACATGTGACAAGATGATGATCCGGGTTTTCAACTAAAATCGGCTCCAGATTCAAATTCGGTAGAGTATTTTGCAGACAGACTCTAACAATAACGCGCTTGGAACGATTACCGAAGTACATGGCCCAGTCGTCGTCATTGCCTGCGATCTACTACCCCCGATAAAACAGGCATTAACTGCCAGCAACAACGGCGAGCCATACTTGTTCGAAGTTCACCAGCATCTGGATAAGCAACATGTCCGTGCTGTTACCCTGCATCGCGCCAGTGGTTTGCATCGCGGCATGCAGGTCTTCGATACCGGCGCTCCATTGAACGTTCCGGTAAGCCCCGATTGCCTGGGACGGGTTTTGAATATGTTTGGTGAGCCCCTGGATGATGGCCCCATTTTAAACACACAGAGCTTTCGCACAATACATTCGGCACCCTCGGCGCTCTCTGAAACAACCGCGAGCAACGAAATTCTCGCGACCGGCATTAAGGTAATCGATTTGCTATGCCCCTTTGTCAAAGGCGGGAAAACCGGATTGTTTGGCGGTGCGGGTGTGGGTAAAACAGTTCTGATCATGGAATTCATGCACGCCGTAGCCGCCTTGCACAACGGTGCCTCGGTTTTCGCGGGTATCGGAGAACGCGTCAGGGAGGCTCACGAATTATGGCATGAAATGAAAGCGGCCGAAGTCATGAACCAGTCTTTGCTGATTTTTGGACAGATGGACGAGTCGCCGGGAGTGCGTTTTAGGGTGGGCCTGTCGGCGCTCACCTATGCCGAGTACTTTCGTGACACGATGCAGAAAGAGGTATTGCTCGTCATGGATAACATTTTTCGTTTTGTTCAGGCAGGCAGTGAAGTTTCAAGTCTGCTTGGACGTATGCCCGCTACCGTCGGTTACCAACCCACGCTGATCAGCGAATTGGCCGAACTGGAAGATCGCATCATATCGACCCGACATGGCGACATAACCTCGGTTCAGGCGGTATATGTGCCGGCTGACGATATGACCGATCCGGCGGTGAATGCCATCCTCAGTCATCTCGACACCAGGGTTATTCTCACTCGGATTCAGGCGGGTAAGGGCATTTATCCGGCGGTAGATCCGCTGCAATCCAGCAGCAAAATGATGGATTCCTACACCCTGGGATCGCGCCATTATGCCATCGCTGAAGGAGTTCGTGAGCACCTGGCGCGGTTTCACGAATTAGAAGACATTATTGCAATGCTCGGTATCCAGGAATTGTCCCCCGCCGATAAACTGGTCATCGTGCGCGCTCGCAGGCTGCAGCGATACCTGACGCAACCGATGTGGGTGACAGCATCACATACCGGGATTGCCGGTATCTCGGTTGCGCTGAGTGATGTATTAGACGATTGCGAGGCATTCCTGCAGGGGCAGTATGATGATTTGCCTGAGGAGCAGTGCTATATGCGGGGGACAATGCGACAGCCATGAATTCCATTAAGGTTTCACTTCAGGACGTAACCCACCGGAAACAATACGAAGACGTGACTTCGTTTGTCGGTGAAGACAAAAGCGGTAGCTTCGGCATATTACCGGATCACGATCGTTTCATGACTCCATTGGTGGTGGGTTTATGCCGGTTTAACACGGTACAACACGGCTGGTTGTATGCTGCGACGGCCGGCGCACTGCTATATTTTCACGATAACCGACTATGCCTGACGACCCGTCACTTTCTTATCGACAGCGATTACGGGCGTATCAGCGCTGCCCTTACCGAACAGTTTCTCGAAGAGGAAACCAGGCTGCTTAGCCAGAAACAAAGCCTGCGGCAAATGGAGGAGGAAGTACTTAAACGATTGTGGGACTTGAGGCGCAGAGGAGTAGCGTATAGCCACGATGAAATCTGAAAACGCTTTGAAAAAACAGGTTGAACGTCAGGCCAGGAAAATTCAAAAGGCCGATAAAGAGCGTCCGACCCTGTTAGCACAAACGGCCTATGCGGGCATGCTAGGTCTGTTGTTTGTGTTGCCGGTAATCGGTGGTGCCTATCTTGGCAACTGGATCGACGATCAGCTTTCGGGCTACTCGGTGCGCTGGACTACCAGCCTGATCATACTGGGAGTCATGGTCGGGGGTATGAATGTTTATCTTTATATCAGGGAATAAGCGGAAATATTGATGCGCCAGACAGGTCTAGAAATCAATACAGTCTTTCATCTCGGCTCATTGGCGATTACCACCACGGTGATCACCACGTGGTTTATCGTGTTAATACTTGGACTGGTCTGCTGGCTGATAACACAACGCCTTTCCGACCGTCCGGGACCGGTGCAAACGGCTACCGAAGCCCTGGTCACAATCATTGAAAATGCGGTTGCCGATGTAGCGCCCCAGCAGGTAAAGCAATTAACGCCGTTTATCGGCAGCCTGTGGATTTTTCTGGTAATAAATAATCTTAGCGGCTTGATTCCCGGAGTTCATTCTCCCACCCGGGATCTGTCGGCGACATCTGCGCTAGCTATCGTCGTATTCCTGTCAGTGCACTGGTACGGCATACGCATACAGGGAATAAGAAACTATCTATCACATTACCTTCGACCGAGCCCGATTTTACTGCCGATGCATATCGTCAGTGAAATTACCCGCACGGTGGCCCTGGCGATTCGCCTGTTTGGCAATATGATGAGCCTGGAAATGGCTGCCTTACTGATATTGCTGGTTGCAGGGTTTCTTGCCCCGGTTCCGATTCTCATGCTGCATATTATCGAAGCGCTGGTTCAGGCTTATATATTTGGCATGCTGGCCCTGGTCTATGTTGCCGGGGGTATCCAGTCACAACAACTTAAGCAATACAAGACGATGGAGTAAATCATGCCTGACCTTTCAACTTTTATCATGGCTTCTACCGCGGCCGCAATTTTTGGTATTGCCTTAGGCATCATGTTACCCGCGATTGCGATGGGCTGGGCTATCAGTCGCGCGATGGATGCCCTGGCGCGACAACCTGAAGCCGAACGCGCCATCATGCGTACGCTTTTTATCGGACTGGCGATGATAGAGTCACTGGCAATTTATGTGCTGGTAATTGTCCTGATCATTCTGTTCCGCAATCCCCTGCTCGAATACCTGTTGCCATAAACGGCAGCTATATACTGGAGTTATTCTGTTGGAACTCAACTGGTCAACATTCATCCTCGAGATCATAAATTTTCTGGTACTGGTCTGGATCTTAAAAAAATTCTTATACCGTCCAGTCCTCGCCGCACTGCAGCAGCGCCAGGAAAAAATCGAGCAGAAGCTGGACGAGGCTGCAAAATTAAAGACCGAAGGCATCGAACTGGAGCAGCTATATCAGGGCCGAATGGAAGACTGGAAGCGCGAAAAACAACAGGCCCGGGACGAACTGCACCAGGAAATCCAGGCACAGCGAGTAGAGAAACTTGAACAGCTTGAACGGGAACTTACGAGCGAAAGAGAAAAGGCGGCAGTTATCGAGCAACGTCATCAAACTGAAGCACAACAACAGTACCAGCACCATGCACATCAGCAGGGGGCCCGGTTTGCCGCCAGTCTATTAAGCAGCCTCGCTGGATCGGAGCTTGAACAGCGTCTGTTCGATTTGCTGTTAGAGACTTTTGATCAGCTCAATCAGGAGCAACTCAACAAACTGCGGGACAATTGCAAATCCACTGAAAATAAAATAACCATCGTCAGCGCTTCAGAATTATCCGACAACCACAAAAAGCGACTGAAGGAGAAGTTGTCCCGGTTTTGTGAACAGTCAGTTGAACTGGAGTACCAGGTAGATTCTGCACTCATAGCCGGATTAAGATTAATCGTCGGTGCCTGGGTGCTTCACCTCAATTTACGGGACGAACTTAAAGATTTTGCAGATCTGATCCATGAATAGTCCTCAAGTTGATACGATAACAGGTTTCAGCAAGACCGTTGATGACTGGCTTACAAGCTACCAGTTAAAGGCCCACTATTCAGAGCTGGGTAGTGTTGTTTCCGTCGGTGACGGAATCGCCTGGATCAGTGGTTTACCAACTGCCACCATGGATGAAATTATATTTTTTGGAGACGGCAGCCATGGCGTTATTTTCGAGCTTGCAAGTGAACTCATCGGTGTCGTTTTGTTGCACGAGAAGATTGGCCTCACTGCCGGCACCGAAGCATTTCGTTCGGGGCGCACCATGGACGTGCCGGTTGGTGATGCCCTGTTAGGCAGAGTCATCGACCCCCTGGGCTTCCCGCTGGATGGTGAGATAAAACCACAAACGACCACGCGACGGGCACTGGAACACTTATCGCCCCCGATCACCTACCGCAGCGATGTCAGTGAACCGCTATATACGGGTAATAAGGTGATCGATACGCTGATTCCTATCGGCAAGGGACAACGCCAACTGATTATCGGCGATGAAGGTCTCGGGCGCAGTGCGCTGGCGATTGACGCCGTTATCAACCAGAAAGGCAAAAATGTCTATTGCGTGTACGTGCTGATCGGGCAGAAGCGATCCACAGTTGTTAGTACAATCGAATTGTTTAAAAAACACGATGCTATCAGTTACACCACGATAGTGGTTGCAGAAGCGAATACTCTGCCCGGTTTGCAGCATCTGGCGCCGTTTTCGGGGTGCACCATCGCAGAATACTGGATGAAAAAAGGCCAGGATACACTGATCGTTTATGACGATCTGTCAACGCACGCAAAAACCTATCGTGAGTTATCACTGTTAATACGCCGCCCGCCTGGGCGCGAGGCGTATCCGGGCGACATTTTTTACGTGCATGCCCGGTTACTGGAACGAGCGACCTGTCTCAACCACAACCATGGTGGCGGTAGCATGACTGCTCTACCGATTATCGAGACACTGCAAGGTGAAATTGCAGCCTATATCCCGACCAATTTGATATCGATTACCGACGGCCAGATCTATCTCGATCGCGAATTATTTGTTGCGGGCAACCGTCCCGCTATCGATATATCACTTTCCGTATCTCGAATCGGCGGCCGGGCTCAGAATCCAGCTATCAAGAACGAAGCAGGGCGTATCAAACTGGATTATTTGCAATTTCTTGAACTCGAGATATATACCCGCTTTGGTGCCAGGCTCGAAGCCAGTATGGAAATGGCCATCAAGAAAGGCCGGATCTTGCGCGAATTACTCAAACAGGACAGGCTGGTACCGCAAACTATTGAATTTCAACTGGCATGGCTAATTGCCTTCAATGAGGGATTATTTGCGGGAATCGAACTCAAGCGCATACCGGCAAAAATGATATCCCTGGCACAGTGGACTAGCGAGTCAAACCTGACATTACACAGTCGACGTCAGCAGTGGCAAAGAGCACTGGAACACTGGTTCCAGTTGGCCGGATAAAGTCTCAATGCATCGTCGCGAACTCGATATTCATCGCCGCAGGCTTGGCCAGATTCGTGACATTCTCGCTTCGATGAAAACCCTGGCAGCAATGGAAACTCATAAACTGAGCCGATTCATTGAGGCTCAAAAGCAGATGGGCATATCTATCACAGAAATAGCAGACGATTTTCTGTGTTTTCATCCTGGGATACTACCCAGGGCCGAATCCCAGTTTGATATTATTTTAGTAATAGGGTCAGAGAGAGGCTTTTGCGGGAATTTTAACGACAGAATAATTGAGATTCTGCATCAACGTTTTACAGCCCCGGTCCAGGAACAGGCAAAACTGATCATGGTCGGTAGCAAACTTCATCCGCTTTTGAATCTGAAAACCGATCAAATTACCTATATTCAGGGCGCAGACATTGCTGACGAAATAGTTTCAGTGCTGGACTCCCTGGTGGAGACCCTTGCCACCTATCAACAGGTTGCCACTTTTTACGCGATACATCATGGTGACCGTCTCAATGAAATCGTTACGGCGAAGTTACTGCCACCGTTTGACGAGCCACCACGGGAAACATGCGCTTACTCGACGCCGCCCCTGTTAAACATGTCGGCCCCCAACTTTTTGTTTGAGCTCACCGACCATTACCTGTTTAATGCTTTACACCGCATTCTTTATTTATCGCTAATGGCGGAAAACCAGCACCGGATTCAACACCTGGAACATGCGACACGACACCTGGACGACAGCACCGAAGAACTCGGCCGGAAAATCAATGCCCTGCGTCAGGAAGAAATTACTGAGGAAATTGAAGTCATACTGCTCAATGCTACGACTGAATAGCCCAGTCAGATCTAAAGCGTTTTCCTGAATTCAGCATAATTGCTGTAACAGAAAATAAAGCAAAAAAAGATAAATTCGTCAGCAGCGACAACAAGGAAAATTTCTCCCAAAATATAGGTCCCCCGCCTGATTTCCTGAGTTACAATGCCAAACAACTAAGCTAACAACAGTCGATAACATCATGGTCAACGAACCTACGGAATCGAGGAGCACAGTGGAAAACCTCGATCCTATTGTCATCAGCGAAGAGCAGTTCAATCGCGCGGCGCATTGCGTCAAGGGCCTAAAAAGTGGGCTGGTGGAATTCCTCAAGAAACCCAAGCGCGTGAACATCGTGAATTTCCCGGTCGAGATGGACGACGACAGTGTACAGAGTTTCCAGGGTTTTCGCGTGCAACACAACCGCGTTTTCGGGCCCGGCAAGGGCGGAATCCGATACCATCCGGATGTCACGATGGAGGAGGTTGTTTCGCTGGCCAAACTCATGACCTGGAAATGTGCCCTGGTCAATGTACCCTTCGGCGGCGCGAAGGGCGGTGTGGTCTGCGATACCAAGAACCTGAGTGACAGAGAACTGCGTCGCATTACAAGGCGTTATACTTCCGAGTTGTACGACGAGATTGGGCCACACCAGGACATTCCCGCTCCCGACCTCTACACCAATGAACAGACCATGGCCTGGATATTCGACACTTATGACGTTTTGCACCCGGGTTTCAACAACCGGCCGGTGGTGACCGGTAAGCCCATCGAAATGGGCGGTTCCTATGGCCGCTACGAAGCAACGGGTAATGGTTGCCTGTTCGCCACACAACGCTTTCTGTCAAAGGCGCTTATTCCCGAACATCAGGATGTCGCGGGCACGCGCGTGGCTATCCAGGGGTTCGGCGACGTGGGTGCGGTAGCGGCTAACGCATTTCATCGCCAGGGAGCGAAGATCATCGCGGTCAGCGACAGCAAGGGCGGTATTTTCAGCGCAGCAGGGCTGGATCCAACCGAGGTCGAGCGATTCAAGGCCACGCACAATACCGTGGTCGGCATGGCAGATACTATGACCATCACCAATGATGAGTTACTTGAACTGGAGTGCGACATCCTTTTACCAGCGGCGCTCGGTAACCAGATTCACGCCGGCAATGCGGTAAACGTTAAGGCTAGTCTGGTCGTCGAAGGTGCGAATAATCCAACCACGCCGCGCGCGGACAGAATTCTGCAGGAGCGTGGGATTTATGTGCTGCCAGATATTCTGGTGAACGCGGGCGGCGTGACGGTCAGTTATTACGAATGGGTGCAGAATCAGGTGAACGAGCAATGGGACTACGATACGACTACCGAAAAGATGCGCGCCAAGCTCCACGCAGCCGTGGACTCGGTGTTCAGCCGCTGGCAGGCGTTCGTGGTCGGTGAAGAATCAACGCGGGATCAGATGCCGGATTTTCGTACTATTGCTCTGGCGATCGCCATTGAGCGCGTGGTGCACGCAACCCTGTTACGCGGCATCTGGCCATGAGTCGAGCATTAAAGAGCCACTGATGCTCGATAGAAAAAGCAGGGCTGATTCACCGGGTTCTCACCACAACTACAGGTGGTTGGCCCTGCCAGCCTCCATTTTATGCTTCATCACTACTTATTGGGTATGGCCCGAGCCAGACTCCAATCAAGCACTGGTGGCGGCTACCTTGGTATCGGTAATTGTCCTTTGGATATCAGAGGCCATTCCTTTGTATGTCTCTGGTCTTATCGGATCCTTTTTACTCCTGTCACTGGGTAATTTTTCTGCCCAGGACATATTTCACCCTTATTTTGATCCAGTGATCGTTTTATTTCTTGGTGGGTTTGTTCTCGCACGAGGTTTACAAAAATATGAAATCGATCATCGCATGGCACATGTAATTTTAGATCGCATGGGTGACAGGCCTCTAGTTTTTGTGCTCGGACTCATGCTTGTGACCGCTTTTTTATCCATGTGGATGTCTAATACCGCCGCTGCGGCCGTCATGATCCCTATTTCCATCATTGTTCTTAAGGAAAATAATTTATTTGATGAACACTCCCGATTCGCCAAAGGCGCTGTTCTCGCTGTCGCCTACGCTGCGACAATCGGTGGAATCGGCTCCCTGGTGGGCAGCCCACCCAACGCCATTGCCGCCAAATACCTGGGTGAAAAAAATATCTCTTTAGGTTTTGTCGAATGGATGATTAAAGCGCTTCCTTTTGTGATACTAGCGCTTTTTTTCACCTGGTTGCTGTTATTTTTATTTAACAAACCCGAGATTGAAAAAATCCAGTTTACTTACAAATCCAGCAAGCTCAATCGGTCACAGAAGCTGATATTCATTGTTTTTCTGATTACTGTGACTGGATGGCTCACCTCAAATTTTACTGGTCTTTCCTCCTCCACGGTGGCCCTCATACCAGTGATTAGTTTGTTTTCTTTGGGCTTACTGGATGAAACTGATCTCGGTAAAATTTCCTGGTCCACGCTGTTGTTATTTGGCGGGGGACTAAGCCTGGGGTCGGCTGTTAATCAGGTCGGTATTGACCTCTGGCTAACCAATTTACTGCAAGCTGGGATTGCTGGCATTCCTCTGTTTGTGACTTTATTAACTCTGGTTTTTTTTGGCATTCTCGTGACTATGGTGGCCAGTAATACTGCCTCAGCGGCGATACTGATTCCATTGATGCTACCTCTGTCCAGTAGCCTTGGGATTGATATGAAGTCTATGGCCTTACTCATCGCCATCGGTGTTTCCCTGGACTTCATGATGCCGGTGGGAACACCACCAAGCGCTATTGCTTATTCCACAGGAGTCGTCAATGTCCGCGAAATGATCAAGAATGGATTTATGGTCAATATCGGAACCGGATTGATTTTGGTGGTTTTGTATTATTTCTTTTATTTATAGTTGCTTCCAGTCGCTGCCATCAGAATTTGCGATACTGATGGCAGGCGAGACAACTTCCCGATAATCTGCCCAGTGCAAAATAATTGGGCGGGCTTGCACTCGCGTCGCGTAGCGCGACGGTGACGTCGGTTTTAAACTGGTCGATATGATCGTCGATAACCAGGTGATTGGTCTGAACACCATCGGCGATGAGCGAGTTCGCATTGGCATCGATTTTCGACAAAATACTGACGATTTTCCGCTGCTGTTCGCTACTGATTGCGCTGTCGTCGAGAAGAGTTTCGTCGATTTGCCGCATATAGAAGCTCATTAGCGCCATTTTACTGCTGATCTTTGTTTGCTCGAGGTAAACAAAATCTTTTGGGTAGGTGGCCTTGCGAATTTGGGTGCAGCCAAATAACAAGACTGCGCATAATAGTGTGAGTATCAGCAGTTGGATCACGCGACTGCCCGGTATAATGCTGAGAGACAGCTCTGAAGGCCTTGTTCTGGTTGAATAATGTCTATTCATGTTTCGCACCGATTAGCTGGGACAAGTCTGGTAATCTGCTTCTAATGCATATAGTAAATCACCTGGCAGATATTTGAGTATTGACCTAAATCATGAATAGTTGAATGTAAATAAGTGTTTACATAATAGCTGATGTCAAGGCTACCGATGTAGCCGGAACCATTCCTTAATTTACCAAAAGGTGGAGATTAAAGCTCGGATTTCGAAAAGCGCCTATTAAGATTATTATAGCTGGCACTTCGATAGTGCCAGCTTGAACTGGATAGCCGGTTTCGATTTCAGGCCAGTCTATCCCAGAATAGCAGCTTAAACAGATCGCTGAATAAGTTACTTTTGACCGTCTGTTTTTTAGGCGATCGCTGGATTGCGCGTAATTCCTCATCGTCGTATTTAGACGGATTCCGCATTTGGTCACTGACCAGGCTTTCAAATCCTGCGGCAAACATAACGGCTGGATTATTTGAACGGTTGTTGTGGTTTCTGACTCTTCTCATTTTTGGTGCCCCTCTAGTGCATGTCTGGTTTCGATGGAGGCATTTTCCCTGGACACCATTAATTCCCTTGCTTGCCTTCGTTAAAAGGCACAAAATAATCATTAAAAAATCATTAAATTTTATAAGATGTTGATTTATAAGTGTTTATATTAGAAAATTAATTTAAATAAATGAATAAGGAACGAGTTTGCCTCGATTAAAGCTCAAATTGCTGGGTCAAATGGAGTGTAGGTCACCCTCAGGTGAGCTGTTAAGCCTGCCTACGCGGAAAGCAGAAGCGCTATTAGCCTATCTGGCGCTGGCACCCGGCATCCGTCATCCGAGAGATCGTTTGGTGAACTTGTTATGGAGTGATCGTGGCGAAGATCAGGCCAGGAATTCATTGCGACAGTCGCTTAGTAGTCTCAATAAAATACTCGATGAAGTCTTGCCGGGGACGCTAGAGGTAGAGCGAACCACGACTAGGCTCAAAGCTGACGCAGTAGAAATCGATGTGCTCGAATTTAAGCGTCTTGCAGATCAATCAGATATTGAAATTCTTGCCAAAGCGGCTGATCTATACCAGGGTGAATTTCTCGAAGGCATGGTCATTCGTGATCCGGCCTGCGAGCAGTGGCTGGCTGAAGAGCGTGATAATCTGAAACGAGCCTATGTTGAGGTATTAAATAGTTTGAGTCGGATGCAGCTCGAGCACTTAGACTACGGTGCGGCGATCCAGTCTGCCGAGCAACTAGTGACAACCGATCCCCTGGAAGAATGGGCCTGGCGCACTTTGATGACGGCTTATCAGCAAAAGGGTAATCGAAATCATGCATTGTTGGCCTATAAACGTTGCTGCGAAGTTTTACAAAAAGAACTCGGTGTCGAGCCGGAGTTAGAGACATCCGAACTGCAAGCCGAAATAAAAGCAGGTCCGGCGATCAAACCCGAAGGCAAGTTTGCCGTCATTGATGCGGTAGAAGAATCAGAAATACCTTTACAGGTTCAAGTAGCAGAGAACAGTATTCTTGTGCTTCCGCTACAAAACCTGTCCAACGATCCAGATCAACAATACTTCAGCGATGGACTAACCGAAAGCATTGTTATGGGTCTGTCACTTTTCCCTTCATTAAAGGTACATTCGCGAAATTCTTCTTTTGCAGCCGGTGGACAAAGTCTTTCCATCAGCGAAATCGGCAATAAATTCCTGGTCCAGTATGTTGTGGAAGGCAGTATACGTAAATCCGAGGATAGCCTACGAGTATCGGCCCAGTTAATTGACACTCGAAATGGGGAACAGGTTTGGGGGAATCGATTCGACAACCCGCTTGAAGAAACATTTGAACTCGAAGACAGGGTCACACGTTCTATCGTAGCCGCAATTAAAGGCAAAATTGATATCGCGGACACTGAAATCGCCATTCGTAAACCAGCCCAGGATATTAAAAGCTATGATTTGCTGTTGCAGGGATATTATCACCTACAAAAATATACGCCTTCAGACAGCAGAAAATGCCTCGAAATCTTTCACAGTTGCCTGGAATTAGAACCCAATAACTCGCATATACATAATCGCCTCTATCAAAGTTATATTGTGAACTGGCTGGGAGGCTGGATTGCACCCCGGGAAGGAATTTTTGAAAGAGCAGGTTTTCACATTAAAAAAGCTTTGTCACTGGCTGCTGACGATGCCCTCATTCAGGCTGACTACGCTGAATACTGTATGTTCAGGGAAGACTGGAATGAGGCCGAAATTCATGCCGATTGCTCTTTTTTAATCAACCCAAATGATCCCGAAGTACTGGCAACAATCAGCGCCATTTACGCGGGATTGGGTCAGGTTGATAAAGCGATTGAACTGGCCGATACCTGTTATGCGCTAGACCCATTTCATCCCTGGATACACTGGGTTGCCGGGGTTGCGTTTTATCGTGGTAAGCAGTATCACGAGGCTCTGCGATCATTTAACAGCATGCCGAACGCGGCCGACGAAATCTATGGCTGGATTGCTGCCTGTCATTGCCGTCTCGGTGATAAAGATAATGCAACAAAATATCTTCAGCTTTATCTCGATATTAGTAAATCTAACATGGACCAGTTTCCACAGACACTCGATGAGTGGCGGCAATACTGGTGGGCATCGGCTAGCTTTAAATCCGGGGACGATGTTGATTATCCGTTTGATGCTCTTTGTGATGCCGGTTTGCGCGAATTCGTAGAAACTGATGCCATCACGGTGTCCGATGAATTGACCCATAACATCGCTGTCCTGCCGTTCGATAATTTATCTGGCGACCCGGACCAGGAATATTTTAGCGATGGTATTACAGAAAGTATCATATTAAACCTCTCACTGTTTCCCGGATTGCTGGTCAAATCCAGGAACTCCAGTTTCGCGTTTAAGGAGCAGCTTAAAAGCCTCGGGGAAATCTCCAAAGAGCTCAATGTTGATTATGTTGTTGAGGGTAGTATTCGAAAAGCGAGGGATCGAATCCGAATTACTGTTCAGTTGATTGATGCGCAAAGCGGCAATCAAATATGGGGAAAACGATACGATTCTGATCTATCAGATTTGTTCGATCTTGAAGAGGAGCTTAGTCGTACTATTGCGGCGACGGTTACAGGGAGAATAGAGTCTGATATTCAATGCATAGCCATGGCGAAAAGCGTACCACATCAGCAAAGCTATGATCTCCTGTTAGCGGGGAAATATCACTACTACAAGTACACCCGTGAAGACATTGCAATCGCACGAAATAGACTGAAAGGATGCCTCGAATCAGAACCGGAGAACGTGCATGCCCTCGTTTATATGTTTGGCTGCAATATCGTGGACTGGATGGAGCGCTGGGTAGAAGATTACAAAAATTCATTCAGGTTGGCTGGCGAATATATTAGTAAAGCATTAAAACTCGATCCTGAAATTGGCATAGTTCAAAATTATTACGCGATATACATGATTTTTTGTAGGGACTACCAAGCTGCTAGCTACCATGTCGAAAAAGCGCTGGCAATGAACCCTAACGATCCTGAATATCTGACGACTAAGGCCTTTAACCTAAACGCCATAGGAGAATTCAAATCCGCACTAGAAGTTTCACAAAAATGCCTTCGGCTCGACCCCTACCATCCCTGGGTCGAATGGATAATCGCTGAGGCGCTGCTGTACACTGGACAACTGGAAGAATCTATACACACCAACCTCAATTCAAAGACAACATTGTCCTATCTTAGGGCGTTACTCGTGGTTGCCTACTCAAAGCGTGGAGGTCATATTGAAGCCAGGCAAGCCATGCAACAATTCCTGAGCGCTTGTCGAGACTCGATGTTATCAATGCCTGGCAGTAGAAAAGAGTGGAAAATTTATTGGTCAGACAATTTGCCCTACCGTGATACCCAACTGACTGAGGATATGATTGAATGCTTGATGAAAGCTGGGTTATGTGAGGAGAATAATGATAACTCTGACGACCCACCCTCAATCGCAGTACTCCCCTTCGAAAACATGAGCGGTGATCCTGAGCAGGAGTTTTTCAGCGACGGCATCACCACCGATATCATCTCCACGCTGTCTAAATTTCAGCATATGCGGATCGTTGCGCGCCACTCAATTCTGCAATACAAAACTCAAAAGGCATCGATTGCAGATATAGCCAGTCAACAGGACGTACGCTATATCCTCGAAGGTAGTGTACGAAAAAGCGGTGACAGGATTCGTGTCAATGCTGAATTAATCGACTCTCAAAATGAACAAAGTTGCTGGAGCGAACGCTACGACCGAGACCTGGACGACCTGTTCGCGGTACAGGACGAAATAACCAGAGACATAGCTCTGGCGATGAAAGTACAGCTGGATGATGGAGACATGGCGGTGCATCGCTCGGCGGGCACGGCTAATATCAAGGCCTGGCAGTTAACTCTGGAAGCAATCGATTTACAGGATACCTATATCCGCGAAAATATTCTCAAGGCTCGTGTCATGGCGACCGAGGCGATCAAGCTCGATCCCGATTACCCCTATGCCTGGGTAGCGCTTG
>JAUVCH010000160.1 GCA_030595795.1 Gammaproteobacteria bacterium
AATACCACCTTGCGAGACATCAGGCTAAATTTCTGAGATGGATTGTGCATGAATGAAATTACCTTCAAAATTGTTTAGAGTTTTACAAAAAGGCCCTGCCAAAAGGCGCTTGTGTAAGACGCTTTATTTCATAAAAAGGGCGGGCATACCGATTGAGTATGTCCGCCCTGTTAGTTTCACATCGTAACTTTAAAACGGATCAGGTTACGTGGTTGGTACGGTTGTAGACATTGAACTTGCCGGTCGGCGTAGTCAGACCCTTGATGCGTTTAATCTCTTTCAGAGTTTTGGCATCGTAGACCACAATTTCACCAGTTGGGCTACTCGCGTCCTTACGATTCCAGACTGAAACCCAGACTTCGGTACCACCCTTGTTGAATTCCATGTGCACAGCGGCTTTTCCTTCTTCCTCGGTTACCCGTATGGTTTTGATCACTTTGCGAGTTTTCTTGTCAATAACCTGGACGCTCTGTTGAATCGCTGGCTCAGGATGTTTGGTCTGATCTGCCCAAACGTAGTCAGACGTGGGATGGGTACGGATGAAAACTCCCGGGCCATCGGTATCTACTTCGTAGCAGATCTTCCAGGCTGCATCTTTATGACCCTTAGGATCATTACCCCAGACCGTGACCTTACCAACTCCCAGGTGCGTGGTGCCGCTCACTGGCCCACACTTCGGATCGATCCAGTTAGCACCAGGACCCGGATGCGGTAGCTTGTCTACGTCAATCATCGCTGTTAATTTTCCGGTTTCAGAATCGACGATAACCATCTTGTTGGACGCATTAGCAGCGATCTGGAAGTAACGACCAGTCGGATCGAAGAAGCCATCGTGCAGATACTTCGCAGAATTCACCTGTTTGATGTTCAGGTTATCCAGGTCTCGGTAGTCCACCTGCCACATTTGCCCCAGCTCTTTCAAGGCAACCCAGAAAGAAGACTGTTTCGGTGTGGTGTAGATAGCGGCGACACGCGACTCGTTGACATAATCGCCATCGACATTGACACCACGGGTGGAAACAACTTTCAATGGCTCCATAGTGACCGCGTCGAGGATGACGAAATGCGGTGGCCAATAAGCACCGCCGATGACATATTTACCGTCACCGGATACGGCGACGTCACGCGCGTCGTAAGCCATCTGCGCTTCGGCAACGAGCATGCTACCAGGCTTTTGCCACAAATCGATCTTGGTCATCTTGCCGTCGCGTCCCTGGGTGTACCAGAAACGACCGGGAACGCCACCAACCGGTTTTTCAAACTCATGGTGCTCGGTGGCCTTGACCACGTGTACGGCATAACCGGTATCGATATGATCGACAATTTCATGCTTGTCGCCGTCGATGATGGCGATCTTGCCAGCATCACGCTCGATAACGACAAAGAAATTTTCCCAGTTACGACCATGCAGTGGTTTGGTAGGATAATCCTTCGGCTCGATATAAACCTTGTGGCGCTCTTTCATCAGAGCCAATGACATTTCCGGTGGAACAGGTGGCTGCATCTGGATATAGCGCGCTAGTATGTTGATTTCCTCGGCTGAAAAAATATCATCGAAGTTATTCATCCCGCCTTCGGTACCCAGCTTGATAATTTTCGATAGCCTTTTGGTACCCAGTTTCAGCGTACCCTTTGATTTTTTCGCCTTATTCGGTTCGGGTAACAGGCTTTTACCCGTCGCACCTTTTCGTAATACACCATGACACCCGGCACACCGCTGGAAGTACATGCTTTTCGCCTGTTCGAATTCAGCCTCATTCAACGGCTTAAAATCTTTCTTGGCGAAAGCGACCCCCGAAGCTGTGGCCAGCCCTATACACGCGCCTAGCAGAATTGCGCCGCGCCCCGTTTTTTGTTTCATACTCATTGAATCAGGCTCCTGACTAAAAATTGATAAATTTTAAATCTGAAGCTAACGTTATGCCCCCTACAGGAGGCTTTCCTTGACTTTTGTCAAGATAAACCAGAAAGGAGGGATTGGTGCTTAAAAGATAAGAAGGGGAGGGTAATTGGTGTTAAAAAAGTTATTGGGATCCCCCTCACCATCCCTGTGAGGAGTTAAAACGATTAGTGTTACTTATCCAGGCCGCCCATACACATGTACTTGATTTCCATGTAATCATCGAGGCCGTACTTCGAGCCTTCACGGCCCTGACCAGATTCTTTAACACCGCCGAAAGGTGCCATTTCGTTTGAAATAATGCCCTCGTTGATGCCGACGATGCCGTATTCCAGGGCTTCGCCAACCCGCCAGATTCGGCCAATATCGCGCGAGTAAAAATAGCAGGCCAGACCAAACTCGGTATCGTTCGCCATCTGAACGGCTTCTTCTTCGGTTTTGAATTTGAATAATGGCGCGACAGGACCGAAGATTTCCTCGCGGAAAACGCGCATGTCGTTACTGACGTTGGTGAGAATGGTCGGTTCGACAAAATTAGCGCCGAGGTCGGAGCGTTTGCCACCGGTGACTGCGGTCGCGCCCTTGCTTACTGCATCGTCAACAAATGCCATGACGTCATTGGCGGCCTGTTCGGTGATGAGCGGGCCGACGGTGATACCCTCTTCGGTACCATCACCCATTTTTAATTTGCTAACCGCTTCGGCCAGTTTCTCGGCGAAGGCATCGTATATGCCTTCCTGTATTAGCAGGCGGTTCGCGCAAACACAGGTTTGCCCGGCGTTGCGGTATTTGGAAATCATCGCGCCTGCAACAGCGTCTTCGAGGTTGGCGTCGTCGAAAACAATAAATGGCGCATTACCGCCAAGTTCCATCGAAGTACGCTTAACCGTTTGCGCGCACTCGGCCATGAGCTGTTTGCCTACGGGTGTAGAACCGGTAAAGGTAAGTTTACGCACAGTCGGGTTTGAGGTCAGCTCAGCGCCAATGGCCTTAGTTTCGCCGGTGACGATATTGATGACGCCGGGCGGAATCCCAGCGCGCTCGGCCAATTCAACAAAAGCATAAGCCGACAGCGGTGTGGCGTTCGCGGGTTTACAGACCACGGTGCAGCCTGCAGCCAGTGCCGGAGCAATCTTTCGGGTGAGCATTGCATTGGGGAAATTCCACGGTGTAATACAGGCAACGACGCCGACTGGTTGTTTGATGACGACAATACGCTTGTCGTTAGAAGGCTGCGGAATGGTGTCGCCATAAACGCGTTTGCCTTCCTCAGAAAACCACTCGATATAATTAGCTCCGTAGGCGACTTCGCCACGAGCTTCGGCTAGAGGCTTGCCCTGTTCGGCGGTGAGAATGATCGCGAGGTCTTCCTGTGCCTCCATCATCAGGTTAAACCATTTGCGCAAATAGGCTGCGCGCTCTTTGGCAGTTTTCTTACGCCAT
Organism: Gammaproteobacteria bacterium; assembly: GCA_030595795.1. Classification (GTDB taxonomy): domain Bacteria; phylum Pseudomonadota; class Gammaproteobacteria. The sequence continues at coordinate 3,344 of JAUVCH010000160.1, forward strand.
TCGGGCAAGGCGGCGTCGGCAGCTTCGATGGCGCGACGCGTTTCAGCGGTGCTACATTTTGCGACTTCGGCAATCACTTCACCGTTAGCCGGGTTGGTTACTGCCAGTGTCGAGCCGTTATCGGCATCGACCCATTGGCCGTTGATATAGGCCTGTGTTTTAAGCAGCGCCTGGTCAGAAATTTGTAAGCTCATAGTGTTCGTTCCAGAATTTTGGGGCGCTAATAATACTGGTCACATTGGATAAAAACCAGCATAGATATGCCCTGTTTGTTTTGATATTTAAGAATCATCCTTGACATGGGTTTTTCAGGGCAGACAATTTTACCATGATGGGATTGGGTATTTCTAATGGTGATTAGCAAGAATACTCAGCAGCTTATAAAAAAGTGGTTTCTGAAGGCTTGTATTCATTAAAATCGAGCAAATAAGTCCATTTTTCATTTTATGTAAGTACGCTAATTCTGTAGCGACAGTTTCAATTAATCAACCGGTTGACTCGTCGATTGCATGGAACTCTGCAATAATTATGCGATCCTCTATATTGTAATAGATTCCTGTAGCCTCATGTATGTTGTGTGAGACTCCTATTCCCCGAAGGAAAAGAAATTAATGCTAAATGATATAACCGCAGAATCAGTTATTGATCACGCCCTGTCACTGGGTGCCGACTTTGCCGAACTTTTCGTTGAAAAAAATGAAACCAATGTTGTCAGCACACTGAGTGACGAAGTCCAGTCGGTGGAGTCGGGTATTAATTTTGGCATAGGGCTAAGAATGGTTTACGGCACCAAAGTTTTATACGGCTATACCAATAGGACTGATCAGGACGAACTAAGACGCATTGCGTCGGTACTGGCAGCTAAAGATTTAAGAGATCCTGTCAATCGCATCAAGTCTTTTGATTTTAATCAAATCTCCGACATTCACCCGGCCCGAAGAATTCTCTCCGTTGGGGCCGAAATTGAAAGTAAAGTCGCCTATTTGATGGCAGCTGATCGCTCTGCCAGGGCAGCGGGTGAGCAAATATCACAAACTCGTGGTTCCTGTATGCAACGCGAGCAGAGCATCGAAATATTTAACAGTGAAGGTTTACACACGAGCGACAAACGCAATTACATTCGAGCCAATTTAACCGCGATTGCATCCGATGGTAGCGAACAGGCGACGGGTAGCTGGAATGATGGTGGATTACTGGGCTGGGAAATCGAGGCGGCAATCAACCCCAAAAAAACCGGAGAAGAAGCCGCAAGACAGGCGCTGGTTAACCTAACCGCAAAGCCTTGCCCGTCGGGCCGAATGCCGGTCATTATTGGTAATGGATTTGGCGGGGTTATCTTTCACGAAGCCTGCGGACACCTGTTAGAAACCACTTCGGTTGCAAAAAAAGCATCGGTTTTTCACGACCAGATGGGTGAATCAATTGCCAGTTCAATCGTTAATGCGGTAGATGATGGCACCATGGCCAATGAATGGGGCTCGATCAATATTGACGACGAAGGCATGCCCACGCAACGAACCCAGCTCATTAAAGACGGCCAGCTCACCAATTTCCTGGTTGACCGTATCGGTGCGCAACAAACTGGTTTTGCGCGCTCAGGTTCAGGTCGGCGCGAGTCCTACAAGTTTGCACCTGCATCGCGTATGCGCAATACCTTCATCGAACCAGGTGACGCCAATATTGACGATATGATCGCTTCTATCGATAAGGGCATTTATGCTTCTCACATGGGCGGTGGTTCCGTTCAACCGGGTACCGGAGAGTTCAACTTTGCCGTCACCGAAGGCTATTATATCGAAAACGGAAAAATTCAATATCCAGTCAAAGCCGCAACCCTGATTAATACCGGACCAAAAGTACTCAAAGAAATCTCCATGATCGGTCAGGACTTTTCGCTTGCCTGCGGAATGTGCGGGTCAATCTCTGGCTCTGTACCGACAACCGTAGGACAGGCCACCTTAAAAGTTGATGACATTCTTGTGGGAGGTAACGCCTGATGAGTACCTCCCCCGTAAATACAGAAAATTTAACCAACGAACAAATGGCTGAACAGGTATTAGATCAGGTGATTAATGCCGGTGCGACCGGTGACCTGATTATCGACGAAGGAGATACACTCTCCCTCAAAGCGAGTGATGGCGAGCTTGAAGAATACAAAGTGAGTTCCAGCCGAATCTTTGGATTGCGCGTGATTAAAGACGGCCATATAGGCACTGCCTACAGCGAAGCGGTTGACGCAGATGCCCTCAGTTCAATGGTTGGCCAGGCACTCGATAATGCCAGATTTGCCAAAGTAGAATCTCACGAACATATTCTGCCAAATTCGGATCGCCTGAAAACCGATGATGAATTGTTATGCCCGCAGGAGCAGGTATCGGTTGAGCAAAAGATTCAAATGGCACTCGAAATTGAAACTAAACTAAACGCGAAGGATAAAGTGAAAAATGTGCCCTACAACGGCCTGCAGGATATCACTAGCCAACGACATATATTTTCAAGCGCCGGACTTAATGCTCTAACGCGCAGCCGTGTGTGCGCCTCTTACGCTTATGCCCTGGTCGAAGACGGTGAAAAAAATGCCATGCAGGGTGCGAGTCAGGTATCGAGATTATTTTCTGGATTAAACGCATCAGGCATCATTGATAAGGTCTATGAAAAATGCATCGGCTTACTCGACGGAAAGCCTGTACCGAGCAAACACTATGACGTGATTTTCGATGAAGAATGCCAGGTATCCGTGTTTAGTGCGTTCTCCATGATGTTTTCCGGAAAAGCGGCAAAAGATGGCATAAACCCAATGCGCGATAAAATAGGGTCAGCGATTGCCGATTCTCGACTGAGCATTTACGACCACCCGCTCAATGTCGACGGCTTCGGCTACCATTTATTTGATGCCGAAGGCACTGCCACGAAAAAATCCGGGCTAGTTGTGGATGGTTGCCTGCAAACGCTTATTCATAATAGTGCTACCGCTTCATATTTTGATACTGCAACCACAGGGCACGCAAGTCGAGGGCCAAGATCGACCCTGGGTGTAGGCCTACACCAGGTCGAAATCGCCAAAGGCACCGACGACCTGACGACGCTGCGTAGTGGCGAATACTTAGAGATAACCGATTTGTCTGGATTACATTCGGGCGCAAGCGCCATATCTGGTAAGTTTAGCGTCGGTGCTTCGGGTTACCTGTGCAGTGAGGG
>JAUVCH010000097.1 GCA_030595795.1 Gammaproteobacteria bacterium
GATAAGTCTCTATTTTTAATTTCGTGGTATTCGCTATTAACCACTCGGGCTCAACCCAGTCGAATTGGAGAAACTCTTTGTCGATGGCGGTTTCGGCATCTGGTAGCGGGCCATCGTAGGCTAGCAAAAACCACTTTTGCCTCTGGCCGATATAAAGGCGTCCATCCTTGACCAGAGGTTTTCGAAATAGATATGCCAGCCATTCTTCATTTTCTTGGATGAACTGCACGTCACCATAAAGAATACTGGTTTCTTCTACCAGTTCTCTTTTCATGGCTTCGAGTGGAGTTTCTCCCTGATCAATTCCGCCCTGAGGCATCATCCATTCACCGGGATAGTGGATGGCTTCTCCGGCCAGAATCTGTCTTTTTTGATTGACTAGCATGATGCCGACGTTGGGTCGGTAATTGGGGTCTTCGATCAGACTATACGGCTTGTTCATCCATGCCAGTATAACACTAAGTATTTTTACCAGATAATCACGTCGCTATTGATGTCGTTAATGTCGGGCCGACCCAATTGCGCCAGGGTGCCTTCGATTTGATTGCTGAGTATGTCGATCATCGTGTTTAAACCAGTATCGCCACCAGCACCCATCGCATAGAGGAATGGCCGACCAAGCAGGACGAAGTCAGCACCCAATGCGAGCGCCTTGACAATGGCTTCACCATTGCGAATACCACTGTCGAAAAGAATTGGGTAATCACTGCCCACTGCATCACGAATCAATGGCAGCATCTGTATAGCGGCGGGCGCGCTGTCTAGCTGACGGCCGCCGTGATTGGATACATAAACGCCATCAACATCCGAATCACGAATTCGAACAGCATCTTCTGGCGAGAGCACACCCTTGACGATCAGCTTGCCCTGCCAGCGTTTGCGTAATCGCTCGAGGAACTGCCAGTCGACCTTGCCGCGGCTCTCGTTGCGTACGAACTTTGTATTGTTATCGTTGTTTGCAATTTTGGGCACGCCAGTGATCAGGGTTTTAATCGACCACTGCGGATGTGTCGCAAAGTCGAAAAATTGCTTCGGCCCAATTTTGAGTGGTGCCTGAAAACCATTGCGCTGTTCGCGTGGTCGCGGCGCGACAATAGGCACATCGACAGTTAGTATCAGGGTATCGTATCCGGCAGCTTCGGCACGATTAACCATGTCATAGGCGATCTCTTCAGATTGCCCGACATAGAGTTGAAACCAGGCCTTATCGCCAGCGCGTTGGAAAGTGTCTTCGATGTTACTGGAAGCCATGGTCGATAATCCGAGTGGAATATTGTGCTTTACCGCGGCGGCGGCGAGCATCTTGTCGGCACCTGGCCAGGTCAAATCACACATACCCATCGGCGCGATACCGAAGGGCAGGTTCCACTTCCTGTTGAACAGGGTCTTAGTTAATACTGGGTTTTCAGTATTGACCAGCACCCGAGGTTGCAATCTGATTTGATCTAATTGATCGATGTTTTGCGTATTGGCAATTTCGCTACCGGCCGCACCATCGATGTAGTCGAACATGATTTTCGGCATGCGGCGTCTGGCCGCGATACGGGCATCGGAAACGGTGAAAAATTTATGAGTCATGAGTGCGAGGTATTATCAAAATGCTATTCTCGGTTAAATTGGATGCGCAAGTCTATCCCGGATAACCTGTATAGAACAAATACAGAATATTGCGGTCATGAGAAGTACTCTTGAAGTGGTGAAGGAGAGACGTAGGGCGATGGTGGCGGCTAAACTTGGGTGAATTTCTACGTAGGGGCATCCCTTGTGGGTGCCCTTGATCTAACTACGGGCACCCACAAGGGGAGCCCCTACCTAATCCATCAACTCTGGCATTTCGGGCAGTAGTAGCTGGAACGCTGGTTTTGCACGATTTTCCTGATCGTTTTCCCGCAAACCCTGCAGCCTTCCTTGACGGCATAGACCTGCAAAGATTGGGTGAAATAACCAGGTTTACCATCGCTTTGACTGAAATCCTGTAAAGTGGTGCCGCCCTTTTCTATCGCGGCCTGTAGGGTATTCTTGATGGTTTCCACCAGTTTTCCCAGCCGCTTTTTGCTAATGCTACCGGCTTCTCGCGTCGGGAGAATACCGGCACTGAACAATGCCTCGCTGGCATAAATATTACCCACCCCAACTACTCGATGGCTATCCATAACCAGTGATTTGATCGCAGTGCTTCGATTGCGGCAGGCCTTGTATAAATAGTCTGTATTAAAATCATCCGACAGAGGTTCCGGGCCGAGCTTGCACAATAGCTTGTGTTCGAGCGGATCATCTTTGGTAAACAACAGCGAACCGAAGCGTCTTGGGTCGCGAAATTTCAGTGCCTGTCCCGAGCTAAGTTGCATTTCCACATGCTCGTGTTTGGCGACCGGGCTGTTAATGGGTAAGACTCGCATGCTGCCAGACATGCCGAGATGCCAGAGCATGGTGCCCTGCTCGATAGACATTAGAATGTATTTTCCGCGACGATAGACATCGTTTATTTTTTGGCCAGTTAACTGGTCGATAGCCTCGCTGATTGGCCAGCGCAGGCGTCGCTCACGAATGATAAATCGTTCGATGGTTTGACCTCGAAGATGTGGCCGAATGCCATTTGTGGTGGTTTCTACTTCGGGTAATTCGGGCATTAGTAGCGGTCCGAAAAAACCCAGCCAACTGCGATGCCTGCCATCCAGGCTGAGCTATCGGAAACCAGTGGGCTGTCTTCAACGACTGAATTATTGAGGCTGTCGTAGCGCAGGAAACCACCCAGCCAGAGCTGGCCATAGCGTTTGCTATAACTGAATGTTCCGCGGACGCCACTAAACCCCGAATCAGCGTTATAGGCCGGTCGTGTAGCCAGGGCCTGGTCAGGATTCACCGCGTAGTAATAGTCATGGAACTCACCGGTCGCGAAGATTGGGCCAATCGCGGCGCGTAGCTTCCATTCGTAGAGTTTCCGCGATGGGTAACGCCACACCAGCCGAGGTTGAAAAACCTGGCCGATATGTTCGAACTCGCTATTGAGAACGAAGGCCAGTCGTAGTGGCAATTCGATCCACCATTCTCCCTGCGGCGAATGGCTTAAGCGGTAATCGACCGAAGGTCCGAGTTCGATCGTGGCATTTAGCAACGGCATGCCTACGCGCTCAGGGTTATCTTCTTCGACTGGCAGGGTACCGTTGCCACTGAGCGAGAGCACCAGATTAGGGGTATCAAACATGGTGGTTTGTATGCCTTCATCAACCTTGAGCCGCTCACCCCGGTATTTAATATAGGGCAAGGGAAATACGTAGGTAGTCGAGTTCGCGGAGCCGCGGTAATTAGGGATATCCAGGACGCCTAAAGATACCCCCAGCTCCAGCCTGGGTAAGGCGTGGTCTTCGGCGCTAGCTACGGAAATACTGAGCAGAAATATCAGGCTAGTCAGAAGATTTTTCATTTTTACTGGCATCGATTAAGCCGTAGTAATGTTTCGCATCGAAATGATATTGCAGGCCGAGGTCGGGCCGTGCGATGACGATTTCTGGTGTTATTGTCATCAGGTAGAATTCGATCTGACCACCGCTGTCGAGAGTGGCAATAAACTTCTGGCGAGGGGTTTGTTGACTGTTGTATTTCTGTACGTGCTTCGCGTCGAGGGTTTGCCAGTTATTGATCAGTTCGCTGATTTGTTTCTCGCTATGTTCAGGGTTATCCGACTGCCAGTCCTGTGAACTTGATTTAGAGAGTCCGATCGAACCGATGTCTAGCGACTGCAGGGATAATGAGCGAGGCATGAGTCGTCGGTCGATTAAACCGGTAACGCCCTGGGTCATAAACGGCAGGTGCCTGTCAGCGACCAGGAATACGGTATTGTTGATTAACAGATAGCGCCTTTCGCCGATGTTGTTGGTGTCGCCGAACACGAAGTCGGTATTGTTTAATTTGAGTATCGCTTTGGGAAATTGCAGCCCAAGGGTCGAGAGGTCGATCTTGCTGCTCGGCAATCGCGAGTCGGTTTCGCTATTGATAATACCGATGATGCGCTCAACAGCTATATTATTCGCCAGCCAGAGTATTGGTGCCTCGATTTGCCAGTTGCCATCGACCTTACTCAGTTGCAAGCTATGGTCGGCAGTCTGGATACTGATTGTTTCGATATCCTGGGGTTTTAGTGTGGAAATCCGGTTACCTGGCTGATAACCGGTTTCAACTTCAAAGTAGTTACCGATATAGGTAAATACCAAGATCAACAGAATCAACACATAGTTAATGAGCCAACGTCTCGATATCATCGGGGACTTGCTGGCCATTATTAGAGCTTTCGCCGCTTTAGCCAGATGCGCAGACCGGTACCGAAAAGTATCGAGGGCAGTATCAGCAAAAAGCCAAAGGCGATTACCATTTGCGCGGTTTGCGATAGTTCCAGGTGAGTATCAGGGGCCGGACGAGGGCTTATCGAAATTAAATTGTCATCGTGGCTTAGCCAGTTAAATAGATTAACGCCGATATCGAGATTGGCTCCATTGCCAAGATAGCGGTTGGATATAAAGTCGGCGTCACCAATAATAGCAATGCGTTGTTTACTGATTTGGCCAGAGTCGTTTTCCTGGCTGCTAGCAAGCGTAAACCCCAGGTTGAGCGGGCCGGTGATTTCGTCGTCGTGGTCACCATTGAAAATTTCACCCTCCATAGCTCCGGTTTCGTTCCAACTGTCATCGCCACTACGCAGAAAATTTAGGCGTTCCCAGGTCTGATCGTCACCGTTGAATTCCAGAGCCTGCGCCTGCGGAAATAACGAAATGGCATCGATATTCTGAGTAATGGCATGACGCGGATATTCGCCAACCAGAGCGAAGTCGACTCTATCAAGACCGAGTAGCTGGCTATTCGGGTCGACTATCACGCCGGGCAGGAATTCGACTGCGAGTAGATCGGCAATACGCTCCAGACCATCGGTAGTCTGCTCCGGGTCCGCGAGCCAAAGCAGGTTGCCGCCGTCTTCGAGGTAAGCCTTGAGCAAATCGATTTCACCAGGAAGCATAGGCACCAGGGGGCTCGCGATCACCAGTACATCGGTGTTTTCCGGGATACTATTGGTTTGCGTCAGGTTGAGATTCTCGATGGTATAGCCCTTACCGGCTAGTTGTTTGGCGAAGGTGCTGAGATTTTGATTGGCATCGCTGTAGGGATTGCGCTCGCCGTGCCCCTGTAGAAACACCAGCCATCGCTCGCCCTGACGCATTAGTCGCTGAATGGCATTAGTGATATTTGCCTCGGTGATTTGACTGACTTTTTCGCTGCGACCGCCAAATTCGATGAGGCTTTCGCCATCAAAACGGATATCGTATTGGCTGAGCAGTGCTGGAAATAGGTCCGGGTTCAGACTTTCAAAAATGACCAATGGTTGTTGCTGGGTGTAGCGTTGGAACAGGCGCTCTAGCACCTGGCGATTCTCGTTCAATGGGGTTACGAATAATGTTATTTTAAGCGGTTCTTCAATAGATTTTACTAAACGTAGCGTCTCCTTCGATAGGCTATTGCGCTGGTTTGCACTGAGGTCGATGGCCACGGTGTGGCGCTGACTGAGCCACGCGAGCAACCCAAGTGCAATCACGAATAGCACTAAAAATAGACTCGACTGAAGCCGGAACTGCCGGCGTACATTAGCATCGATGATCATAACAGGCGCTCCCGGTCGAGCTGACGCACGGTAAGCACCAGGAAGGCGATAATAAGTAACAGGTAATAGGCGACATCGCCCGTATTGAAAACGCCTTCTAGCAGGCTTTGATGATGGCGGAGTAAAGACAGGTAAGCAACGACGGTTTGACCATCTTCGACAGTATCACCGAGCCAGTCGATCATCCATAACATGAGTAGAGCGCCAAAGGTACTTACTGCGGCGATGGTTTGATTCTCTGTCAGGCTGGAGAGATAAAGGCCGATGGCGGCGAATGATCCGAGCAATAACAGCATGGCAATAAAGATGGAAAACAACTTGCCAAAATCTAGTGCAGTTCCACTATAAAGCGACAGAGGCATGAGCATTAGCAGACTGACCAGAATCACGACGAAGCCAAATAAACCAAGAAACTTACCGAGTACTATTTCGGTCATGCTCAGCGGCGAGCTAATCAACAGGCTTAGCGTACCGTTGCGTTTTTCTTCAGCGATTGAGCGCATGGTAATTAACGGCATGACCATTAACAGGATAATAGCGCTGAGCTGAAACATCGGTGCGACCACGATATCGGTAACCCCTGGCGTGTTTTGCAGATTAATTAACTGTGGTTGCAGCATGAAAAAACTGTCGATCTGAGCGAGAAACATATAGCCCAGCAGCATCTGCATGACACCAAGGATGACCCAGGCCAGTGGTGACAAAAACATGGTTCGCAGTTCGTGTCGGGCGATGGTGAATATCATTCGTCGACGCCCTCGGCTTCTTCGGGGTGATGATGAGTTAATTCAATGAACAGGTCTTCCAACGATTGTTGATCGGGAACCATTTCGAATAGCCCCCAGTCGCCAGCAACCGATTGTTGCACGACAGTCTCTGCCGGTGAATTGCTATCAAAGAATAAATGAAAGCGTTGATTGTCCTTCGCCTCGACGCGAACGATATGGTCGAGCTGCTGTAATGTCTCGATGGAAGGCGGTCTTTTCATGGCAATTGTTAGACAGGTTTCTTTAGCGTGATTTAATGCCTCGATTGGTGCATTATAAATCAGCTCACCCTCACGAATAATTTGCACGCGGTCACAGGTAGCCTGTACCTCGGAGAGAATATGGGTCGATAAAATGACGCTGCGATCCTCGCCAAGACTTTTTATCAAATTTCGAATTTCGCGAATCTGGATTGGATCGAGTCCGACAGTTGGTTCATCGAGAATCACCACCGGCGGATTATGGATAATTGCCTGTGCGATACCTACGCGTTGCTGAAAGCCCTTCGACAGATTGCCAATTAATCGATGTCCGACTTCGTCCAGGGCACAGCTCTGTTTCACCTGAGCCAGCGCCTGAGGTATGTCTGACCGAGCCACTCGGCGCAGTTTTGCGCAGTAGGTAAGATATTCGTCGACACTAGCATCGCGGTAAACCGGTGGATGCTCAGGTAGATAGCCGATCTGTGCCTTGGCTTCACGCGGCTCCTCGATAATGTCGAAACCATTAATCGTTACCTGTCCCTCACTGGGTGCCAGGTTACCGGTAATAATCTGCATGGTGGTTGATTTACCCGCGCCATTAGGACCGAGGAAGCCGAGTACTTCACCCGCATTAAGAGTGAAGCTTAAGTGGTTTATAGCTCGGTGGTTCTGGTAAAAACGGGAGAGATTTTCAACCTTAATTAAAGCTGGTGATGCCATATTCCTGTCAATTGTAAAAGCTGGTCAATGATACTGATATGGAGGGGGATATTAAAGGAGATTGTTTTGTGGGTGGTGAGAATAGTGTGCGATTACCTATTGTTCAGGAGACCTTGCCAGTGCAGTTTACAGCACAAATTTCCTGTAGACTCATTCGCACTAATCGAACCTTATAAACTGAAAAATAGGAGACAGCCGTGTGGGCTGCAATTCGTTCTTCATGGCCTTTATTCACTGGCATGATCTTCCTCATGATCAGCAATGGACTGTTGGCAACACTGCTAACTTTGCGAGCAGAAGGACTGGGATTCAGTGAGTCGGTTATTGGTTTGATGCAATCTGCCTATCCGGTGGGGTCTTTGCTGGGTTGTCTCATTGTGCCACGTCTTATCATGCGGGTTGGTCACATTCGTATTTTTGCCGCACTGGCGTCGATTGCGAGCACGGCGGCACTTGTCCATCTCATCACCCACGATCCCTTAAGCTGGGGCGCAATGCGCCTGCTCTCGGGATTCTGTTTTTCCGGGCTTTATATAGTCGCCGAAAGCTGGTTGAACGGCAGCGCTGACAACAAAAGTCGTGGCAGCCTGTTGTCGATCTATTTCGTTATTCAGACTGGTGGCGTCACAATCGGCCAGTTACTGCTTAATCTCTCAAGCCCAGAAGGCATTCTACTGTTCATCGTTGTCTCAATTCTGATCTCCCTCTCGCTGGTCCCGATCCTGGTTTCAGCCAGCGCAAGCCCACCTTATGAGCTACCGATAAGAATCACTTTTCTGGAGCTATTCCGCCTCTCTCCCATGGGACTAACCGGAAGCTTTCTGAATGGAATTTCGCAAACAATTCTGTATGTTGTCCTCGCTCTCTACGGCAGTGCGATAGGACTCTCCAGTGGCTCTATCGGTAGCCTGATCGGATTTATGACCTTCGGGGGAATGATCTTTCAATTTCCTCTCGGCAAGCTTTCTGATTTGATTGACCGACGCCTGGTTCTGGTCGGTGCACCAGGATTAGCGATTCCGCTCTGTTTCTTTCTTGCGATGCTGGAAAACCCTGCCGACAATCTGGTTCTACTCTATACTATGGTCGCGCTGCTCGGCGGGCTCACTCTGCCGCTTTATTCAATCTGCATGGCACACATGAACGACTACCTCAAACCTGGACAAGTGGTCGCTGCCAGTGGCACCCTGGTTTTGGTACTGGCTGTCGGCATGACCATCGGGCCGGTGCTGGGATCTTTTACCATTGAATACTACGGTCCGAATGGGATTTTCTATCTGCTCTCGACCATTTCAGCATTAACTGTTATGACGGCTTTCTTCCGACTATGGAGTGGGCCGCGACATGTAGAAAATCCGACCATGGCGGTTGCTATGACCGCCAATCTGACGCCAGAAGCCACACATCTCTATCCAGATGCATCCTCTCGGAACAGCGAGGTTAATGATTAGAAAACACCATCCCCTAAATATCAGGCGTAAAAAAACCGGCAAAAGCCGGTTCTTTAAAATACCTCAATCAAAAAGTCGATTACTTAATCTTGGCTTCCTTGTAATCAACATGCTTACGAACAATAGGATCATACTTTTTGAGTACCAGCTTGTCCGGGGTATTTTTTTTGTTCTTGTCGGTGGTGTAGTAATGGCCAGTACCTGCGGTCGAAACCAGTTTGATTAAATCTCTCATGATGATTCTCCTAGCACTTTTCGCCGCGTTTAAGCATGTCGGCGATAACTGCGTCGATGCCATTCTTGTCGATGATTCGCATACCTTTAGTCGATAAACGCAATTTAACCCAGCGATTTTCTGATTCTACCCAGAATTTATGCGTGTGCAGATTCGGCAAAAAGCGACGACGAGTTCGGTTATTTGCGTGTGAAACATTGTTTCCGGAAACAGGTTTTTTACCTGTGACTTGACATACCCGGGACATGCTGGACTCCGTAAAAATAGCGAGATTGCTGTAAGGGCGCGAACTCTACCAGAAGGACTGGTAGTATTCAAGCGCCTGGGAGCCCAATTTTAAAGGTATTTCGGTGCTTTGACGTTTCCCTTTGGACTAGCGTCAGGATAATATGTCGATCCTTTATTATGCTACTGGAAAAGTCCTGATGGACATTGTTTTTATACGCGATTTACAGGTCGAAACCGTCATCGGAATTTACGACTGGGAACGTAAGATCAGGCAGACGATTAGTCTGGATATCGATATGGCGACTGATATTCGAAAAGCCGCGAACAGCGACAATATCGACGATACCCTGAGCTATAAAACAGTCGCCAAGCGCTTGATCTCATTTGTCGAGGAAAGCGAATACGAACTGGTTGAGGCGCTGGCGGAAAAAATTTGCGCCATCATCCGAGAAGAATTTAATGTCCCCTGGGTTCGCCTGACGCTGAATAAGCCGGGAGCGGTTCGCGGCTCTCGCTCGGTGGGTGTGATTATCGAGCGTGGGACTAAACCTGAGTGAGTGAGGTTTATGTAGGTATCGGCAGTAATGTTGATCGTGAAATGAACATTCAGAAAGCCGTAGCGATAATGCGGGATGTTTATGGGGAAATGTGGCTCTCGCCGGTATATCAATCAGCGGCGGTTGGTTTTAGCGGGGACGATTTCCTTAATCTGGTCGCTGGTTTCGAAACGGACAACCCGGTAGCTGAGGTTGTCGCCGATATGCATCAAATCGAGGATGATTTAGGTCGGGACCGTAGTCAGCCTCGTTTTTCCACCCGATCTATCGACCTTGATATATTGCTTTACGATTACCTGATACTCGATCAGGCCGGTATCAGTATTCCACGCAAAGAAATATTGCGTAGTGCACATGTGCTAAAACCGTTACAGGATTTGATAGCCACGAACTTACATCCGGTGACAGGACAAAGTTACGGCCAGCTCTGGCTCGACATGGCAGACCAGGCACCCAGACTCGATGTGGTTGAGTTGACGTTTGATTAAGTTGTAAGAATTATTTTTAGTGCATCTACCAGTGCATAGCAATCCTGTTGGCTACCTATGGTAATGCGCAGGCAATTATCGATTCGCGACGACTTGAAATAACGTACCAGAATACCCGCTTGCTTTAATTCCTGGTAAAGCTCTACGGCAGCTTTGTGTTCATGTTCGACAAAAATGAAGTTACTGCTCGATGGGTAAACATGAAATCCGAGTGTCGCTAGCGACTGGCTTAGTTGTTCACGGTTGTCGATTATTTTTTGATTGCATTGTTCGAAATAAATCCGGTCTTTGACCGACGCGATAGCAACATTGCTGGCCAGGCGGTCGACGGGATAGGAATTGAACGAATTTTTAACACGGTTCAACGCATCGATTAAATTGGTATTACCGAGAGCATAACCAAGACGTAATCCAGCCAGAGACCGCGATTTGGAGAAGGTTTGAGTGACCAGTAGGTTGTCGTGCTGACCAATTAATGAAACAGCCGATTCGGCACCGAAGTCAACATAGGCTTCATCGACGATGACCACGGAATCTGTATTGTCGAGAAGGGTTTTAATGCTGGACGAAGATAAGGCAATGCCTGTGGGTGCGTTCGGATTGGGTAATATAATGCCACCATTTGGCTGGTTGTAGCTTTCGACATCGATACAAAAATCTTTGTCCAAAGGCAGCTTGTCGAACTCTATTTCGTAGAGGGCACAGTAAACCGGATAAAAACTGTAACTGATGTCGGGGAATAAAATCGCTTTTGACTGCTTGAAAAAGGCCTGAAAACTGTGCGCCAGCACTTCGTCCGAGCCGTTACCGACGAATACCTGATCGGGGTTTACGCCGTGCTGCGTTGCCAATGCCTGGCGTAGTTCGGTCGACTCCGGGTCTGGATACAACCTCAGTAAGTCGGTGTCAAAATTCGATATCGCTTTGCCCACTTCAGGCGAGGGTGGGTAAGGACTCTCATTGGTATTTAACTTAAGGTATTGCTGATCCTGCGGCTGCTCACCTGGAATATAGGGATCGAGACGGCGCACAAGGTCGGTCCAGTATTGACTCATGGTGAAAGCTCTTAAAAGTTTTGTAGCATGCGACCGCCATCGACACGGATGACTTCGCCAGTAAGATAATCGTTGTTAATCAAAAACAAAACTGTTTGTGCAATCGATTCCGGGTTACCGGTGCGTCCCAGTGGAATTTGATTAAGTATCGCTTTTTGGGTGTCGGCGTTGACCGCATCGCTTTGTTCGGGCCAAAGTATAGCGCCGGGGGCGATACCGTTGACGCGAACTTCGGGTGCCAGCTCTAACGCCAATGACTTTACCAGCATCTGATTGGCTGCCTTGGCACAACAATAGAGGCTGTGGTTTTTTAAGGGTGTCGATGCGTAAATATCGAGCATATTAATAATGATACCTCGGCTATCGCGTAGATAAGGGTAACAGGCCTGCGACAGAAATAACGGTGCCTGGAAATTACTCGACATCAAATCCTGCCAGTGCTGCTGGTTGATTTCACCGATTGTAGTTGGATAAAAGCTCGATGCGTTGTTAATCAGAATATCGAGTTTGCCGAAGGCTTCGGCGGCATTTTGCGCTAGCGTTGATAATGCTGCCAGGTCACTCAGTTCGGCTTGCAGCGTCACCGTAGAGTCGGCTCGAAGCGCATTCAGTTCCTGCGCTAACGACAGCGCCGCCTCGGCCGAATGTCGGTAATGGATGATGAGATTTGCGCCGCTTTCATGTAAAGTGCGAGCAATTTGCGCACCGATTCGGTTCGCCGCTCCGGTAATCAGTACGGATTTTCCAGCAAGCAACATCTGACGTGGGTAAAGGTCAAAAATGGCATCATATCATTCTCAGGAGCAGACGCTAGCGCAATTGCCGACGCCGAGTGTTGAGGAAGTGACTCATAGCGGAAAGCTCATCGAATTTATCGTCGATAAGATCGAGCAGAATAATGGTGTCATCGCGTTTCGCGAGTACATGGAGTACCTGCTTTATACGCCGGGTCTGGGCTACTACAGTGCCGGACTGAGCAAATTTGGCAAAGATGGCGACTTTGTCACAGCACCTGAAATTTCGCCTTTGTTTGGTCGTACGTTGGCTAACCAGTGTCAGCAATTATTTGATCAGGGCTGCGATACCCGAATCTTGGAATTCGGTGCCGGAAGCGGCAAACTCTGCGAGCAAATACTGAGTAAACTCGATAAACCAGTGGATTATTTTATCCTCGAAATTAGTGCCGATTTACGTGCTCGTCAGCAATCCTATCTAAAACAAAAACTGACTTTCCAAAGTTTCGACCGCATCATCTGGCTAGACAAACTGCCGCAGAATTTTAATGGTGTCGTGTTGGCCAACGAGGTGCTCGATGCAATGCCAGTGAATCTGGTGAAGAAGCAGCAACAATGGATCGAGCTTGGCATAGGTTTCGAAGGCCAGCGCTTCTGTGGGCGTAATTATTCTGAAAACAGCGATGCTGTCAGTGCCATTCAAAGTATCGAGGATGAGCACGGTTTACTACCCGAGGGGTATTTAACCGAGGTGAACTTAAATTACAGACCCTGGCTAAATTCTTTAAGCGAGGTGAGTAACCAGATAGTTGTGTTGATGATCGATTATGGTTACGAACAGGCGCTGTATTACCATCCAGAACGAAAGCGCGGCACTTTAATCTGCCACTATCACCATCGCGTGCATGACGATGCGCTGATATTACCCGGGCTACAGGATGTCACCGCATCGGTCGATTTTGACGCGGTTGCCGAGGCGGCCATCGCTAGTGGTTTTGAAGTGGCAGGTTTGGTCACGCAATCGCAATTTTTACTGGCAAATGGTTTGCTGGATGAAGTTGGATTTAGTAATGCGAGTGAAGATACACTGGCGCAGCTCGATGTCTCCCAACAAATAAAAACACTGACGCTACCGGATGAAATGGGTGATAAGTTTAAAGTGATTGGGTTGGTTAAAAATCTCGAGCTAGACCTGCCCGCTTTTTCCGGGAGGCGTTAATTTTAATGGATAGTGTACAACTAGTCGTACTGGCAATCGTTCAGGGATTAACCGAATTTTTACCGATATCCAGTTCGGCGCATCTAATTTTGGTGCCGATGCTATTGAACTGGCCCGATCAGGGGCTGGCCTTTGATGTTGCTGTCCATGTGGGGTCGTTAATCGCGGTGTTGTTTTATTTTCGCCATGAAGTCGCGTCGATATTGGCGGCCTGGGGAAAGAGCCTGTTCGGTGGCAGCATGACAGGTAATGCTCGGCTTGGCTGGTGGATTATCGTTGGCACCATTCCGGCCGTCGTAATAGGTTATTTCGGCAAGGGAGTAGTCGAAACAGAATTACGCTCTCCCTGGGTAATTGCCTACGCTACCATCGGTTTTGGCTTATTACTCTGGGTTGCTGACCTGGTGCAGTCCAGACATAAGACTGAATACCAACTCAGCCCCCTACAGGTGTTAGTAATCGGCTGTTTTCAGGCTCTGGCATTGATTCCGGGTACGTCGCGTTCGGGTATTACGATGACTGCCGGGTTATTACTAGGCATGACTAGACAGGCTGCGGCGAGGTTTTCTTTTTTACTGTCGATGCCGATCATATTTGCCAGCGGTGTCTTACAAACGCGTGATCTGGTGCAATCGTCGGTGACCATCGACTGGGGCGCCTTGCTGCTGGCAGTAGTGCTGTCGGCGATCAGTGCCGGGTTCTGTATTCATTTATTTTTGAAGTTAATCGACCGCGTCGGTATGTTGCCTTTTGTCATCTATCGATTATTTCTCGGATCGGTATTAATATATTTTTTAATTTAGACCATGGATACACTAGTCTGGCATTTCAGGAATCTGTGGTTTGCCTGTGGATTCGCACTGCTTTTGCTCATCGCAATTGGTTCGTTAATGCCGGTGTCGGGTGATGTCGGCAACGACAAGTTGGCACACGTGATTATGTATGCAGTTCCTGCTATCTGGTTTAGTCTTATCGTTGAACGTCGAAGTCTCTGGCGTATCCTGATTGGACTGGTCGCTTTTGGTTCTTTGATAGAGTTTTTGCAGGGGCTAACCGACTATCGGACAATGGAATTTGCCGATGCTGTCGCCAATGGTTTAGGTGCTCTATTGGGACTATTTTTTCACTTTACGCCATTACGACAATGGTTATCGGAGATCGATAATCGCATTTATAAATTACGGCAATAAAGCCTTCTCGGCTTTAATCAAATCTAGCCGATATTTTTGAATTGCTTCACCAAAAGCCTTGCCCTGTAAGCCCTGTTGTTTAATTCCAGTTAAATCTGCACTGATTAGCTTTTCGGCAAGACGCTCGAAATATTCCGCCTGCGGGTACTCGGCTTCTTCGAAATTGATCCGACCTCGTAGGTCTGCCAGACAGGCATCGAGCATCTTTTTAAACCGTAATGGCTTTCGATAAACGTCGATGCTGGTAAATAGCTTTGAAATCGTAGTGGGATTTAGCTCCAGCGCGCGATGCACATGCGTGTGATATTCGGTGGTAATCAAAGCTAGTTCAGTGTGAGCTTTAGGTGTTTTCCAGCGCTGGCAGAATTTTTTCACCAGTTTCACACCGCGTTTCTCGTGACCGTGATGACTGGGCAGTATCTTGGCTGGTGTCGTGGCCTTGCCGAGGTCATGCATGAGTACCGCGAATCGTGTTTCATTGTCGTGGCCGAGTTCGGCACTCTTCTGTAATGCCATCATGACGTGTATGCCGGTATCGATTTCCGGATGATATTCAGCGCTTTGTGGTACGCCAAACAGGCCATCGATTTCAGGGAATAGAGTATCTAGCACTGAGCATTCACGCAGGGTTTGAAAAAATACCGCTGGGTTTGCTTCATCTAGCGCACGCGACATTTCCGACCAGACCCGTTCGGCGACCAATGCATCAAGCTCGCCG
>JAUVCH010000184.1 GCA_030595795.1 Gammaproteobacteria bacterium
CGCGAGAGATAGACATGGTTGGTAAAAGGTTTGCTGCTACCACCCCTGATTTCTTGTCCAGATAAATTTTTACTATCGTGCCCTCGTAAAAATCAATACTCAACACCTTGTTGGAACCATTAATTTCCCCAATAATATTAATTTTTCCGGATTTACCAGTGGATTGTGCTTCTAACAATTCATTGTGCAGCTCAATACTTTGCATATTAACTAATATCCATTTTTAGCTTCTACGGGATACTAATATGCTGAAAACCGGCTAATTAGTATAAAAACGTAAGTGGAATTTAATAATACTTATAGTACATAACTAGGGGAACTTTGATTAATTAATCAAAAATGAAATAATACCACTAGTGTCCGGAATAAATATCGAACAAATTCAATTGGTTATCGTTTTCTGAGTTAATCATGTTTTCATCACATCCGGTAAGTAGTTGATTTATTGGTGTTGTTTCGAAAATAGTCAGGCTTAAAATCTGTAGAATTGCCATCGGAAATATGGATAAACGTTGGTATATCGCCGCTCAAATTCTACCGGACTGATATAGTCCAAATTAGAATGCCTGCGATTTCGATTATAAAATACTTCGATATACTCAAATAGACTTTGTTTGGTATGCTGTTATGTATTAGCTTGAAACGCCCCAGTTTCGTCGACTGCGGTAACCCCATTGATCGGTAGCCACAGGGTAATAGTCGTACCTTCGCCAATCTCACTTTCGACCGCAATATTTCCACCGTGCTGTTCTACAATTTGCTTGACCACTGACATGCCGAGTCCGACCCCAAATCCTTTGGTGGAAAAAAGTGGTTCAAATATTTTGGGCAATACATCCTCTGCTATGCCGGTACCCTTATCCACTATCGAAATCGTTATACCCCGATTCGCCTCTTCGGTTTTTACGATCAGCTGACCGCTGGTTCGATTACCATCGAGCATAGCCTGGCAGGCATTTTCAACCAGGTTGATAATCACTCGACTCAGGCGATGGGGGTCGATAGCTACCGCGAGTCGGCCTGACAAGTACTGTTTTTTCACCTCTATCCCCTGTGGAATTTCCTGCTCGGCGATAACCGAGTCAAGCCATACGTCAAGGCGCGTAACAACTTTATTGAGCTCGGCAATACGCGTATAGTCCAGCATCTCATCGATAATACGGTCACAACGATCGATGGAACGGTCGGCGCGCCGCGAGGCCTGCATCAGTCTTTCATCAGCTTTCTCGCTAAAATGTTTCTTAATCGTGTATAAAGAGGTGCGTAATGCCGCCAGTGGATTGCGCAGCTCATGAGAAACCGTGGCCGTCAATTGACCGAGCGTGGCGAGACGCCCCTGCCGAACCAGTTCGCTCTGGGCCTCATTCAATTCTCTGGTGCGTTCCTCGACCAGTTGCTCCAGGTGGTCGCGGTAGTTTTCGAGTTCAAATTCGGCTGTCTTGCGCTCGTGATCATCGAGGATATATCCCTCGATATAAAGCGCCTTGCCGTTTTCGTCATAGACACCATGGCCGCGCTCGTGCACCCATCGCAGTTCACCGCTCCGGGTGGTTATCCGGTAATGGACATTAAATTCCCGGTGCGCTGCAAGGGCCTCTTTGACCTGCGCCCAGATACTGTCGGAATCTTCGGGATGCATTATGTCCGTATACGTCTTGCCTTCCTTGCCGATAAAATACTCGGCGGTGTAACCGGAAAGGCGTTCCACGCCGCTCGTCATGTAAACCGGAACCTCCCTATCCAGGCCCAGGTTTGATTCTTCGTCTGCGACATCACGGTATACGTAGCCATTGAGGGTGCCTAGCACCAGCATCATTTCTTCCTGGCCCTGTTTCAATTCGCTGGTGCCTTCATCGACCAGTTGTTCGAGTTGGCAACGGTGCTTATCGAGTTCTGTTTCAGTTCGTCTACGCTCGGTGATGTCGTCGATCATGAACAATAGATGCTGCTCACCTAACGATACAAAAGGCATAAATATACCGTCGAGGACTAAATGCTTACCGAACGTGGTGAAAATTTCAAACTCACCCCTCACTTTTTGCTGTTGTTCGATACTACGGTTAGCCGCATCCAGCATTCCTGATTCCTTCCATGATTCTATATTATTATAATTTTGCGTAAGCACCTGTTCCTGCGTAGCACCAATCATTTCGGCATAGGCGTTATTGGTTGCGATGCTCAGACCATTTGAATCGCAAATTGCGATGCCGATCGGCGCTTCTTTAATAATCTGTTCATTAAGTCTGGATGTTTCGATTAATAATTGTTCGGCCTGTTTGCGCTCAGAAATATTGTTAAAAGTTACGACGGAACCGACAACCTCCTCGTT
Source organism: Gammaproteobacteria bacterium (assembly GCA_030595795.1). Taxonomy (GTDB): domain Bacteria; phylum Pseudomonadota; class Gammaproteobacteria. The sequence goes on from JAUVCH010000184.1 coordinate 2,330, forward strand.
TTTCTTGATTGGATAAGACCGGTATTCAACCGGGAAACTAGCGCCATCTATACGCCAGAAAATCTCGTCATCGACATGCGCATGCTCGCCCTTAAGAAGCGCCGAATATATTCGACATTCCTCTAACGGATAATGACTCCCGTCTTTTCGCGTATGATGAATCGTGTCGTGTATGTCGATTTCCATGAATTCTTCCACGCTGTCAAATCCCAGCATTCGCGCACAGGCTGGATTGGCAAAAGTACATTTACCGTCGAGGTCGATACCGTAAATTGCCTCGCCGGTAGAATCGAGTAACAGTCGCACCATGCCCTTATTTTCATCCTGGTCGTTTGACTCGGAATCAAGATTTTCACGCATGCTATTGATGTCACGTACGAGCGTGTCCAGCTCATCGATATTGGAGGAGGGTGTACGATCCAGCACCAGTGGGTCTAATGACATACCACTTCTAAACTCGTTCAGGTATTTTGAAACCTTTCCCAGATGACGTAAAACCAGGCGCGAAAACAATAAATAGAAAAACAGTGCAGCTATAGCTGTCTTCACGGCGTTGGTTAGCATCACCAGCCACATCCTCGAATAGAGCTGCCGGTTAACATTTTCAAGCGTGGCGTAGAGGTATAATTTACCGATAACCAAATTCTGATTACTCTGTCGATAGACCAGAGGCATTTCTGACCTTATGAAATTGGTTGTATCGTTTTTAATCGTCTCGATACTCTGACGCGATACTGCGCTGTCTAGGTACTCGTTATATGCCAGAATCTGGCCTTCGCGCATTATTTCAGCGTGAACTATGTCGGGCAAGTCGATGATTTTGCTCAGAATCAAACTCACTTCTTCCAGGTCTGTCGCCCATACAGTACGGCTCAGGCCCTCCTGGTGAATAGTTTGAATCTCGGTGATCCGAGTTGACAGTCTGGTGATATCTCTCTGGTACTCGAAATAAAGTTGAATCGCACTAGCTACCAGAGCCAGAACCGAACCGAATAGAATCAGATAGGCGATCAGCTGCTTCGCAATACTTTTATTTACTTCCATACGCGGATTATTCAGCATTTGGCAAGTATAGTAGGAATTAACATCCTATTTTCCTTATTCCACCAGAAAAGAAAGATACGGAGCCAAATGGTTCCATCTTGAACCCCGAATTCAATCATCTCAAGGCCCAATCCAGCATGTTACCCTACGCTATCCTTAACCCACACAGTTCCAAGGAAAAACCTATGACCGATCTGTTCGAGAAAAAAGCAATAGACTGGGACGCAAATGACAGAAGAACCCAGCTTGCTGGTGCTATCAGTTCCTCGATACTGGAAAATGTACCACTGCACGAGCAGATGACGGTTATGGATTTTGGCGCGGGTACCGG
>JAUVCH010000187.1 GCA_030595795.1 Gammaproteobacteria bacterium
AGGTAATATTAACCCCGCTGACACGCCTGTGGCGATCTCATCAAGCGCCATTCATAAACTTGACGACGAGTCCCGCTCGTGAGTGCCTGACTGATTGCCAAGATAGGAATTACGCCTTACTTTATGAGTAGACTCTAATTAACCAGTGAGCCCTTATAATCCCTACCTTTAATTGAATATTTATAACGGATATCATATCCCTTGTGTGGAGCCTTAGTGCCAAGCCCTACAATTATTGACTCAGAGCTAGTTATGGTTCCCATTGTTTCCGAATTTATATTTGACAATAGGATTTGCTTGAATATCGAATAAGTATCAAAACTTGCTTCCGATATGCCCAGAGCTAACAATGTGGTCAATATGCTAATCATAAATATTTTCATACCCGCCACTCATCAATTCTGGGAACACATAACTTATTTATCCAAATCAACTTTAGGTCATGGTTTCTTTTTCTGTAAATTTCGATTTAGTAGGCGCTCTGCCCTTTCAATAAATCGAGTACTTTCTAGCGGTCTTCCGGTGCTTGAATGCCTTACGAATACATCCTCTGGTTCTTGTGTAAACTCACCTATTCGAGGATTCGACGACTAAAGCCACTGGTCAGCATCCTGCTGTCCAATTACCGCCATAATTTCGATGGATTCCCCGTCAATGCGATAAAAAATGCTGTCTTTCCCGCACACGCTACGCCTGTAACCTTCGCGAATATCGGAGACAGGGTACAAAAGCGGTTGCTCTGCGAGCTGTTCAAAATGGTTGGAAAATGCGGCGTAGTAGTCGTCTGCTGCTGCTGCCAACCCCCAATGCTCTAGACCGTAAAACCAAACGCGCTCCAGGTCATCTTCGGCATTTGGGGAAATCCTATAATTTGCTATTACGGTGGGCTTTTTCTTTGAAGCCGCTGAGCATTTCCTCTGGTGTTTTTGTTACCCATCCGTGTTCTTCAACGGATTTTTCGCTCGCTATTAATTTTGCGCGGACATATTCAATCTCACGGTTTTTTTCACGGACTTTGCGAATGAGGTCGTTCACGACTTCGCTTTTGCTGGTGAACTCTTCGCTATCGACCTGGGCTTTCAGCCATTCGTCATTGGGCGCGGTAAATGAAATGCTCTGTCTTGCCATCGGCTTGCCTCCAAAAGATATATTGATGCAATATTACACCAAATACGAACCGTCCGTAAGCAATCTATTTGTCTTTCTTCCTTGAATTACTCCGATTTAAGGTGTCGGGTTTAAGGTGTCGGAGCCCTGATCAACACCCAATTCACCCAGCAACCCATAATCATCCAGAATACAATAAAGCGAAGGCACCAGGAACAGACCAGTCAGAGTGGCCGAGGTTAACCCGAATGCCAGGGCGGTAGCCATAGGAATCAATATCTGCGCCTGTAGACTGGTCTCCAGGATTAACGGCATTAGTCCAGCAACGGTGGTGATTGATGTCAACAGAATCGGTCGGAAACGTGCGCGCGCCGCCTTTTTTGCGGCTAGTCTGATGTCCATGCCCTGGGCACGTTCCTCGCGCATGAATACCACAATCAATATCGAATCGTTCACCACTACACCGAACAACGAGGCCATGCCAATGATACTCGGCATAGTCAGATCCAGCCCTAGCAACCAGTGGCTATACATGACGCCAATCAGCGCGGTGGGTATGACAGCCATGACGGTAATCGGTGCGATGTATCCACGAAACTGTAATGCGAGCAAGATATAAACGCCGATCATGCCAACAATCACATTGCGCAACATCGATTGACTGGTTTCTGCCGAGCTCTCGCTTTCGCCCTGAATATCGATTTGCAGGTCGGGATATTTTTCTCGCAAAGCTGGAAACAGTTCATTACCCGCCAGGATCAATAGTTCCTGCGCGTTGACAACCTCGCGTTGTACATCGCCATACACCGTGACAGCGCGTCGTCGATCAACCCGGTTAATCCGTGCCCACCCTCTTGTTTCATCGATATGGACAACCATCGGTAACGGAATAAGGCTACCATTTGCACCAGTTATACTCATTTGTTCAAGATTTTGGGCCGAAAGTCGATCATTTGCCGGTAAGCGTAAATCGACTTCGTAGGTCTCGGCCCCGACCGGGAACTCGTCAACCTTAATGCCCTGAAAAGCGCTGCGTACCTGATCTGAAACCGATTGGGCAGTCACCCCCAATACCCCGGCGGTGTCTTTGAGACGTAAACGCAGTTCGCGCTTTCCGGGACGTAAATCGTCACTGATATCGGTAACGCCAAGATAAGATCTAAACCAGTCCTGCATTTCCAGCGATGCGGCTTTCAATCGGTTTAGCTCCGCCCCCCTGAGACGAACTTCGATTGGGCGTCCGCCCGGTCCGATACTGGGCTCACTAAATTTTAGCGATATCACATCACTGATATCACCGACCTCATCTCGCCAACTGTCGCGAAACTCATCCAGGCCGGTATTTCTGACTTCGGCACTTAACAGATCGACGATAATACGCGCGACGTGCGGGCCCGATTCGAAGGCGTCTGGATTTTGTCCATAAATGATGGTGATATTACGAATCAGATCCTGCGATTCTGGCTGTTGTGGCGAGTAACGCTGATTTAGAGTTCTGGCGCTGCTCTGGATTCGTTCGACAATCGATTCGGTTAATTTCAGTGGCGTACCCTGGGGCAATAACAGGCGGGCTTCGAGAATATCTCCTTCGGTATCGGGAAAGCCGACAAATTTCAACTGACCGCTGACCGGTAGCATGACCGAGAGAATAACCATCATTAACACAATACCCAGCGTCAGGTAACGGTTTTCCACCGCACGGTCTAACAGGGGACCAAACCATTCATCACGTAATACATCAAAGCCCCTTTCGAAGCGCTGGCGGAAGGCTGATTGTTGCGAAGCTTTTGCCTGTTTCAAGCTATGGCCAAGATGATGAGGCAGAATCAAAAATGCCTCGATCAGGCTGACACTGACCACGACGATGAGGACGATGGGCATGACGCGTAATATCTGCCCGATTTCACCAGTGATAAAAGCGAGTGAGCCAAATACCAGTAAAGTCGTGGCGAAGGAGGACATAATCCCCGGTAAAACCTGAGTAACACCCGAAACTGCGGCTTGCATTGCGGCCTCCCCTCGTGCCATGCGCGCGGCGATGTTTTCGGCGATAACTATCGCATCGTCCATTAGCAGACCAACGCCAATCAGCAGGCCGACCATCGATATCATGTTGATGGTAATGCCCAGAAAAGGCAGCAGAAACAGGGCGCCGAGGAATGAAACCGGCAAGCCCATGGTGACCCAGAAGCTATAGCGAAAACTGAAAAATAACCAGAGGATCAGAAACACCATAATGAGCCCCTGAATACTATTTTTGACAATCATGTC
>JAUVCH010000178.1 GCA_030595795.1 Gammaproteobacteria bacterium
GACAAGAAGAAACAGAGTTGCGATGAATAGCTCTTGGGGTGTTTCGTCACATGACTTTTGGGATATATCCTATAACGTGCAGTCCGGTCTTTCCTTTAATCGGGCCAGGTATTTCTGCAGATTTGGAGTCTGTTCAAGCAATCCCATGAGGTTGCCCCAGTTCACAGTGAAACCAACAAGAATATCGGTCACGGAAAACCGGTTTCCAACCAGGTAATCCACATTTTCCAAAGCCTGGTCCAGCACTTTAGCCGCATGTGTAAAAGCCTTGTTATTCTGCTCAAACAGCGCTGTTATTCGTTTTTCCTCCGGTAATACAAATGTATTCCTGGCATTACTCCACAAATACGCTTCCAGTTCCGTCAGGGCAAAACTAACCCACTGAAGATGCAGGGCACGCTCGCGTGTACCGGAAGCTGCAATCAGCCCTTTCTCAGGCACAAGATCTGCCAGGTAAGTACAAATGGCCGCTGCTTCAAACACCGGTTCGCCATCAATCACCACCGCAGGCACCTTGCCCATGGGGTTGACCTGGTTCAGCTCATCACTGTGCAGTATTTCCAGTCCTGCAATTGACTTAAATTCAAGACCAAGTTCCTGCAGTGCCCAACGGGCCTGTTTTGAACGGCTTGGGCCATATTCGTACAAGGTGATGTCTAAAGCCATGGCAAACGCACCCGTATTCATCCAGCAGTTTGTTTTTTTCGAGCCATTCGCTAACGCGGTAATCGCCGGAATCGATATTGCACCTTAGCTCATGCCCGAAATGTTATATAGCGAACGAGTCGCATAAGGATTTCTGGCATAGGGTCCGATTACCACCTCACCTGGCGGCACAGCATCGGCGCCGAGGGTTGGGAAAGGACAATTGACGAATATATTGGTTCCCGAAGGCCTTAAGTCACGGGTAGAACCGAATGCCACGGTGGTATCGACATGTTTCGCCGCCCGGTAAACCCAGGAGCGCTGTGCTCGATTAAATGGTAGCTCCTCTCGATCCATCGAGAAAAAGTATTGGCGGAAGAACTCACCAAGATGCTCGAAGAAATAGCGGAACCGACCGACGATAGGATAATTGCGTCGAATGGCCTGCTTGGTCTGAGTAACATCGATGATATAAATAACGATGAGTGTAATTATTCCTGCGAAAAACAGGAAAACAAGCAGTGTTGCGGCGATCGAGAAAAAACCGGAAACGAACCGATCAACGCTATCACCTACGAATGGTAAATCCATAATAATCCCTAATTGTTATTATATTTGTTTCATGTATGGCCATAAATATAGCTATACCGTTCAGAAACTCGAACCACAGTTATTGTAAACGTATTTGTTAATTTTTCAGTTATTGTTAAGCTACGTTCAAAATTAAATCAATAGGAGTTCACATGGAGAATATAACTACCTGGGTATCTGAAAACAGTATCGACTGGGGAGTCAAAATAGCTATCGCTATCGCTATCTTTATTATCGGTAAATTTATCGCTCGCATGGTCGCTAATTTAGCCAAGAAGGCGATGGAGAAGGCTGGCACCGACGCCATGTTGGTGAGTTTTCTGGGCAATATTACCTATAGCATACTAATCATCGCCGTGATGCTGGCGGCAGTCGATTCGTTAGGTGTTAATGTTACCTCGTTAATGGCAATTCTCGGTGCTGCAGGTCTTGCTGTTGGTTTGGCATTGAAAGATTCTTTGTCGAATTTTGCCTCCGGAGTGATGATCATCATCTTCCGCCCCTTTAAAATTGGTGACTATATCACCGCTGGTGGTTGCTCGGGCGTTGTTGACGACATTGGGATTTTTGTCACCTTAATGCACACCGGCGACAATCAACGCATCATCGTGCCAAATTCGGCAATTCTCGGTGGCACTATCACCAACACCAGTGCACTCCCAACGCGCCGCATCGATCTGGTCATCGGCATCGGTTACGACGACAATATCGGTCAGGCGCGCGATATCATCATGGCCATATTACAGGCGGACGAGCGTATACTCGCCGACCCAGAACCGGGTGTAGCGGTTGCCGAACTGGGGGATAGCTGCATTAATCTGAATGTACGCCCCTGGGTTAATTCAAGCGATTACTGGAGCGTACGCCCATACTTGCTAGAAGCAATAAAAGTAAAACTCGATGAAGCCGGAATTAGTATTCCTTATCCGCAACAGGATGTGCATATGCATGAGGTTAAAGTCGGATAAACCTGACGTAGGGGCATCCTTTATGGGTGCCCTGATTTTCTTTTAGGCAAAAGCCTGCAAGGCTTCGCCTTCAATCGTTATCCGATGCATCAAACGAAGCTCACCGTGATAATCATTTAGCGCACAATGATGCGTGGCTCGATTATCCCAAATCGCCATAGAACCCTTACGCCATTGGAAACGACAGGTGAATTCGTTTTGTCGTGCCTGCTGATATAGGTAATCGAGCAGTGACCGGGATTCTTCTTTGCTCCAGCCTGCAATTTTGACAGTAAAGTCAGCATTCACATACAGTGCCGGGCGAGCCGACAACGGGTGGCGAATTATCACCGGATGAACAGCATCCTGTGTGGCCTTTGCAGTATTACCGAGTCGGCCACCAACATCTTCCACATCTCTGGCATCATAAGCGCCAGCGCCGAAAACATGGCGACTGGAATGTACCGCACGCAGGTTAGACAGAGTTTGCTTTAAACCATCAGACAGTGATTCGTAGGCCGCATACATACTGGAAAATAACGTATCACCGCCGATACTGGGTACTTCACGGGCATAGAGAATCGAGCCCATCGCCGGTATCTGATCGTAAGAATGATCGGTATGCCAGTCCGCACCGATATTCGCTTTCTGATGTGGCTCTTTGCGTACTTCTGCTATTTTCGGATGAGTTTCGACCGCCTGAAAAAAGCGGTTAACGTTGATCTTGCCCCAACGTTCAGCAAACTCAATGTGTTGATCAGGAGTAATATCCTGATCACGGAAAAAGATAACCGCGTAGTCACTAAAAGCCTGTTTGAGTTCTTTTAATTGTTTATCTGTAACGCCTGCCGCAATATCGACACCACCAATCTCGGCACCCAAAGCCGGACTTATCGGCGTAACTGTAATCGATTTAAAATCGTTGTTCATAATAATTTATCCAATCTGCCGACAGTGCGTTTCAAGCAAAATAAAACTCGCCACCAGGGCAACCGCATTAACCACTATCAGGCTGGTGAAAGCGGTCACATAAGCATCGCTAGAGTAAATACGCGCACCATCGACCAGAGTATTGTTCCAGTTTAAATCAAGCAACCAGCCAATCAGTGGTTGCATTACCGCACCCGAACCGACGATGCACATATTCATCAGGCCCAGCGAAGTACTACTATAATTGGGTTTGTTCAATTCTTTCACCGAGCTAAAACAAACCGTCATCGAACTACCGCCTGCTCCGATCAGGAATATTATCAGCATCAACATACCTGTGCTTTGTGGCGTAAAATAAATCAAAATAGTTAGCGATACCAGTGCCAGCGCCGCTCCTGTTTTTAATATGAAATTACGCCTCCCAATACGATCCGAAGCCCAGCCGACAAAAGGCGAAAACAGCGCCCAGCCGACAAAAATCATCGAAGTCATGCCCGCTGCTTCGACAATAGTATAACCCTTAACACTGCTCAACCAGGGAACTCCCCATAAGCCTCCAAAGCCAAGCATGGTAGCTGCCATGCCAAAACCAATTACGGCGCAAATCCAGGTTTGTAGATTTTTAGATACTATTTTTAAACCACTAAATATGCCGCTACTGGCTCCCGGTTTCTTTTGTTCACGCGAACGATGTGGTACGAAGAAATATAAAAGCACCGCCAGCACTACCGCCACCACAGCGAGTAGATGCATCGTGCCTCGCCAGCCGAACCCTTCCACCAGATGGCGCAGCGGAGCCTGACCGAAAATTGCACCACTCATACCCACTGTTTGTAACAGTCCGGCCAGCATCGCGTATTGCGACGGTTTAAACCAGTAGCCAGCAATCGCCATGGTGCCGACAAAGCCGAAGGCCACCGTACCGCCAATCAGAGCTCGCCCCATGGATGCGGTCAATAGCGAATCGCTAAAGGCAAAAACAACCGTGGCTATCGCACAATATCCAGACGAAATTGTTTGACTCATTTACTCAGAGATCAAAATTCGAGGAGCTACATACGAGAATTGACCCCTATATCCTACCCCTCGTGACCATGGTCGGGGTGTTTTGCGCCAGCGCAGTGGTCGT
>JAUVCH010000114.1 GCA_030595795.1 Gammaproteobacteria bacterium
CCTTCGAGAATCTCGGTCGCGATGTTCGCAGCATCACTCAGGCACTAATCAGGAAGGCATTTACGCGCCCTCATCAAGCCCATTTAAATTTTCAGTTTCAGGTTATCAGCACTGTTTTCTATCGCAACAAGGCCGCCTATATCATCGGTAAATGCATTAACTCCGATAAAGAAATACCCTTCGCTATCCCTATTCTCCATAACGAACAATCAGCCATATATGCAGACGCAATCATTATTGGAACCCGAGGATTGTCGAGACTGTTTGAGTTTTCCTATGTCTATTTTATGGTTGATCACCCTGTACCATCTTCGATTGTGAGTTTTTTGCGCAGCATGATGCCCACTCGAGATAAAGACGAAATCTACTCGGCCATCGGATTGCATAAACAGGGTAAAACCGATTTCTATCGCGATTTTCTGCATCACCTCAAACACTCCGAAGACCAAATGATTTTCGCTCCGGGTATTAAGGGAATGGTAATGGCGGTATTCACACTGCCATCCTACCCTTATGTTTTTAAAGTCATTCGAGACCGATTTCCACCACCGAAAAAAGTCACTCGACAGGAAGTACTCAATACTTACCGGCTAGTTAAAGAGCACGACCGTGTCGGTCGTTTGTCAGATACACTCGAATACTCACATGTCGCACTGCCACGTAACCGTCTCGCCACCGAATTACTCGACGAGTTATACGATAGCTGCGGAAATAGCATTTCAGAGGAAGGCGATTACATCGTCATCAAACACCTGTATATCGAGCGACGCATGACACCGCTCAACATCGCCATAGTTCGCGCCGACGAACCAACTCTAGATCGACTCATGCGGGGCTATGGGCAGGCCATCAAGGAGCTAGCTGGTGCTAATATATTTCCCGGCGACCTTTTATTGAAAAACTTTGGCATTACCGGTCAAGGCCAGGGACGGGTGGTATTTTATGACTATGATGAGATTTGTTATTTAACCGAATGTAAATTCCGCAAGATTCCTCCCCCTCGTTACCCGGAAGACGAATTTGCAGCCGAGCCCTGGTATAGCGTTGGCTCGAACGATATATTTCCGGAAGAATTTGCGACTTTTATATTTTCAGACAAACGCACACGGCGGGCTTTTTTAAAACACCACAAGGATTTACTTAATGCCGATTTCTGGATTCAAAAGCAGGAAAATATAAAAGCTGGCATATACGAAGACGTGTTCCCCTATTCCCAGAAACTCAGGTTTCCACGTGATAAGTGACTAACTGGCTTTAGCCAATATGCGAGTTTCGGTTAATTCCAGTTCCAGATGAGCGATTTCTCTCCGAATAAATCGAGCACGATCCGATGAATCTGGTTGAAGCTCTATCCGATGGAGATCGTCACTAAGCTCGACAATTTTTCTGACCAGTCTGGCTTCATCTATCGCAAAGCTGAGGTTAGTTAAGACTCGCCTGGAATCGGCAGATTGAGTCGATATTTGAGGGTGTTCCATAGATGCTTTCCGTAAATTTCTAGTGATCGCATATTGCCAAATATTCTCGATCTTGAATATCGCCAAAGGCCTTAATTTTTGTAGGATAAATCTGACAAATGTTAATTATTTACATTTTTCGGATAAAGTTAGAACGTTGGGATTTATTGATTGAATTGACATGCTTCATACAATTATTTAATAATTGATTAAACAAATTATAATAGAGTTCATTATTAATTAGTTTAATGATCAATCAGTATGTGAGACCGCGATATGGGAAACACTTATTACAAGCAAAACCATCTGAAAAAGTTACGTGCGTTTTGCCAAACCGCAAAACTCGGCAGCATGACCAGAGCGGCCGAGTCTCTGTTTGCCAGTCAACCCACTATTTCTTTACAAATACACGCTTTGGAAGAAGAAATGGAAACTTCTTTGTTCGAACGCTGCGGCCCTAAACTTACCCTCACCACCGAAGGTAGCATTCTATATGAGTTATGCCTGCCCCATGTCCAGGGGATTGATCGACTCAAGGAAACCTTCGATGCCCATTGCGGAAACCTGACATCTGGTGAGCTTAATATAGCGGCGGGAGAATCAACCATCCTTTATATTTTGCCGACCCCAGTGCGACAGTTCACCGATCAATTTCCAGGTATTAAATTACGATTGGCGAATGAAACCGGACGTAATGGTATGGAGTTATTAAGAAACGACAAGGTCGATTTTGCGGTAGGCTCCATGCTTGAAGTACCCGACGATCTTAATTATGAGCCGATAGTCACATTCAACCCGGTTGTTATTACACCGACTAATCATCCGTTATCTAGACTTGAAAAAGTAACCATAAAGGACATAGGTAAATACGGATTAATATTGCCGCCCCGCCATCTGAGTACCTGGCACATCGTAAAAATGGTATTTGCTCAACATAATGTCAGTTTTCAGGTCACCCTGGAAGCAGGCGGCTGGGAAGTGATAAAACGCTATGTTGGTCTTGGCCAAGGTATTTCGATAGTGACCGATGTTTGCCTCACCGAAAGGGATCGGGAGAATATGCACGTTATTCCGGTCGATCAATATTTTCCAAAACGCAGCTATGGCATCGTAACCCGCAAGGGAAAATTCCTGTCTGCGCCCTCGGAACGTTTCATTGAAATCATGAATGAGAATTTTTCTTTAAAGTAAAATCCTAGACCAATTATATCAAGATCGAGTCCATTGCCGTATATAACGATTTTAAAGGCTTTCAATATTTAGAGGAGTGCAAAAATGTCTTATCAGCAAGAGTATCAATCATCGATTGATGATCCCGAAAAATTTTGGGCTGACAAGGCGGGGTTAATTGAGTGGTTCAAACCACCACGGAATATTCTGTCAACCGACGAAAATGGTATTCAGCGCTGGTATGCCGATGGCGAGCTTAATACCTGCCACCTGGCCCTTGATTACCACGTCAATAATGGCCGGGCAGCCCAGACGGCTCTGATTTACGACTCACCAGTTACCGAGCAAAAGAGAACTTATTCTTTCAGAGAACTACGCGATGAAGTGGCGCTCTGTGCGGGAATGTTGAGACATTACGGCGTCGAGAAAGGCGACCGTGTCGTCATCTATATGCCGATGATTCCAGAAGCAGTTATTTCGATGCTGGCCTGCGCCCGGCTTGGTGCCATCCACTCTGTCGTATTCGGTGGATTTGCCCCGCCAGAACTCGCGGTACGGCTTGAAGATGCGACGCCAAAAGTCATATTAACGGCCTCCTGCGGTATCGAAATAAACCGTGTTATCGAGTACAAACCGCTAGTCGACGAAGCCATACGTATCTCCAGCCATACTCCGGATTGCTGTATTGTTTTACAGCGTCCACAGGCTAACGCGAGCATGTTGGCCGGTCGTGACCACGACTGGCGAGACGGCATGGAGAATGCAAAACCGGCAGATTGTGTGCCGGTTAAAGGCACCGACCTACTCTACATACTCTACACCTCGGGTACTACTGGAAAACCCAAAGGCGTGGTGCGTGAAAATGGTGGTCACGCCGTTGCCATGAAGTACAGCATGAGTGCCATCTATGACATGGAACCCGGCGAAGTTTTCTGGGCGGCATCCGATGTCGGCTGGGTAGTCGGTCATTCCTATATCGTTTATGCACCCTTGATTCATGGCTGTACAACCGTGCTATACGAGGGCAAGCCCATCATGACACCAGATGCTGGAGCCTTCTGGCGAGTCATTTCAGAGCACGGGGTGAAAGCCCTGTTCACGGCCCCAACAGCATTCCGCGCGATTAAGAAAGAGGATCCAAACGGCGAGCTGGCCTCAAACTACGACCTCTCCTGCTTCGAAACTATATTTGCTGCGGGTGAGCGACTCGATCCACCTACCTACGACTGGTTGTGCGAGACTTACAAGGTTCCCGTTCTCGACCACTGGTGGCAAACCGAAACTGGCTGGGCGATAGCCGCCAATATGCATGGGCTAGAACCAATGCCACCGAAGTCTGGATCTTCAACCGTACCAGTCCCGGGTTTTAACGTTCAAGTTCTTGATGACGCGGGAAGCCAGCTAGCTGCCAACACGCAGGGTTTTATTTCGATTAAATTACCCTTGCCACCAAGCTGCCTGACTTCCATCTGGGGCGACGTCAACCGCTACAAGGAAGCCTATCTGCAAACCTACCCCGGATATTTCGCGACCGGTGATGGCGGATATTTCGATGAAGATGGTTATCTTTTCATCATGGGACGTGTGGATGATGTCATTAATGTTGCCGGGCATCGATTGTCTACTGGTGAAATGGAAGAAATTGTCGGCAAACACCCGATGGTGGCCGAATGCGCCGTAATCGGTAGAAAAGACGAGTTAAAAGGTCAGATACCCATGGGACTTGTTGTGCTCAAAAACGTAGTCGACGTGGATCCTGATCAAATTGTGAGCGAATTGATCGCTATGGTCCGAGAGAAAATTGGTGCAGTCGCAGCATTCAAAGAAGCACTGATAGTCGCGCGTTTACCAAAAACCCGTTCCGGAAAAATATTACGAAAAACGCTGCGTAGTATGATCGATGGCGAAGAGTACGTCGTGCCTTCCACCATCGAAGACCCGGCATCGCTGGATGAGATTAAGGCGTTGCTCTAAAAAGTCTGGGTATCGTCTGTTTAACTGAGCAACTCCGCAGTAGTCCTAACCGTGCAAAACTCACCATCCAGACTCACAAGATTAACAGTATGCATCTCATCGGCTGAATAACGAACACCATCGTACCCTGTTCATGTAGAGACTACTCCAGCCCGGTTCCATACAGGTGCTCAATACATCTATATGTTCAGATATTCCTAAAGTATTTACGGAAAAAGCCGACCTTATCTACTATAAATACCAGATATCTGTCCAAATAATTATTCGGTACTCTAAAACACACTATGAATATCTTAAGCAAATGCAGGTTAGATAACCTGGGCAGGAATACAACCATTAAGCAAAGAGTCTGGTTCGGCTTTGGGCTAATTTTGGTGATACTTGCTGTTGTCTCAGTGAGCACCTTGTCTCAGTTCAACTCGCTTAGTACCGGCATTAATAAAGTAACCGAGAAAATCCAACCCGCCGTATTATCGGCACAAAATCTCGCCTTCCAGTTAGAATCGACCAACAGTTCGCTTGCTCTTTACATGCTCACCCGGGAAGACAGCTATATCGAAAAATATGATCAATCTATGCAAGAGGCTAATTTAGTCCTGCAGGCTCTTCAATCTGAAGAATATATTTCGTCCAATAAAAACTATCTCGTAGCAGTAGAAACAATTGCAGAACATATTGGCAAGCTAGCAAGTTATAAGAACCGAATCGTAGAACTGGTTAGCAACGATGCAATGAATATTCCCGCCATGGCTATCGCTGGAGAAAAGCTAAACCCGATGGCTCGATCGATCCAGGGCATGATCAGCCAGATGATTGTTTCGGAATGGGATGAAGATAATAGCGAAGAAGCCAGAAGCGAATTTAGACAGGCGCTATACAATACTCGGTACTACAACGCCCAGTTAATCGGTGAATTACGTACTTTCCTGGCTTTTCGAACCGAGGTAAACATCACCAATATGAGTGCTATGAACGAAGTCTTAGACGCCAAGTCATCATTCATATCGAATTCAGAAGACCTACTAACCTTCGAGCAGGCGGATCTTTTTCCGGAGTACCTGAAAATTCGCAAAGATTATATGGAAGCCTTAAACCAAACCATAGCAATCCACAGCACTGATAAATATCGTAACGATATTTACCTCACCAAAAATGAAATAGGGCCTATTATTGTCGATTCACAAAAGGAACTGGTAAATCTGGTTGAGCAGTTGCGTGATGATGTTGCTAAAGAAAATGCTGCCTTACAAAGAGCCACCGATACCGCGAGTTCAAACGTAATTATGGGAATGAGTTTGGGTATATTTATCGGCATTATTATCGCTTTCTTTATCGAGCGCATGATCACCCTGCCGATTGGCGAGGCGGTACTAGCGATCGAAGACCTTGCCGCAGGCGAAGGCGATTTAACCCGACGCCTGCGATCCGATGGCAAGTCTGAGTTAACGCAAATGTCCGATGGCTTTAACCGCTTCACCGAAAAAGTCCATAATTTGGTAACCGAGGTAGCGCAGGGTGTTGAAAACCTTTCCCTGGTAGCGAAAGATGTCTCGACCATCGTCGACCAGACGCAGCGAGGTTCACAACAACAACGCATGCAGACAGAACACGTGGCAACCGCCATAACAGGTATGACGTCAATGATGCACGAGGTCGCGTCCAACGCCAATCTGGCGGCTAACTCCGCTCAGGAGGCGGACGAAAAAGCCAAAACGGGATTATCTGTCGTTACAGATACGATTGGATCTATCAATGAATTATCGGTAGAAATTGATGCTGGTGCAAACGTCATTAAGGAACTTGAGAAAGAAACAGAATCGATAGGCTCGGTATTAGATGTAATCAAAAGTATCGCCGAGCAGACTAATTTACTCGCCTTGAATGCAGCCATCGAAGCAGCACGCGCAGGCGAACAGGGTCGCGGATTTGCGGTGGTTGCTGATGAAGTAAGAACGCTAGCAAGCAGAACCCAAAAATCAACTGAAGAAATTCAGGGTATGATCAATAATTTGCAATCACGAGCTCATGCTGCTGTTAAAACCATCACTCAGGGACAGGAAAAAACTAAAATTAGTGTCTCTAAGGCGACTAATGCGGGAGAGGCGCTACAGGCCATTACCAAATCTGTCGATACAATTACCAGTATGAATATTCAAATAGCGAAAGCATCGGATGAACAGAAATCAGTCACAGAAAAATTAAACCATAACGTCACCGACATTAGTCAGGTTGCCGATGAAAACGCATCGGCTTCCGGAAAGTTAGCTGCTTCGAGTACTGATTTAGCTAAATTGGCAACTGATTTAAGATATCTGGTTTCGCAATTTAAATATTGAGCTGGATACAACCTTATTTAAGCAAGTACCCTTGCGACTTTAAATATTCCAGCATATGCGGCCGCACCTCCTTAACCAGCATTTCTGAAATCTGTTCACTCCAGGCCGTATCTTTATTGCCACCGGTTCTGGTGCGGTAATATTCACGAACCTGTTCATCGTAATCTCGTATAGTAGCCGGGTCACTTTCATCGTAATAACTATCTTTTTTCAATACCACTGACAATGGTAGTCGGGGTTTGACTTCCGGGTTTTGTGCCGGATAACCAAGACACATACCAAATACTGGATAAACCAGTTGAGGTAACTCCAGTAAGTCGGTCACCGCCTGAATTTGATTTCGAATGCCACCGATGTAAACCCCCTGAATACCCAGCGACTGCGCGGCAGTAATCACGTTTTGTGCAAATAAAGCACAATCGACGGTAGCGGTAATAAACTGTTCGGTGAAACCACTTTGCATTTCTGCCTGATGTATATTACAGGCGAGCTGATGACGGTTCATGTCGGCACAAAAAACTAGGAACCTTGCGGCACTGGCGATATAAGGCTGATTTCCCCCAAGCACAACTAATTCATCGCGCTTAGTTTTATCTTCGACCTGGATTACGGTACAGGCCTGGATAAAGCTAGAGGTTGCTGCTGACTGTCCGCATTTGATCAGTTCATTGAGAGCTTCCTGCGGAATTTCGTCATCGGTGAATTTTCGTATCGAGCGGTGTGACTGTAATAACTGTATAACTTCGTTCATTCTGTGAGTAATTCCTAATCGACAATAGCAATGGCGAGGTCCATCACATTGGTGTTGGTTGGGCCGGTGACAAATAAACTATTATGTTGTTCAAGATAGGTTCCGGCGTTGGCTTGATTTAACGCGGCTACGGCATCTTCTTTGTCGGCAAAGGTATTTTCATCGACCAAACCGCCTGCGGCAGTGGTTGGGCCATCGGAACCGTCAGTGCCCGCGACTAACAAAGCGATATTATTTTTATCCAATAAATGCTCCGATATGGCTAGTGCCAACGCCTGATTTCGTCCGCCCCGCCCTGGGTTTTCGGGTAATATTACCGTGGGTTCTCCACCCCAGATATAGACACCCGGTTCAGCATTAGCCAGTCTTTGGCCAATTTGCGGAGCTAACTGAAATACATCGTTGTAGAGACTTTCTTCATTGTGCTTAACCGTCAGGCCAAGCGATTGTGCAGTATCGCAGGCTTGCTCGCGGGCAATCTGATTAGACGCAATTACTTTTGAAGCAGCGGGCACTGTGGCACGATGACAGTCACCAATACCCGACCCGATAGTCCCAATGCTATCGCCCTCAACATCCGAAATCGCATAAACCCGCGCTTCGGCACCGTTAAAAACCGCTAATAACTTGCCATCCTTAATCTGTGACATCTGCTTACGCTTACTATTTATTTCTCCGATTGTTTTACCTGTCGAAATCATTTCGTCGGTAACCGACTGCAAATCAAGAAGACTCATTTCGTCGGATAAAGCCTCTGCTAGTGCCGATGCGCCACCGGATACCAGCAATAACAATCGGCTTTCAGGCGCCAACTTTCCAACGCAATCGAGCATGGCATTGCCCGCGTTTAATGATTGTTGGTCTGGAATAGGATGCGCGGATTCGATGACCCGAACATTAGCTCTATCAAGAATATCTTCGTCGGCATGGTCGTATTTGGTGACTATCAGGGCTTTGCAATCCGGGTATTGATTCAGCGCACCCTGGCACATGCCCACCGCAGCTTTGCCAACCCCAATAATTTGATCGGGCTTAAATTCGGTATCGGCTAAGATCGCGCGTTCGACCGCCTGCTCACCAGAAACTGCTGAGACCGCAGCCTGCCATATGGTGAGTAAATTCTGCTTTCTTTGTTGTGCTGACATGTGGTTAATTCACTCAGAATAAAATACGAAGGCGCGACTTTCGATGCTTTCCCGTGGGCGGGCATTGGTCGGCGCATCGGGTAAATCGATTGCGGTATGGATACTACAATTGGTCTTACCCTGATCGATCGAGTCGAAGGTCTTAAACATTAATACTTCGTTGGGTCGCATATCGGAGAAGTAAAACCAGCGATGATTTGGGTTATAGGTTGCCAAAATAATCTCACCAATATGATTAGGGGCACGACGTTCGGCATCGAATGTATCATTGTCATCAATACTACGAGCATCACATAAGGCAAGCGGAAAGTTTTCCACCGGATCGACCAGTGGCCGCCAGACATTGATTATTTGGAAGCGTGTTTTAGACAGTGCCTCAGCTTCATCGCCGAGGTTTTCGTCCAGGCAGACAAAACCCGATTTTGCGGTGTAGTCATTATGCACCAGGGTTGCAGGTTCTCGAACCTGCCTGGTTTCGCGTAATTCTGGATCGGAAGCTCGAACCGTATGATCGAAGAATTCAACCCGATGAGCCCCGGTATGCGAGATGATAAGTTCTCGAAGCTCAGCTTCGTAAGCCGATTCAACCGTGTTTTTGTCTAGAAAGTTTTTTACCAGGCTGGGACAATTAATCAAATCGAAACCACTCACATCCTGTCCATCAAAAGCATTCGGTGTTGTCGAACGACTACGCGCGTCTTCGACATCGACCCGATAATACTTCATCCCCTGATCAACCTTAAATTGGGCGTCACGGCCGGGCGCCGAAGCATAATAAACCGGATGTTCGCTCGCTTCTGCAAGATATTGAACCTTAGCGCTTACCATTGAATAACCTCATTCTTTTCCACCCAGCTCTCGGTGCCGATAACATCCTACCAGATGGTCGTTGATCAGCCCTGCTGCCTGCATGAAAGCATAGCAAATAGTACTGCCGACAAAAGTAAAGCCTCGCTTTTTTAAATCTTTTGCTATCGAATCGGATATTTTCGTATTGGCAGGCACCTGGTCCATCGAACGCCAGTTATTTTGCAACGGCTCGCCATCGACATAGTTCCACAAATAATCGTGCAATGACTCCCCCTGATCTCGCATATTTAAATATGCCCTGGCATTTTTGACAAAACCATTGACCTTGAGTTTATTACGCACGATCCCCGGATCAGTCAGTAAATCGGCTATTTTCCTGTCGCCGTAGACTGCAATTTTTTCGGCATTAAAGTTATCAAATACCTGCCGGTAGTGTTCACGCTTGCGCAATATAGTAATCCAGCTTAAACCTGCTTGCGCACCTTCCAGACAGAGAAACTCGAATAATAATCGCTCATCGTGTTGAGGCTCGCCCCACTCCTGGTCATGATATTGCTGATAAAGTTCATCGTCGCCACACCACCAACATCGCTGTATATCCATAGTTTAATTTAATCCTGTGTGTTAACAAAGTTAGCAATTCGCGCCATAGCATCGTCTAGCAAAGAATCTTCGACCGTATAGGAGACGCGCACAAAACCTTCCGCACTGGCACCAAAAGCCGTCGCATCGAGCACCGATACTCGCGTTTGATCGTACAACTGCTTAACAAACTCTGGCGCGCTTAAACCAGTACCTCGCACATCAACCATCAGAAACATACCCGCGTCGGGCTTCAATGCCTTAAGACCTGGTATCGAAGCAAACCGATCGACCAGAAGATCGCGGCGACGGCGATAAATGGCTCGCATGTCGAGCATATCCTGCTCACAGTTCAATAGTGCATGCAGGGCAGCCTGTTGAATAAAACCTGGCAATCCATAGAGCATACACAGCCCTAGTCTCTCCAGATTATCGACTAACCCGGTAGGTGCAATCGCCCAGCCGACTCGCCATCCACTCATGGCATAAGACTTCGACATACTGCCGATTGTCACAGTGCGTTCAGCCATACCTGGCAGGCTGGAGATGTGATGAAAATCATTTTCGTAGACGAAATCGGAATAAACCTCGTCTGATACAACCCATAAATCGTGCTCGATAGCGAGTTCTGCTATCGCGGCTAATTCGTCTGGGTTGAGTGTAATGCCAGTCGGGTTACTCGGCGTAGCAAAATAAATGGCTCTAGTATTGGCAGTAATAGCAGTTTTTAGCTTTTCCGCATCAAAGCTGAAACCGCTATCAACATCGAGTACTACAGGTACCAACCTGGCTCCTGTCGCCTGTATCGTCGCCTCATAAGTGACATACATAGGCTGCAATACGATTATCTCGTCGTCAGCTTCACAGATGCACTGGCTAACCCCGAACAATGCATTCTGAGCACCGGAGGTGATAATGACATTATTTAAATCGACTTCCTGGCCGCTACTGCGCTGGTGACGCTCGGCGATACAACTACGCAAGGCATTGTTTCCTTTAATCGAGGTGTAATGCGTATCGCCTCCTTTCATGGCATCCGTGGCGGCGTCGATTACCGCGGCAGGCGTGTCGAAATCGGGGTCGCCAACGCTCAGGACAATGACATCCTCCCCATTTTTATTGGCCGCTACAGCCGCATAATGCGAGTCCCAGACATCGGCGGAACTGCCGCTGACTCGTTCGATAAGAGATGAATATTTCATGATAATAAGTATCTGGAAAACAGCGGCTGACGTTATCATTTGTTGTTTGTTGACGCAATTGGAGGTTGTTGGTTTTGGGTGGGGAGAACCCCTGATTATGTGTGGGATAATTTCGAATAAACACTATGCCATACCGGCCTCGACATTTACCCACAAATACTTTAAAGTGCGCGCGCCTTTGGCGTGTCTCATTATACGTCGTCGGTTAATCCCTAATTTTGACCTGTCAGGAACACTCTTTTGATCTCCACCGCTAACATCACCATGCAGTTTGGCGCTAAGCCCCTGTTTGAAAATATTTCTGCCAAATTTGGTAACGGCAATCGCTACGGCCTGATCGGTGCGAATGGCTGCGGCAAGTCTACTTTGATGAAAATTCTCAGTGGCGAACTGGCCCCTACTTCCGGCAATGTATCTATTACACCCGGCAACAAAGTTGGCATACTCAGTCAGAACCAGTTTGCGTTTGAAGAACACAGCGTTATCAACACCGTTATTATGGGTGATGTTGAGTTGTGGAAGGTGAAGCAGGAACGCGACCGAATTTACTCGCTGCCCGAAATGTCCGAAGCAGACGGCATGAAAGTCGCCG
>JAUVCH010000155.1 GCA_030595795.1 Gammaproteobacteria bacterium
CAAAATAAATGATCAGGCTGTCATCCTCGGAATCTTCGACAACGTATGGCATGTCGATCAATTGTTCCAGCGTTTTACCGGTGATAGGGTCTGTGGTTTCTATCCTGTATGTCATAATATACCCCCGTATGTCCGTGATACAGATAATATATATAGACCCTTTAGGTGCTTTTGAAAAGCAGTATTTGCCGATTTAGGTGATTTAATGCTCAATTTGTTATTGAATCAAATAATTACTAATAATACCTAGAATTAAGGTAAGATATACCAGTTAATTTGTTGATTATATTAGGAATAGTGACTATTTATGAAGAAATACGACGTTTACGCTATCGGTAATGCGCTGGTTGATATCGAATATCACACCGAGGAATCAAAGCTGAATGAACTCGGCATCGAGAAGGGTTTGATGACTCTAATTGATGAGCCCAAACAGAATGGTTTGATTCGGCATTTAGGTGATTCGCATGAAAGTATGGCCTGTGGAGGCTCGGCGGCGAACACCATTATTGCGATTTCACAAATGGGTGGTAAAACACATTTTGACTGTCGAGTAGCCAGCGATATTACCGGCCAGTTTTTTGCTGATGACCTGAAACAGTCAGGCGTTGATTCGAAGATCGATATTGCCAGTGCGCCCTCTGGCGTAACAGGCAAATGCCTTGTGTTCGTCACTCCCGACGCTGATCGGACGATGAATACCTTCCTTGGTGTCAGCGCCGAGCTTGATCATAGTGATATAGACCACGATGCGATAGCTCATTCGCAGTACGTATACATCGAAGGATATTTGGTAACGGCAGATTGTACTCGCGATGCAGCGATCGAAGCCCGTCGTATCGCTGAAGACAGGGGAGTAAAAACCGCGCTGACGCTGTCTGATCCCAACATGGTGCTTTATTTTCGCGAAGGGCTAGAGGCAATGATCGGAGACGGCGTCGACTTGCTATTTGCCAACGAGGACGAAGCCTTTGAACTTGCTCAAACCAGAGACCTGGATGAAACCATTCACTACCTAAAGAAAGTCGCCAAAACCTTTGCTATCACCCGGGGCAAAGAAGGTGCTGTTGTATTTGATGGCGATAAATTAACCCATATTGCCCCACATCCAGCCACCGCTATTGATACTCTCGGTGCCGGAGACATGTTTGCTGGAGCTTTTCTGTATGCGTTAACACGGGGTATGACTTATCAAAAAGCCGGAGATCTGGCATCACTGGCATCGTCTAAAATCGTGACTCAGTATGGACCTCGACTGGAAGTCGGCCAAACACAGACATTGTTAACAGGATTTAATGCTGGAAATTAGGCCCCCGATGATTAAAAATAGCGACCTTTCACGAACAACCACCCTCACTTTGTAGGCCAAGCCGAAATAATGACTACGCTCGAAACCAAGGACCTCCGTATTAAGGATGTCAAAGAAATTCTATCGCCCGAAGAATTAATGTCTGATCTACCGATCAGTGAACACGCAGCGAAGGTAGTACACGATGCCAGACAGGGTATTTATGATGTACTCGATGGTAAGGATGACCGACTGGTAGTGATCATCGGCCCCTGTTCGATTCATGATACCAAAGCAGCGCTCGAGTATGCCAATCGGCTGAAGCCCTTGATAGATGAACTGAAAGACGATTTATTAATCGTCATGCGCGTCTATTTCGAAAAGCCGCGTACTACCGTAGGCTGGAAGGGTTTGATTAATGACCCCGATCTGGACAATAGCTTCCATATCAACAAGGGTGTTCGCATGGCGCGTAAACTGTTGCTTAATCTTTCTGAGATGGGCATTCCCGCAGGACATGAATACCTCGATTTAATCAGCCCACAGTATATTTCTGACCTGGTTTCCTGGGGCGCAATAGGAGCGAGAACTACCGAAAGTCAGGGCCATCGAGAGCTTGCCTCGGGTTTATCCTGCCCAGTGGGCTTTAAAAATGGTACCGACGGTCGAATTCAGATTGCGATTGATGCAATAGGCGCAGCAAAGAATTCACATAATTTCATGTCTCTAACTCTCCAGGGTCATTCCGCGATTTTTGTCACTACGGGCAATCCTTATTCCCACGTTATTCTGCGTGGAGGTAGTCGTCCCAACTATGACCGTGAAAGCGTCAACGAGGCCGTTGAGAAACTCGAAGCCAGTGATTTGAATTCGAATGTTATGGTCGATTGCAGTCATGCAAATAGTTCGAAGAAGTTTGAGAAGCAGATTGAAGTTTGTCACGACATCGCGCACCAGATGAAAACCGGACAGAAAAATATATTTGGTGTGATGATAGAGAGTCATCTGGTAGAAGGTCGTCAAAACTATGTCGAGGGTGGTGAGCTAACCTATGGGCAAAGCATTACCGATGCCTGTATCGGATGGGACGATTCCGATATGCTGCTGCGAGAGCTAGCCGAAGCGGTGCGCAACAAAAGGAATTTAGCGAACCAGTCCTGAATAGAAAATGGCAAGAAAATCCAGGCGGAAATCCAAAAAAGGTAAGACGAGGGTAAATCATAGTGCCCGCAAACGCCTATTGGCAGCGACCGCTATATTCCTGGTCGTTGCGCTGTCGGCCTATCTGTATTACTTAAATTATCTCATTAACACACGTTTCGAAGGCGGAACCTGGGAAATTCCTTCGCGTGTCTACGCACGGCCATTAGAAATTTATCCCGGTGCTAAACTCGATATCGATTCTCTGGTATACGAACTGGAGTTGTCGGTTTATAAACCGGTGGAATCTATCCCCGAAATTGGCCAGTATCGTGTTTCTGGTAATAGTATTGAGCTGCAAAGTCGCGGCTTTGAATTTAGTGATCGGCTCGAAGCTGGACGGTTTTTACGGATTGAATTCGACGGTAGTCAGGTTTATCGAGTCATCGACCTCGACAACGCAACAAATCTCGATTTGGTGCGATTACCGCCTGTAATTATTGGTAGCTATCATCCGGGGAGTGGCGAGGATAGGTCTTTACTGAGCGCAGACGAAATCCCCCCTCAACTCATCGATATTCTGCTCGCAGTAGAAGATCGACAGTTTTACCAGCACTTTGGTGTTAATCCGGTATCTATTGGTCGAGCATTCCTGGCTAATTTGAAGGCTGGCAAAACGGTACAGGGTGGTAGCACGCTTACCCAACAGCTTGCCAAGAATCTATTTTTAACACCCGAACGCTCCTTGCCAAGAAAAATCAACGAAGCCTTTATGGCTTTCATACTTGAGGTTCGTTTTAGCAAGGAAGCTATCTTGCTTGCCTACCTGAACGAGGTTTTTCTACTTCAGCAAAACAAAATTTCGATACATGGTTTTTCACTCGCCAGTCGAATGTTGTTTAAGCAGACGCTTGATCAACTCAGTACAGACAAACTTGCCTTACTGGTTGCTATGGTTAAGGGGCCGACGCGCTACAACCCCATGAAACACCCAGAGGCTGCTCTGCAACGGCGTAACCTGATGTTACGCGTAATGCTCGATAACGATTTAATAGACGAAATCGATTATCAGACATTTATACAACAACCGCTAGGTACGGTGAATCGATTACCCGGTGTCAATCCATTTCCAGCCTATCTCGACCTGGTCAAGCGCCAGCTAGGAATTAATTATCCTCCTGGCGAATTATCGGCAAGAGGGTTACAAATTTTCACGCCATTTGATCCACTCGTGCAGCGTGGGCTGGAACAGGGTTTAAAAGTCGGCTTGAGCCGGTTTAATCAACCTGAATTACAATCTGCAGTGATTATGACGGATTATCTGAATGGCGATATACAGGCGCTGGTGGGAGACCGTGAGGTCGATTATCCAGGATTTAACCGAGCTATCATGGCCCAGCGACAAATTGGATCGTTGATTAAACCTTTACTGCTCTACAGCCTGCTCTACAAGGGCCATTATTCGCTGGCGTCGATAGTGGAAGATAAGCCGATACGTATCAAGCAATCCGATGGTAAGGTATGGGAACCGCGTAACTATGATCGCAAGTTACATGGAGAAATGACGCTTTATCAGGCATTTGTTAAATCCTACAACCTGCCTTTTGTTAATCTTGGTGTGAATGGCGGACTCGAACCACTGGCTCTCAACCTGGAAAAAATTCGTTTACTCAAGCACGATACTATCTACCCGTCGTTGCTACTCGGTACCACGGCGATGTCGGTATTCGAAGTCGCCCAAATGTATCAGGTGATTGCTAACAATGGCTATTTTACGCCTTTAACTTCGATTCGACGGGTCACCGACGCTGAGAATCGTGAACTGGAGAGTAATCCAATTGATTCGGTCAAACTGTTCGATCAATCGACAATGCTGCAGGTGCAGCGAGCCCTGGTAGGCGTTGCAGAAGAGGGCACCGCACGATATTTAAATAATCGTTTTTCAGGGAAAACCCTGGCGGGTAAGACCGGCACCACCAACGATGCTCGCGACTCCTGGTTTGCCGGATTTAGCGACCAGATATTATCGGTTATCTGGTTAGGCCGCGACGATAATAGTCCGGTAAACTTAACCGGTTCTTCTGGGGCGCTCAGAGTCTGGGCCGACATCATGGAGCGCAGGGAAATTAAAGCCTTCAAAATCACTCGCGATGAAGCTTTGGAATGGCGTCATATAAACCGATTCAATGGTCGAATAACCCCGGACGGCTGTACCGATAGTGTGCTGTTACCCTTTACACAGAAACAATTGCCGAGCCAGCGCGGAAATTGTTCCTGATAAATGATTGAGATCTGATGTTTTTAAAACCACTGTTATTAATAACCCTGTTTCTATTGCTGACTTCCTGCATGTTTGCCCCTCAGGAAAACCGATATGAAAGGGTGGCTATGTCGACAAAAGCATCGACAGGGCCTGTTGCGCAACTTCATCGCGCCGCTATGACTGCACTGACTCAGGATAATTCAAGAGAGGCTATCGATTTATTACAGCGTGCAATAAAAATTGAGCCACGGAATCCGTATAGCTGGCATTATCTGGCCCTGAGTTACTGGCAGGAAAAGAATTATGGTAAATGCCTGCAAATGATCGAACGTTCGCGAAGTTATAGCGCGACACTAACTGATCTTGAGCAGGCTAACCAGTCACTCAGAGAGCAGTGTGGCCTGGGAGTAATGGATGGCTAAGTTAGCCAGTGAGCTAGATGTCGATGCGGTACTTGGCGAGGACGGCATCATCAGTGAGGAAATCGCGGATTTCAGCCCTCGACAAAGCCAACTTGAGATGGCGAGATTAATAGCTGACTCGATCGAAAAAGGTGAGAGCCACATTATCGAAGCTAGCACTGGCATCGGAAAATCGTTTGCCTACCTGGTGCCTGTATTTCTCAGTGACAAGAAGGTAGTCATATCAACCGGCACCAAGAATTTACAGGATCAACTGTATTTCAAAGATATTCCGTTAATCCGCAAAACCATCGTCAACTCCCGTAAAACAGCGTTATTAAAAGGCCGTAGTAACTATTGCTGCCCACACCGAATTAACCTGCACAAGCATCAGAAGCAATTTCAGAAACGCGAAATGGCATCGTTGTTTGCTGCTTTGTCTGAATGGTCACTGGAAACAGTGACTGGGGATATTAGTGAGTTCTCGGCCATCCCGGAAAATGACTGGATGTGGTTTTATGCAACTTCGAATGCGGATAACTGCCTCGGTAGTGATTGTCCAGAATTCGAAAATTGTTTCGTCGCCAGGGCTCGTAAGAAAGCGATGGACGCAGATATAGTAGTTATCAATCATCATCTGTATTTTTCTGATTTGACTCTAAAGCAGGAAGGTTTCGGCGAAATTCTACCCGAAGCCGAAGTGTTGATCTTCGATGAAGCGCACCAGCTACCCGATGTCGCCAGTCACTTTTATGGCGATCAAATTAGTATGCGTCAATTAGAATACCTGTGCCGGGATATGATCGATGCCGAGCTGTCGGAGGCAGCTGATTCAAAACAATTACAGATCCCGGCAGATAGATTACTGAAATCAGCGGCCGATTTTCGACTGGTATTGGGTCAGTTTTCACAGAAATCAGACTGGTCAAGCATTCAGTACGCGCCACAGATTAAGCAAGTGGTAGAGCAGATGCAGGCTGCATTCGAAGAGCTGCGTGAAACTCTCGAGCCATTGGTTAGCCGTGGTAAAGACCTCGCTAGCTGTTTTCGCCGACTGGAATCTTCCGAGCAATCGCTGGCTCAGTTTCTAAGCCCCGACGATTCTCAGGTGAACTGGTACGAATGGAACGATCGCAGCTTCAGATTGATGGTATCGCCACTGGAAGTTGGCGATCAGTTTCGTGAGCAACTTGAACAGTCGTCTTTTGAATCAATATTTTTTACTTCGGCGACCCTGAGTTCTCAACAGTCGTTTAAATACTACAGCGATAGAATGGGGTTGAGTGGCATCGATGAAAATCGATTCGAAAGCCCTTTCGATTATCAAAAACAGGCCATGTTATATGTGCCCGACGACTTGCCCGATCCTTCGGATCGGAATTACGCCAAACTGTTTGGACAGCTTTGTTGCGAGCTGATCAGGGCCACCGATGGTTATTGTTTCATCCTGTTCACAAGTTATCGCATGCTGAGCTGGACCGCAGAATACTTGCAAAGCACAATAGATAACCCGCTATTCATTCAGGGTGAATATCAACGCAGTGAATTATTGCATCAATACATGAAATCAAATCGTGGCGTCTTGCTCGGTACTAGCAGCTTCTGGGAAGGTATAGATGTGAAAGGCGATCAATTGCGCTGCGTCATCATCGATAAGCTGCCGTTTAAATCCCCTGGAGATCCGGTCTACAAGAAAAGGCTCCAGCTAGTCAATAGCCAGGGTGGCAATGCATTTATGGATGTTCAGATTCCCGAAGCTACCATCAGTCTACGGCAGGGCGTCGGGCGCTTAATTCGTGATGTGAATGACAGAGGCATCGTTGTACTATGCGACAATCGGTTGAACAGTAAGTCTTATGGCAAGGCGATGATTGGTAGTTTGCCTGCGATGCGGTTTAGTTCTGATTTGGATGAGGTTAGGGGGTTTGCTGAA
>JAUVCH010000074.1 GCA_030595795.1 Gammaproteobacteria bacterium
GTGGTAAACGGCATTTCTATCAGAAGCGTGGCCAACTGAATATGGCTTGTGCCGACTGTCATTTGTACAACGCGGGCAATAATATTCGTGCCGATCGCCTCAGTCCTGCGTTAGGTCATTTGACTCATTTCCCGGTTTATCGAGCCAAGTGGGGTAGTTTGGGAACACCGCATCGTCGATTCGGAGGTTGTAACAAACAGGTTCGAGCTAAGCCATTCAAGGCACAAAGCGATGAATACAACGCACTGGAATATTTCCTGACCTATATGAGTAATGGTCTTGAAGCGAATGGGCCTGCTACCCGCAAGTAAAAAATGTTGCTTGTACTAGCCAAAAACCCGGTCGATTGGCCGGGTTTTTTTTTGCCATGACAAAGGATTATTGGGTTAAACGATTCGTTCTGGAGCGAAATTTGTTATCATCCGCGCTCTTTTTATAGCTGGATTAATACGTGAATATTAATTTCCAGGCTCTGGGCTGCCGATTAAACGAAGCTGAGCTGGAACACTGGGCGAGTCAGTTTATGAAACTCGGTCATTCTGTTACCAGTGATAGCAAAGACGCCGATATTGTCGTATTCAATTCCTGTGCGGTCACCCGCGAAGCTGATCGCAAGTCTCGCCAGCAAATCAATCGTTTGCATCGTAATAATCCCAAAGCCAAAATGGTGGTAACTGGGTGTCACGCCAGTTTGAATCCTCAGGTAGTACAAAATTATCTGGGCGTTGACCTGGTCGTTGGCAATGACGATAAAGAAGTTCTGGTCGATCGCTTATTGGAAAGCTTCGATATCCCAGTCGAGGAAAGTATGGTCGTCGAGAATTCACTTTTTTTACGCGGTCGACATCGCGCTTTTATCAAGGTTCAGGATGGTTGTCGCTATCGTTGTACCTATTGCATTGTCACCATAGCGCGGGGCGAAGAGCGCAGCAGAAGCATAGACGAAATTATTTCGGAGATTAATTTCCTGCACCAAAACGGCGTACAGGAAATTGCCATCACAGGCGTTCATGTTGGCGGATTTGGTAGTGATACCGGTAGCAGTCTTTATATTTTGCTGAACGAAATTTTGACTCGTACCGACATCCCCAGAATTAGGCTGGCTTCTGTAGAGCCCTGGGATTTACCCGACAACTTCTTCGGTTTATTCGAGGATAGTCGCCTGATGCCGCATATGCACTTACCGATCCAGAGCGGCAGCGATAGCGTATTAAGACGCATGTCGAGACGATGTAAAACTGCGGAATTCACGCGTATTGTCGAAAAAGCTCGCGAAGCAATACCGCTATTTAATATAACCACTGACTTAATAGCGGGCTTCCCCGGAGAAACCGAACAGGAATGGCACCAAACCATGAAATATATCGAAAGTGTTGGATTTGGGCATATGCATATTTTTACTTTTTCCCCGCGTGAAGGCACCAAAGCGGCTACTTTGTCTGGACAAGTAGATAAGGCTACAAAGAAAGCACGTAGTCATCAAATGCACGAACTGGCTGCCAGGTTAAAAAAACATGAACTGAAAAAACACCTGGGTAATACCGTTTCTGTATTATGGGAGCAAAGCATTAATGCGGACGGTAACCAGTGGATTGGTTATACACCGCATTATCATCGAGTGACGTCCGATAATTGTGCCATAAGATCCTCAGGAATACTGGATGTCAGGCTTGATCAACTTGGCGAGAACGGATTAGTGCTGGCCAATCAGACTGCCAATAAATCTATTACGGTCGATTTTAAATTGGCAGATTGAGTGGGGATAAGCAGTTTATTATCGTCTAAAAATTTGCCTTGCTTTTATTTCAAGTTGATTCAATATTTTCATCCAGCCGGTACCTGTTAGTGGGTTGTAGGCCCAGGGTTTTTTTGGACTTTTCGGGATACAGTTGAGAAAATCTTCTGCAAAAGGGATCTCGCTAGAAGGTCGATCATTCATGGTTTTGATTTCCCTGGCCGTCATTTCCCGAAATGGAAAATAACCACATCCACGCTTTCTTTCAGCCAGTTTGAGCCCCAGCGTTTTTGTTTTTCCTCGGTAGGCGGGCACTTCGGGTAACCACATTGCAAAAGGAGAGAAAAGATAGCCCATGGGTTGAAACAGGTTTTCAGCTTGTTGGTTATTTTTCGGCTCGGATGACTTAAATCGCCAGCCTGATTGAGCCAATCTATCCGGTTTCATGATGAGCAATGCGGAAAAAAAACGCCCCGCACTTCTTTTAGTCGGGGCCCGAAAATAGAGTTTCGAATCCTGATCATAGTTATACTGTGCATCCCTTGTTCGGTTGATGCCTTTTATAAAACATTGATGTAAAAACCCTAGCCGGGGTAACCGGTTAAATGCCTCATTGATGATAGAGATATCGTCATCAGTTAGCGGGCGAACAAGCTGGGTGTCATCCTGTAAGTAGCAAACCAGTTCTTCATCCCGGCAATATTCCAGTGCAGACTGCATATTGCCGTAGAGACCACCAAGGTGGTGTTGTGAGCTGTGTCCAGGTTGCACGAGCGTATGCCTGGCTTTTATATCTTGAAGAATATCGATAGTTTCTGGGTCGTCGCTGTCATCGTCGAAAACAATGATTCTTGAATGCGCCGCACCGCTTTCCAGGGACTGGATGCAATTCTGTAAGAATTGACCTCGATTAAAAGAAAAAACACAAAAAATCATAGGAGGGTCGCGTATCCAACGCTTTTATATAAAGGTGTAATGAACATAAAAATAACTGATTCAGGGGCTTAATGCCATGATAATCTACCGGACGAAAATAATTTCTGATTTTAGATATCTATTTTAGGATTTTACTGGATCATATAGAATAATCGTCTTGCGCCGAGAGGCATTGCAGGCAAAAGAGTTTTGATGCTATTCGTTTTATTACCGGGGCTGGTCTAGCTGTTATGAGAGTGTTTGTGCTAACCACAGGGCGGGCTGCGTCGAAAACATTTGCTCATGCGTGTCAGTTTATAGATGGAATGACGTCTGCGCATGAATCAAACTGCGGACAGATTTTATCCCGACTAGATTATCCAGATAACCATATTGAGGTCGATAACAGACTGGTCTGGTTCCTCGGTGGTCTGGATAAAAGGTATCAGGATCGTGACACTTATTATGTTTACCTGACTCGGGATAACGACAAAATCGTTGAGAGTTATCTATCACGCTGGCATTTGTCGGTATCGATAGTCAGGGCGTTTTATCATGGTGTTTTAATGATTCCCAAAAAACCTGATATTGCTACGGCGAGAGAAAGCTGTCGTCTTTTTGTACAGACAGTGGATGAGAATATTTGCTATTTTCTCGCTAACAGATCGAACTGGTCACATGTCAGTGTAGAAAATCTTGAGCAGGATTTTTTTAAGTTTCTGGAAAAAGCGGGCCTGTCGGGAAATAGACAAGCACTCAGTAAGGCCATAAGCAATGTACATAATTTGAATAAGAAGAAGTATGTCAAATCTGGCTGGTTAAGGTCTTTGCGAAATTATTTTTCATCCAGACGACTGAACAGATGAGACCGGATAACCCATGATAGTTTCACATAAGCACCGGTTTATTTTTCTTAAAACCAGTAAAACGGCTGGTACCTCAATCGAAATCGCGCTTTCTCGTTTTTGTGATAAAGGCGATATCATTACCGCAGTTTCCGATGAGGACGAGGAAATCAGGACTGAGCTGGGGGGGCAGCCTTCAAGTATTTATCCGACAAGTAAGCTCGTCTACAACCCGCGTGACTGGTATCGTTACCTGATAAATGGCAAACAAAAGCAACAATACTACAATCATATATCGGCCAGAAAACTGAAACGCCGATTACCGAAACAGGTCTGGGACAACTATTATCGTTTTTGTGTGGTGCGTAACCCCTGGGATCGTGTACTGTCCCAGTATCACTGGCGATATCGTTCGATAGTGGAAGACGAACGCCCCTCGCTGGATGACTTTCTCGATTCCAGGCATGTCCGCTCGCTAATACGCAAGGGCTATAAACTCTACTCCATTGGTAGAGATGTGCAGGTTCATAAAATCTGCCGATTTGAATATCTGAAACAAGACCTGGGACAGGTAGGGCAGCAACTGGGTTTGCAGGCAGATATCGAACTTCCTGGTGCAAAGTCAGGGTATCGTAAAGACAGAAGACATTACCGCGAGGTCCTTAATGATCGGCAAAGCCAACGTATAGCAGAGCTATTCAAGGAAGAGATTTCGTTGATGGGTTATTCGTTCTAATTTTAATTCTACGCTTGGGTAAAAGGGTAATTTCTGTCAGAATGATTCTGTTATTGAAAACTTAAAAATTAGTGATCTGAGTATCATATTTGATAGAGATGTCGTTGAATACAACAAGAACAGGTGAAAATAAGGGGGCTTTACAAGAGCCATTCGGCAGTCGCCCTCTGCCAACGGTTTATCAGTCGATGATAAGCTATCTACACAAAGAAAAGAATTCGTTTCTACAACGCATGCTAGCTCCGATTGTGCGAAAACTGGTCGTTAAGTTTTCGGATTTACCGGTAGATGTTGTTGCCGGTAAATTAAATTTACGTTGCCAGTTTACCGATAATTATTCTGAAAAAAAATATGTCTTTACTCCCTGGCGATATGATTGTGGAGAGCGCTTGGCTTTGATGAATGCCCTCCCGGAAGACGGCGTGTTTATTGATATCGGTGCTAACGTTGGATTATATAGTCTGGTTGCAGCTGAAGTAATGGGAGAAAATGGCCGCATTCTGGCATTTGAGCCTAGTTCTTTTACGCTTCAAAGGTTGAATGTCAATCTGGAGGCTAACCGCAAAGATAACGGCAGGCCAAATATACGGGTATTGAATGTTGGTGTAGCGGATGAAAATGGTGAACGGGTGTTACAGATAGATGGGAAAAACCTTGGTGCCAGCAGTATCGCAAAACCTGAGCAATCAGGCACCGAAGAAAAAATTCACTGTAGATTACTTCTGGATGTTCTCCAAGAGCATAAAATTACAAGGATTGATGCATTAAAAATAGATATTGAAGGGGCTGAGGATATCGCTCTTGTTCCATTTATTAACAAAGCCGATGACTCTCTGCTGCCCGCGCTTATTCTTATTGAAAATTCCGAAGATAAATGGTCACAGGATTTGTTTGGGTTGTTATCTGAAAAGGGCTATAGGAGGATTTTGAAAACGCGGCTGAACTCAGTTTTAAAAAGAAAGTCTTGAGATACAATATGTCGCAATATTATGCAGTTGTCTTCGTTTCAGAAGCAGCTAATTGGGTGATACCAAAATCAGTTCTGATAACCTTATCAAGTTGATTTCGAATTCTAAGTTGTTTATTTTCGGACATAATGGCAGGGTCTTTATAACCTCTCTTATGGTCGAGATGGATAACGATGGCATTGTAGCGAACGTGTTTCGCTTTGATGCCTGAATTGATCAGTCTCACTCCAAACTCTCTGTCCAGTCCACCCCAGGGCATACGTTCGTCAAACCCGTTAACTGCGATGATGTCCTTTAGCCATGCCGACCCGTTTGAGCCTTTGAAATTACAGACAGTTGGTGTCAAGAGGTTCAAAATTTTAGCGGTAAAGGCAGTTGTAGTAAGTTTGCTGTTTTTTAAACTGCTTTTCAGGCCATGTGCTTTAAGCCATTTCAGGTTGAAGCAACGACCTGAGAGAATGTCTTCTTTGCTGATTGTTTCACTAGTTGACATCGGTAGTTTATGATATCCGCCGGATAGATAATAACCCGGTTCAGCTTCCTGGACATGAATGGCAAGAAAATCAGGACGTGGAATACAGTCTCCATCGCTAAAAACGACATACTCTGAGTCCACTGCAAGGATGGATTTATTGAGAATGCGACATTTCCGAAACCCCTTGTCATGCTGCCAGATATGCTTGATGGTCATGCCCGTTTCTTCACGTACGCGATCTAACAGGTTACGGGTTTCGTCGCTTGAGCCATCGTCTCCTATGATGATTTCAAAGTCCCTGTGTAATTGGGTGCTGTACCCCCAAAGTACTTTTTCCAGCCATTTTGGTGAATTATAGGTTGTAATGATTACTGATAACTTCATGGCGATTGCAGGGTTAACGTGTTGTCCGATTTTTATGCGGGCAGGTCTTGTGAATAGTCAAACAGTTCGAAATCTTTCCGATACAGTTTTCGTACAAGCTGGGTTGCTTCATCATCGTAGTATAATGCAAGTTTGCTGGTTGCATTAGTGGCATTTCCTAAAAATGATTTAACCGGCTCAACGTCATGGGTGTTAAGTAATCGTTTTTTGACCTTTGATAAATCAGTTTGCAGAGACTCGACCCTGCCAATAAAATCGAATTGTTCTGCAGGTATTAAAAAAAGATCGCTTTGTGGAGCCCAGTGGGCATTTGAATGAAGTTTACCTGCGTCAAGCTCAAAAAGAAATTTCTTGAAAGTAGTGTTTTTGTTCTGTCTTATGGCTCGCCTTTCAATTTTGTCGAGGTATGCTGATAGCGTTCTGGTAAAAGGGTTTCTGACGAAGGCAAATCGGAACAATTGCTCAAACTCTTCAACTTCATTCGCGTATAACAAGGATGGTGTCATAAATAGCTTTTTAGCCTGTTTTGACGGAATATTGTTGTTAAACCGCATTTGGGCCAGGGAGGTGACAATCGTTGAGTTTGCTGACTTTGGAATTCGATTACAAAAAAATCCTAATTGAATGTCGACGCAACCTCTGGCATCGGCACTATCAATGGCCAGGCCACCGGAGTAAGGATAACGGCGATAAAAAGGTGTGATTGGAAGGGTCAGGCGGTTCCGTAATAATTTTTTAAATTCTCTACTCATGGGATCTTTTAGATGGAAACCTGTAATTGCTAGTCAATTGAATTAAAAAGATTATAAACTTTCATAGCTGATCCCGTTAACAAAAATGAAAGAAGTCGGATTAATCTAGTATTTGATACAATGCTACTTTTCGTCTAAGTACTAGTGTTCCTGTTTTATGTTCGATAATCTTCGTCTCGTATTCTTTAAATTTGCTGCGAAAGGCTGGATACCCGCTAAATGGTTTGAACCGGACTTTATCCCTGAGTCAGATCGACAGGCAAAAACAGGTCGATTGAAGTTGGAAATAGTCAGTCATTGTTGGCGTTATTCCCATTTTTTAGCCTATCAATTGAGTTCGCTGGTTCAGTTTTCGCCTGTCCGGATGGATGTCACGATAACGGTGTTTTACTGTCCTGAAGATGAGAAAACCAGCCAGTTGTTGTTGTTTTTTGCGCAACAGGATGTCCCGAATATAACCTGGAACTGGCGCCCATTGCCGCGACAGAAATTATTTCGGCGAGGCATTGGGCGAAACATGGCTGCTCTCGAAACCACTGCAGACTGGGTTTGGTTTACCGACTGTGACTTGATATTTCGGGACGATTGTTTAGATACGCTGTCTGATCTGTTACAGGGCAAGCAGGATGTCCTGTTTTTTCCTGAGGAAGAACGCACTACCGATTTACTCACGGAGGATAATCCGATGCTGCAGGCAGGGTCTGGAGAGCCGCAGATATTGACTGTAAACACGTCTAATTTTACCGCCAGGAAAATGTCTAGAGCGACAGGACCTTTGCAGATCGCTCATGGGGATATTTGCAGAGCCGTAGGTTACTGTCGGTCTATTGGACTTTATCAGCAACCTTCAGAAACCTGGTGTAAGGCGCATGAAGACAGAGCTTTTCGTTGGTTGTTGCGTAGCCAGGGTGAACCTCTCCCGGTACCTGGTGTCTACCGGATCCGTCATATCAGCAAAGGGCGGTATACAGGTAGTCAGTCAGGAAATTACCTGCGCACGCTACTAAGAAAATTTCAATCCTGGTTAAGGCAAAAGGCATAAAGGCTTCATTTAAGGGTTTCATCTGGGGCCACTACCTGCCGTTCACTTTTCTTGACTTATGACTGAATGTATATACTCTTTTTTCCCCTCATATTTATCGAACATTATTTGGGTAACATGGTAGTAAATACTGATAGCAGAGCGATTGAGCAGTCGGGTAAATTGTCGCATCGGATTAAACAAAATATACCCCTGTTATTTATGATCTGGCTTGTGCTGACAGTAATATCTCCTCATCAGGATTTATACAAAGCGTTTTTTCATTTAATTATAGTTCCGGCTGGGTTCATTCTTATTTTAACCCGGCAGGCAGGCATTAACTGGAAGGATCCTTTCCTGAGTACTGCGCTGGTTTTTTTCGCCTATACAGGAATAACAACGCTTTTTATAGGACTGGGTCCCATGGAAAATCAATTAAGGGCGTTTCGCTGGAGTGTGGAAATTACCTTCGGGGTCATAGCACTGTTTATCTGGATGCCCAGTGTCATTCAAAATCCAAAGCGGTGGGGACGTTTTTTTCTTGGGATTGCGTTTATAGGATCGACCGCTGCGATTTTACTTTTTGTTTTCTATTCCTATCTTGGAAGCAAGGGGTATGGGCGGTTGATGGGCCTGGGTGCTTTATATAATTCGGTTACGATGGCTTGCATCTTACTGATATATTTTGCCCTGGGGAATTTTCTTCTACAAAAGAATGCTGAAAAATTATCTTTCAAGGATAAGGCGCTTATAGCATCTACTTTTTTCTCGGTATGTTTGGCTGTTCTATTATCTCAAAGTCGTATGCCGATCGCTGCAATGGTGGTTTATACCCTGTTCCTGGGCATGATGGTGATTATAAGAAGGCCAAAAACTATGGGTTATGTTGTCGTCGCCTCGCTACTGGGTGTTACGGCTTTAGTTTTGCTCTTAGGTTATTTATTTGGGTTCGAGGGGTATATCGACAGGTTGCTGATAAGAGGGGGATCATATCGCATCGACATCTGGACAGGGTATCTGCTCTATGTGCCAGACTCCTGGCTGCTAGGCTTCGGCTCGGGAACTGAAGCCCTGTTTCATCCGGCAACAGAGGGCTACTGGAAGTCTAATAATCTTCGTGCTCTTCATCCGCATAATCTTTTCCTGGGGACGCTGGTAGATACTGGTGTCATTGGTCTTAGTTTCCTGTCGGCATTAATTATTCTCCTGGTAAGAGCTATATTCAAATATGATGCCACTATTGAGCAAAAAGTAAGGCTGTTTGGAATATTGGGGCTGATTTTTATACTTACCCTGACGGGCAGCCAAACCAGCGTCAGCTCGATTAAGGCGGTTTGGCTTTACTTATGGATACCGGTTATTTTTATATGGTTCTGGTGCCATAAAGCACATGACCTGGAAAATGATGTGTATGGAGCCTAAAAATGAATCTGCGAGATGCTACATCCTGCAGGATGAAAACGCCATAGAGAAACTCGAAAGCAAACATTTCGATCGAGACTATTGGCAGGACAAGCCAGGCTTTAGCCCAGTCGATGGTGGACGTGGCGGCAGTGTCAAAATCAAAATCGGTAATCAGTCGGCTATATTAAGGCAATATAAACGCGGCGGATTGATTACCCATATTTCGAAGGACTGCTATCTCTGGTTGGGAAAAAATAGATCACGTCCCTGGCGTGAATGGCAATTATTGCAACAGGCTAGCGACGCAGGTTTATCCGTGGCGAAACCGTTGGGTGTTTGTGTCTGGCAGAGAGGCTTGTTATATCGTGCGGCTATTATGACTGCTTATCTGGAAGGCACAGAAACCCTGGCTGAGCGATTGGTCCATTCGGCACTTGACGACGATATCTGGTTTCAGCTTGGCTCCTTATTGAAAAAAATGCAGTCGCTTGGGTTTCGCCATGCGGACTTAAATGCCAATAATTTGCTCATCGATCAGGACTCAAAACTTTATGTTATTGATTTTGATAAGGGCAGAGTGATGAAAAAGCTGGATAACTGGCAATGGGCGCCTTTGTATCGCTTGCAACGTTCGTTGGTAAAAATAGATCGACAGCAAACGCTTCACTATGGTGACCAGGATTGGCAGGCATTAATGGATGGCTATCAGTCTAGTAAATAAGGCTTGATCTCAGCAAGATAGCGATCAAGCATATTGTCGCTTTGTTGAATCGACTTCCGGGTTTTGTCGGCAAGCTTCTGTGCCTGTTCAGGATTAGCCAGCAGGTATTCGATTTGTCGCCAGCAGGTCGGCATATCGGTCACCTGGATAATGCCATCACCCAGGTGTTTTATATCTTCGCGGATATTGCTATCGGATGGCCCAGTGATAATCATGCAGCCCAGATTCGCTGGCTCGATCAAATTATGGCCACCAGTTTGGTCAAAAGAGCCACCCATGATGACGATTTCTGCATGGGCCATAAGAGATTTAAGCTCACCTAAAGTGTCGGCAAGATAAACCTGGGTCTGATCCGTGATTGGCTGGTCTTCACTGCGAACTGCGAAGTTAATTGCCATATCGGTCAATTGTTGCCGAATACTCAGACTACGAGTTGGATGTCTCGGCGCGATGACAATTAGTTTATCTTGCCATCCTGTGGGCCGCTGTTTTAGAAAGAGTTCTTCTTCGTTCTCGTGGCTCGAAGCCAATAGCAGGTATTCACGCTCGACCAATCTGGGTAATTTTTCTATTTGTTCAAAATGCGATTTCAGGTTGCCGATGATTTTAATTTGATCGGCCTCAGCACCAAGCCCGATCAGGTTGTCACGATCCTGAGTATTTCGGGTTAGGTGCAGGACAATATTGGCGAGACCCCTGCGCAGTAGATAACGCACATAAATAGGAGCCTGGGTAGATTTATTCGATAACCTGGCGTTCACCTGGATAATAGGCACTCGGTTTTTCGCAGTCTGAAATAAAAGCTCTGGCCAAAGCTCGGTTTCCATGAGCAAACAAAGTTTGATCTTTTGTTGGCGAACAAAGCGCCGACAAAAAAGCATGAAATCGACCGGTATGATTCCTGCCTCAATACCAGATGGGAAATGATTTTGTATCGCCTGATATCCGGTAGCAGTAAAACTGGTAAACAGGATTAATTCCCCACTATCAGAAAGTGCTTTAACCAAAGGTGAAACGGAATTAACCTCACCCACAGAGGAGGCGTGAATCCATAACTTCGGTGTCTTAGATCGATCACTGCACCCCCAGAAGCGTCGCCTGAAATAGCCAGGCAGCTTGTGGGAGCGGCCATGATAAAAGGCATGTGAGAGCCAGAACGGCAACAGTAAAAGCGACAGCAGTCGGTAAGCTGAACCGGGTGATTCGGCGTTCATCAGTAAAAATCAGCTTCTCCCGCCGGGCGGGTTTTAAAGCGCTGGTGAATCCACATGTATTGCGCAGGATGTTGGCGCACGAACTTTTCGATGGAGGCGTTTATGCGAGTGGCGTCTTCGATATCGTCACCACTGGGTAAATTTTCCAGGGCAGGCCCGATTCTTAGAATATATCCGCTGCCATCGCTTTTTCGTTCTGGATAAAACGGTAGCATGGCGGCGTTTGCTGCCTGGGCCAGACGAGAGCTCGCGCTGATTGTGGCCGTTTGCACGCCCATGAAGGGAACGAATACATTGCGTTCCCTGCGAAAGTCCTGGTCTGGAGCGTACCAGGTAGGTATCTGGTTTTTAATGCCTTTGATTAAGCGGCGGGTATCTTTGCGAGAAATAATGTCGACTAGATAACTGTTGCGCTTGTTGTAAAGATAACTGTCGAATAGTGGATTTTTCTGGACTCGATACATGGCCTGGAAGGGTAGTGACAAAGCCAGTAATCGGCCGCCGAGTTCTAGACTGGTGAAATGTCCGGATAGCAGGATAACACCTCGACCACTGGCCAGCGTGGCTTCGATGTTTTCCAGTCCGTGTATCTCAACCAGCGGTTGCAGCCGCCGCTCCGGCCACCACCAGCACATCGCCATTTCAAATAACGCAATGCCTATGTTTTGGTAGCATTCCCGCTTTATCTTATTTCTCTCAGACAGGGATTTCTGTGGAAAACAATGTGCCAGGTTGGTGTCGAGGATATTCCGGCGTTTTTTCGACAGGACTCTGATTAGATTGCCGAAAAATTTCCCCAGCGACAACTGACTGCGGTACGGGAGTAAAGCCGCTACTCGGAGGCCGCCAAAAGCCATCCACATCGGCCAGAACCGAGGATGCCAGTAGTCGCTGGCTACAAAATTGTCGTTACTACTACTCGATGCCATCGACTAGCTACTTCAGCCATCGATTAATTTCGGCGAGATCGTCGATGTTCAGTAAACCAGCCGCCTGCTTGAGCTTAAGGATATTAATGAGATAGTCATAACGAGCTCTGGCGTAGTCGCGCTGGGCGGCGTAGGTTTCCTGTAATGAAATTAGCACATCGACCGAGGTCCTTGTACCGACTTCAAACCCCGCCTCGGTGGCTTTCAAAGCAATAGTGCTGGAGCTCAGGGCCTGGCGCAAAGCCTTAACCTGGCTAATACCCGAAACAACGCCGAGGTAAGCATCGCGGGTTTGCTGCGAGGTCAATCGTCGTTGTAGTAGCGCGGAATTTCGAGCGGCCTGGTATTCCGATTCAGCCCGTTGCTTTTCAGCATTGATCCGCCCACCGGTAAACAGCGGCATATTGAGCTGCACGGACAGGCTAATGTCATTGTTATCGTAATCGCCCAGGTTATCGTCATCGAATCGTGTATCGGTGTAACTGGCAATGAAATCTACCGTGGGATCGTCACTACCCGCTTGCTGATCGCGAGCATGTTCGGCGGCCTTTAATGCTGCAAGAGCCGAAATCAGGCTTCGGTTGTTTTGTGCAGCAATCTCAACCCATTTTGCGATTTGCGCGGGTTCAGGAAGATCGAGCTCTAGCTTTTTCCCAAGCTGCGCCAGCTTTAGTGAAGGGGCCTCTGCAATAATCACCTGTAATGCCTGAAAAGCATTATCGAGCAGGTTTTGTGTTAATAACTCGCGCGCCACGGCGCTATCGTAACGAGCCTGAGCCTCGTGGACATCGGTAATCGCGATGAGTCCTACTTCGAAACGTTTCTGCGCCTGTTCGAGTTGTCGGCCGATGGCGGTTTTTTCGGCGGTAGCAAAAGCGACATTATCCTGGTTTGCGAGTATTCCGAAATATCGCTCTGCAACCCGCAAGACTAAATCCTGGCGACTGGCTTCGAGGTCTGCCAGGGCTTTTGCGACCTGAGCCTCTGCCACATTAACCAGAGCCAGGGTTTCGGCGTTATAAATGTTTTGCGACAGATTAAGGGCATAGCCGATGCTGTTAGTCGTCGAACTCGAAGGGCTGCTGAGAGAAGAGACACCCTCACGAATAGTCCCGTTAGCCGAGAAATTAACCTGAGGTCGGCGCGCCGACAGGGCTATTGGCAGGGCTTCGGTGGCAGCAAGATATTCAGACTCAGCAATTTTGAGTTGGGCATCTTGCTCAAGCGCCAGTTCATAAACTTCGAGTAAGTTCTGTGCAAACAGGTTGGAACTGCCGAATAGTAGAATGAGTAAAAGGAATCGCTGATACACGATGATTGACCTGGTTAATTGTTGATGGGGATTATAAAGAATCCAGTTATTTATTAATACATTGGATTAATACATTATTATTAATATTGTGCCATGTCCCGATCAACCAGACGTGCCCAGGCGTCGACGCCGCCGTCTAAATTAATCAGTTTCGCACAGGATTGCTGTAAGAGAAAGTTAATCACCTGCATGCTGCGAACCCCGTGGTGGCAGATCACCACACACTCTTCGGCGGCCCGCACTTGTTCTAGTTGTCGGGGAATCTGGCCCATTGGAATATTCACACTATCCGCCAGATGGCAAATCTCGAATTCCCAGGGTTCGCGGACATCGAGCAATAATGGGCTTTCTGATTGTAAGTAGTCCGACAGTTCGCTGGCTTCCATCCTACGCATAACAGTAATGCTTAAAGGTTAGTTGATTTAAGCCTGCAGTGCAGGTAGATCGGTTTCGAACAGAGACTGTCGAGTCCATTCAGCATCACCGGTACGGGTGATGAGCAATGCCTGCATAACTGGTGATTCGCCTTCGATGATAAACATACGACCTCCAGGGTTGAGCGCCAGTTTGAGGTTCTCGGGAACCTGGACTACTGAGCCGGTGACCGCGATCACGTCGTATAGCTCGTCGTATTCGCCGTCGAGGCCGTTAGCGAGTTTGAATTCGATATTGCCCAGTCCCACTTGCGAGGCATTTTGTTCGGCGAATCTCAGGTTCTCTTCATTGCTATCAAGACTTAATACCTGCTTACCGAGGGTGGCCAGGCAGGCAGCGATATAACCCGACCCTGACCCAATTTCCAGTATCGAATCATCTTTGCTGACTAATAAAGCCTGTAGTAGTCGTCCTTCGACAATGGGCGGAAACATAGCGGTTTGATTAGCGAGTGGAATCTGGCAATCGGCGTAGGCCAGTCCCTTATAGTGATCTTTGACGAAGCTGGCCCGATCTACGTTATTGAGAACATCCAGAACCTGGCTGTCGAGGACTTCCCAGGGACGAATTTGTTGTTCGATCATATTGTGTTTTGCGACTTCGGGGCTATTCATCATGGCATTAAGGAGTCTGATTTAGCAGGTGGCATAGTATATAGAATACTAATCGGGTTTGTAGCAGAAAATGCATGAGCTACCAGTCGGAGCTTTCGTAATTATGGGTAATCTCTTCGCCGGCTTTTATGTTTCTTAACGCGACTACTGTTAAGTCATCGTAGTAGCTGGCGTTGGGTTGATCCGCGTGATTGATATATTTAAGATCGCAATCGACTTTGAAACCTTCAGTATTGCTTAGCCAGAGTACGTACGGGCCGTTTCGCTGACAGGCGCTACCGGTGATTTCGCCAATAATGGTATCTTTCAGGATGTTTGTTCGGGCAAATAAACCTTTGCCGTGAATTTTGCTCTCACTAACATAGGTGATATTGTCAATAGTATCCAAATCGATATTGTATTTCTTTCGGTTAAGAGTATTATTTTGAAACTAACTTATTGATTATAACAATAAAGTCGTGGCAAAACTAAAACTGAAAACGCATTTTAGGCGATCAGGTTAGAATAATATTCAACCACGGCGAATAATATAACCAAATTCTACGGCAATAACGTGAAGGGCAAAATGAAAAAAATATATCTTATCATTATCAGCAGTTGTCTGGCTTCTTCAGCTATGGCGGGCGGCTATCGAGTCGCATTACAGGGTCAAAAAGCACTGGGTATGGGTCATGCCGGAGTCGCGATGACAGATAGTTCGGAAGTCATATTTTTCAATCCCGGGGGTATGACTCAGCTCGAGGCCGATACCGATATTACCGGCGGCATCACG
This sequence comes from Gammaproteobacteria bacterium, assembly GCA_030595795.1. Taxonomy (GTDB): domain Bacteria; phylum Pseudomonadota; class Gammaproteobacteria. Next base: position 15,233 of record JAUVCH010000074.1, read on the forward strand.
TTGCTCGATGGTGAAACGCTTTACCAAAACGAACTAACCAACGCCAGCGCTAAAACGGATAATCCATTAGGTACACCAATTAATTTCTACTATGCCAGTCGAATATCAAGCGAAATGTCCTGGGGCCTTGGGGTATACACACCTTATGGTAATACGGTTGAATGGCCAACCGACTGGGAAGGCTCGCATCTAGTTAATAGCATCGAGCTAAAAACGATATTTATACAACCTACCATCGCCTATCAAATCAATGATTCCTACAGTGTTGGATTCGGCCTGGCTTATGTGAATGGCCTGGTTGATTTCAATCGAAACCTGAGTACTTCACTAGCGGACGCAAATGGTGACCGGTCAAATGTAACCATCGAGGCATCCAGTGTCGATGCCTGGGGTGCAAATATAGGGCTGATGGCTAAAGTTAACGAAGAATTATCGCTCGGTTTCAATTACCGAACAAAAATCGATTTAGAGGCTCGGAACGATTCGGCGGATTTTCAAAATATACCGACTTCATTGCAGTCGACCTTCCCAGATACGACTTTTGATGCCGATCTCGTATTGCCAGCCGAGCTGACAATAGGACTGGCCTACAAATACAGCGAACAAACCACGCTGGCCTTCGATATTAATCGAACTTTCTGGAGTGCCTACGAAGACTTAACGGTAGAGTTTGATAATGGTGCGGGTACTTCGACTAATCCACGTAATTATAAAGATGTAAATATTTATCGTTTCGGTGTACAGCATCAGCTCAATGATCAATGGATCCTGCGAGGTGGCATTTACTTCGATGAATCCCCAGTTAGAGATGGCTATTTCGCGCCAGAGACGCCGCGTAACGATTCAATCGGCTATACCGCCGGCGCTTCATACAAATATAGCGACAATCTGGAATTCGATATCTCATTCCTGCTATTAACCTTCGATGAAATCGACAACTCCTACGATTTTTATGAGGAAAGCGGTACACCAATCCCATTTGGCGGTACTTATGATTCCAGCGCAACAGCCATAGGTTTCGGCCTTAGCTATCGTTATTAAGAGGCGGTATAGACTTATGAAATATTCAATTAAACACGTTTTTTATGCGCTGACAGCCGCAACACTTATAACTGGTTGTGAGGCTGAATTTGATAATCCTGTTGGGGATGTATCATCTTATTCCAGTGGGACGGCAGATTTTTCTACTTTTGTTGCACTTGGGGATTCGTTGACTGCTGGTTATGCGGATGGTGCTTTGTATCGGACGGGACAGGAGAGTTCTTATGGGGCGATTCTGGCTCAACAGTTTGCGTTGGTTGGTGGCGGGGCTTTTGCTCAACCCTTGATGCCAGTCGAGGCGACAGGAAGTCTGAATTTTGGTGGAACCGATGTGATAACTGATGATCGTTTTTTCCTGTTTCCAACGGGTGATCCTACCAGTCCGGTAGGTCCGGCACGTCTTAGTGATGTTGCTCCATCTTTAGTAATTTCTACAGATATATCGACTCGACTGACAGGGCCTTTTAACAATATGGGAGTTCCAGGTGCTAAATCTTTTCACCTTGGAGCTCCAGGCTATGGAGATTCGTCATTAGCAGCTATTGGTGGAGGGACTGCAAACCCTTACTTCTCCTATTTTTCATCTGCTGATGGTACAGATATGATTACCGATGCAGCGGGACAGCTACCTTCGTTTTTTGTTTTATGGATTGGTAATAACGATATTCTTTCTTATGCGACTGGTGGTGGTGTCGGCATTGACCAGACTAATAACTTCGACCCAACAACCTACGGGTCAGAGGACATTACTGACCCTAATGCTGTATTTCCTAGTACCTATACTGGATTGGTAGCTGCAATGACCGCTAGCAGTGCCAAAGGTGTCCTGGTGAACATTCCTGATGTCAGCACTATCCCATATTTCACTACGGTTCCGTATAACGCTATTCCTTTGACAGCTGCAGAAGCGGCTGCGGGAAATGCTGGGTTTGCGGCATATAATGGAGGTGTCAACGCTATATTGGGAGCAACAACTCCCGAGGCAATACAGAGACAGATTGTTTTTGTTGAAGGGCAAAATCCCGTCGTTATTCTGGATGAAGATTTAACCGACCTGACCTCTTTTGATGCGGCGCTAGTCAACATGCGCATGGCAACCATCAATGATTTCGTGGTTCTACCGACCGCCTCCAAGCTCGGAGAGGATGCCGGCGGCGGTTTTCTCTGGGGTATTTCGGCTCCACTCCTCGATGAAGACGTACTAAAGGAAAGTGAAGTGACTGCGGTAGAAGACGCCCGAACTCTATACAACGCTACAATTCTCGCAGCCGCTGATGCCAGCGCTGATCTGTTACACTTCGATGCCTCAGCAATGATGGCCGAACTAAGTACCTCGGGCATTTTTTACGGTACTGGCGGTATCACAGCAACTTTTGCCACCGGTGGCGGTTTCTCTCTTGATGGTGTTCATCCTACCGCTCGTGGTTATGCAGTGATAAGCAATGCAATCATCGACGAGATCAACACGGGATTTAGTGCCAATATTCCTCACGTAGATCCTGGTACCTATACAACTGTGTTTTATCAATAGTCTCTTCAACCAACCCCAAAAAGCAGCTGCTTCGCAATCGCAGCTGCTTTTTTTTGCGCCCCAATCAATTGATACCGCTCATACTCAAACCGCTCCGGATAGACTCTTCGTAAGCTATCAAAATAAGCTCCAGCCTGGTCATCCCCCAGTTTCAGGATCTTCAACAGGGCATTATGTTCCACCCAGATATCATGATGTTTGGCAAAAGCGTCCTGCCAAAATTCCAGATCATCTTTTGTCGGTGTAATTTCAAGTTCAATCCTGTCAGGCAATAACTTCGACATATGCCAATCACTAGTCCGCCCAAAATGCTCACAGGCAGCGTCAAGTATCATCTGCGTACCGCGTAGCCGCCCCTCAACACTGTAGCCAGCAATATGCGGCGTGGCGAGATCGATGCTAGCTAGTAATTCCTTTGATGGTGTCGGTTCGTCTTCCCAGGTATCCAGAAAAACTATCAAATCCGGCCTCTGCTGTATGACAGTTATTAATGCCTCATTGTCGATGACCGGCCCCCTGGCGGCGTTGACCAGTAAGCAGTTTTCTCGCAATCGGCTTAATCTCTCCTGATCAAACAGGTGTTTCGTCGCATGTTCACCAGAGAGGGTCAGGGGAACATGCAGCGATAAAAAATCGCATTGTTCTATAACGGTATCCAGATCCACATATTCCTTGCCGACGCTTTTTTTCGCCAGTGGTGGATCGTTACGAAGGACTTCGATACCCAGCGCATTAAGTTTTTGATAAAGCCGGGAACCAACATTGCCACAGCCAATAATCCCGGCCTTTAGTTGAAATGGATCGAAATTTCTCTTTTCCGACAATGCGAATAATCCGCTGATGACGTATTCAGAAGCAGCTTCGGCATTACAGCCAGATGCGTTGGTGAAGGATATCTTGTTTTGTTGAAGGTAGTTTTCATCAATGTGGTCGATGCCAATGGTGGCGGTGCCGACAAATTCAACGGGAGTGCCTTCTAATAGCTGTTGGTTAACTTTGGTAACGGTACGCACTAACAGACATTGGCAATCGATCAAATGTTCCTGTCGAATCTCTCTACCCGGAATAAGCTCGACTTCGCCGAGATGCTGGAAGGCTTCCGCGACTTGCGGGATATTGGCGTCGGCAACGATCTTCATGATTACATGCAGAACTTATGAATCAGGTTTTTTAGCAGTGTGATGCTGGGCTTGATTTGTTCGATGGGTAGATACTCATCGGGCTGATGGGCCTGATTGATCGATCCGGGCCCGATCACGATGGTTTCGGTTTGCATTCGGTTGAAATAGGGCGCTTCGGTGCCGAAAGCGACGCTGCTAGCGGCCTTGCCGGTGACATGGCTGAGATATTCAGCTATCTCGCTGGCTTGCGATGTATCCATTGCCGGTAGTCCCTCACCGAGTAGCTGGCATACATAGCTTAATAGTCGTCGGCTGGCGACTGTCTCGGCAATTTCTTCGATATCGGTTCGTAGGGTTTCGATCGACATATTCGGCAGATAGCGGATATCGATTAACAGTTCGCAGGCACCACAAATACGGTTCGAGTTGTCGCCACCGTGGATATGACCGAGATTCATGGTCGGAGTAGGAATGCAAAACGCGGGGTCGCGATATTGCTGTTGTATGCCCTCGCGATATTTTAGTAATTCAGTAATAAATTCGTGCATGCCTTCCAGCGCACTATTGCCAAGAGCCGGGTCGCTGGCGTGCCCAGACTGTCCGTTAAAACGAATCGATAGCGACAGCACGCCCTTGTGCTGACGAATCGGTCTTAAATCGGTAGGCTCGCCGATGACACAGTAGCGGCCAAGTTTTTTACCTGTATCAGCGATGAGCTTTGCACCACACATAGTTGATTCTTCGTCGGCGGTGGCGACGATGGTCAGTGGTTTGCTCAATTGTCTGAAATCGAAAGACTGACTTGCAGTTAATGCCAGTGCGAGAAAGCTTTTCATGTCACAGCTACCAAGGCCGTAGAGCCGGTCTTCTCTTTTACTAATACGAAAAGGATCGGTTTGCCAGAGAGTCTCGTCGCAGGGGACGGTATCGGTATGACCAGATAGCACAAGTCCTTCGTCGCCCTTGCCGGTAGTAGCGATCAGATTAAATTTGTCTTCGTTGATAGCCTGAATTTCTGTTTCAAAACCTAGCGACTCGGTCCAACTGGCGATCAGGTCGACAACCGCACGGTTGCTCATGTCAAGATCGGCATGGACGCAACTCACCGAGGGAGTGGCAATCAATTGCGATATCATTTCTTCTGTTTGTGGCAAAGTTTGCATCATGAGGTTCGCTTTCGATTATTTGGGTGGTAGTCCCACAGATTAGGTAAAGCCCCGGAGGCTTGCAAGAAATTAATCGATTTGAGCGACGTAATGCCACGAATTTCCCCTATAATGAAATTAATCAGTGGGCAGGGATCCGTGAATGACTGAATTGATTTTTATAACTATCGTAGCCGTTGCTGTTGCTGTTGCCATTATCGCATTTGGGCTATGGCTACGGGGTTCAGGAAAAGTGCCTAACTTTAGCCATCGACTCTCGACGGATGATAATCGGTTACACACTTTAATCGAAGGCACGATTGGTACCACTGGCGACACCTTTTATTATGCACTGGTTCGCGAGTTGGCCCAGTATCTTAATCTCGATGCGGTCCTGATCGCCAGTCATACAGAAGGCGATCCTCTTAGCTATCGTACCCAGGCCTATTGGTGTGACAAAAGCTATATCGTAAATCAAACGATTTCAGTGGCTGATAGTCCCTGTACGGGGAGCGGCGGTTTCTCGTTTCTGGAAACGGGTGCGTGCGAGTTATTTCCGAACTCGAGCCTGCTGAGAGATCGATTTCAGGCCGCTGGTTTCTTTGCCATGCATTTGCAGGACTCTTCAGGTAGACCAATAGGATTGCTGGCTGGTATGCATCGTTATACCTTACGCCCTAATAATCATCAGATCGATATTATCAAACTGTTTTCAGCACGCGCTGCCGCAGAACTGGAACGAAGCCTGGCCGTGTCTGAAACCTTGATGGAAAAGGAGCGCGCCCAAATATCGCTGCACTCGATAGGTGATGGGGTCATTACTACCGATAAAACTGGCGCTATCGATTATATGAATCCAGTCGCGGAAAAACTGACAGGTTGGCGATTCCATCAGGCTATGGGTATGTCAATGGAAACCATTATGCATCTGGAAGATGAGTTATCCGGTCGAGTAATTCCCGATCCCGCGCGCCATTGCCTGGCTGAAAATAGAGTGATTTCGCCAAAAACCGACAACGTCCTGATCTCTCGTAGCGGTGAACGTTTTTCGATTCAGGGTACCGCTGCGCCAATGTTAAATTCTCAGGGTATTAGTGTCGGCGTAATATTGGTGTTTAAGGATGTTACCGATTCGAGGCGCCAGCAGAAGGTGATAGTACACCAGGCTACTCACGATTCGCTAACAGGCCTCGTGAACCGTTCTGAATTCGAGGGACGTGTGGAGCAAGCCGTAGAATCTGCGCGTAATTTTGAGAATACGCATGCGCTGCTCTTCCTTGATCTCGACCAGTTTAAGCTTGTTAATGATTCGGCCGGGCATGCCGCCGGAGACGAATTACTTCGACAGGTTTCCTCGTTGCTCGCGAGTCAATTGAGGGGCCGAGATACTTTGGGGAGGCTTGGTGGTGACGAATTCAGTGTGCTGCTGGAAAATTGCCCGGTGAGCAAGGCTAGCCGCGTAGCCGACGCTCTAATCGACTCTATCCGCGAGTATCGCTTTGTCTGGGAAGACAAGTCCTATCAAATTGGCGTCAGCATTGGCGTGGTGGAGATCACACCCGAGGTGGAGGATAAAGCTGAATTAATGAGCTGGGCCGATCAGGCCTGTTATGCCGCCAAAGACCTGGG
>JAUVCH010000149.1 GCA_030595795.1 Gammaproteobacteria bacterium
ACCATGACACATGTTGGAAATCATATCGTTGAATGCCAGCGGACTACCGGACATCTCCAGGCCGACGTCGAAACCTTCCGACATGCCCAACTCCTTCTGCACATCCCTGAGCTTTTCACTGCGAGCATCTACGCAGCGTGTTGCGCCCATTTGCCGCGCCATGTCCAACCGCGACGGGTTCAGATCCGTGATGACAATGTGACGGGCACCGGCTTGCTTGCACACCGCTGCCGCCATGCAGCCGATCGGACCGGCTCCGGTAATCAGAACATCCTCATTAAACAAGTCGAACTGTAATGCCGTATGCACCGCATTGCCGAAGGGGTCAAACAGGGAGGCTACATCCAGATCGATGCCGGGGCGGTGTACCCAGACGTTAGACATGGGCAAACTCACATACTCGGCGAAAGCCCCTTGCCGGTTAACCCCGACACCGCTGGTATTGGCGCACAGGTGCCGCCTGCCGGCCATGCAATTACGGCAACGGCCACAGACCACGTGGCCTTCCCCCGACACGATTTCACCGGGATGGAAGTCATTCACGTTTTCGCCGACGGAAACCACTTCACCGACAAACTCGTGGCCAACAACCATGGGCACCGGAATGGTTTTCTGAGCCCAGGCATCCCAATTGTAAATATGCAAGTCAGTGCCGCAAATTGCGGTACGCATGATCTTAATGAAAACGTCATTGATGCCGACCTCAGGTATGGGCACATCTTCCAGCCACAGCCCTTGCGCAGCTTCTTTTTTGACCAGTGCCTTCATCGTGCTCATGCCTGTTCCCTCTTCGAGTTTTACTATGGTGAATTTTGGCTGAGTATTGTAGAATCAAATAATCCTGTTTACAAGAATAAACTCCATTATAAAGGAACAAAAATCTTGACTCGAAAAACACTAGAAGCAATCACCGTTGATTCCCTGTCACAGTTGTTGAGCCAGAGGGTGAAATCCCTGCGCAAAAATAATAACTGGACGCTGCAAAAACTTGCAGCGCTTTCCGGAGTCAGCCGTTCAATGTTGAGTCAGATTGAACGTGGCACAGCCAATCCGACGCTGGAAGTGACTTGCCGAATCGCCAGAGCATTCAGAATCTCTATTGGCGAGCTTGTTGAAGAGCCCTGGCTGGGATCGACTATCAGGATAATTCACCACAATGACCCCATCTATCTGTATCGAACTGATAGCCGGTGTACAATTCGTACGCTTTCACCATTGAATACAGAGAAAACGGTCGAGTTTTACGAACTAACCATCAGCCCGAACGCCGAACTGCGCAGCGCCGCTCATTTTGACGGCACGCATGAGTTTCTGACCGTGGAAAAGGGTAGTGTCAGTGTCCTGTCGGGTACAGATAGCGGTAAGCTCAGAAAGGGAGATTCCGCTCACTATCGTGCTGATCGGGATCATGTAATAAGCAATTGCGGCAAAGGAGAGGCGACCTGCTTTCTTGTGGTTATTTACATTTAGACTTCGAGGCGTTTGAAAACGTATCTTGCCCGGAAATTTCACGAATCATGGGTAAACTCATTTCCCAGGCCTCGGTGTAATGGGTGTATTTATTTTTCGTCTTTTTTGCCATATTTAGATCCTCATTAGGTGATAATGAGGTGTCTACTTCTCATGGGTAACTCGGAATTGAAGATAGCTACATTTTATCAACAATAAATGGTGATGAGCTGAAAGAGTATCGCAAGCACGCACAGCTCATTTTTCAGGACTCATATGCTGCGCTCAGCCCGCGCATGACCGTGCGGGATATTATCGCCGAACCGCTGGAAGTGATGGGATTGACCAGTTCCCGCGATGAGACCGACGAGCGTGTGCGTGAAATCGCCGCGAAGTGTCGGATCATTCTCGATCATCTGGGGTTGGAGCATGATGTCGTCTGCCATCGCTGGCAAGAACTGGCAGACGATCCGGAGACAAATAATACTACCGAATAACTGATAATTAGTTATTTTTCCATGACATGCCGCAGCCAAAGCATGCCTGTGCTGATGACAACAAATAGCCCCCAATATAAAAAGTAATTGCTAGTGCTTGGCGAGCTGACCAGCGTTGGGGAAAAGCACATGATCATAGCGGCAAAGCTGAACATAACCTCGATGTAAACTTTTGTTCGTCCAACGGTCTCCCCAGTACAGATTTGGAGTATGCGCCCATCGATGACGATCCGGCACATCCACACGGTAAACCCCATAGCGGCATGCAGCACGACCAGCGAAAATATTGTCGTACATAAAGCGAACACAATCGTAGCGACGCCTACTAGTAAGGAAAAAAAGTACGCCATATTCGGTGCCGATAGATTACGCAGTCCAAGACTAAGCACAGCCGCAGCGGCCATGCCACCCATTGGCCATGCGGCATCTACTATTCCAAAGACATCACTGCCTCGACCTAGATCATCACGGATGAAAGACGACAGAATTGCGTTTGATAATTGCCCTATGGGTAGGGCGACACCTGCGAGTAAGGTCAGCATTCTTAATTGCTGGTTATTTTTAAATAGAGCCAGTCCGCCTGAGAAGTCTTGAAGGAATCCTGCAAATCCGGTGGCGTTCTCCTTGCTGGTCACGCCTTTGACGAAAGCGACTGTCAATACCAGAAATATTGAAAATATTGCTGCCAGCAAAAATCCCGCGCTAACAGATAGATTTTCGATAATAATGCCCGTTAGCACGGTTCCGACTGCTGTTGCCAATAAATGTAACCCGCGGAACCTCGCCACTGTGTGTACTATTTTCTCAGTACTGACATTGGCATGGATTAATCCATCATGGGAACCCTGGTACAGGGTTCTAAAAATAGTCACGATAACAACCGTGAGGAAAAACCAGGAGAGTGCGAGATCGCTATTGAAAGCCAATGCAAGGCCGAGAGAAGAAAGCGCCGTTGCTATACCCAGGTGAGCGATTATTGTTAGATATTTTCGGTCATGGCGGTCAACAATGACGCTAATAACCGGTCCGGTAAGAATAATGGTGATCATTGCGACTATGAATACCTGACCGACCACCGCAACGTCTCCGCTCACGATCAAGGTAGTCCAGCCGATGCAAACCAGGTAGGAGCCTCGGGCTGCCCCGGCGCACAACTCCATTATGTAAAGAAAAAATAAATTTCTCTTTGGCACAGACTTCCTGCTCTACCCCTTTCCCTGCCTGGTGGCAGGAATAATTATTATTCTTCGGTAGGATGTATGAGTAACACAGGAATTTTTGTCCGTTGGGCCAAAGTATCGGCGACGTTCCTGAAAAAGAAGCGAGTAACTCCCACACGTGCACGGGTAGACATGGCCACGAGATCAATTTTACTGCTTTTGATGGCGGCTAAAATCGCGTCGACCGGATCCTTATCAAAGCCAACTATAATTGCGACCTGGTAGCCGGACTCTCTGAGGTTGTTAGTGACTGGCATCAGGTCGGTTTCAACCTGAGCTCTGATACTGTCCTGTTGTTGGGTAGCATAAATAGGGTGAAGTGTCGGCTTTACCGGTTTATCACCGGGCATAGGTGCATAACCTGCTCTGAGGTCGGGTTCACCAAAGCCTACGCTACCAGGTGGTTTGGTGACAAAAAATAAAATTAAGTCATTCTTATCAGCAGGAATAAATTTTTTGACGTAAGGCAGAATTTCCTGGCTAAGCTCAGACTGGTTTAGCGGTATTAAGACTTTATTGTTAGGCATAAATAACTCCTTTGGGTCTGCGAATAAGTATAAACCTTATGTGGCTGGCATACTAATAGCCATCAATCTATATCATCCAACGGAAACATCGGCCTCGGTACATTCCGGTAAGGCAGTCGATCATAATCCGGTGTACATAGTGCGCCACTATCGCATACGATAACTTTTCCGGCAATCGGCTCAAAAGCGGCTCGAAAATGTTGCATCGATTTTAATCCGACTATAGTTTTGTTTTGAGGGCTTATGCCGAAGGTTTTAAATTGTTGCAGATCCAGCATCTGGCTGGCAATCGAGACCACCAGTATATCAATACCATCGATACGTATTACGACAGTAGGCCCGAATGATCCATGTAATCCGCCTATCATGGGGCCATCACCGATATATTCACCGTTACTGATAGCAATAATTTCTGCCTCAAGGCTAAGCGGGCCGCCACCGAAGTCTGGATTAGTTTTACCACCGAGCACAACAGGGATCTGACCGCCAATTTTTCCTGTTTGCAATTGTTGTACAGCTTCAGGATCAACCATCGGGCCGAAGCAGGCGTCCGAGACATTGGCATCAAGCAATGCGCTTAGCAGGTTGGTTGAATCGCCGTAGCCGCCAGCACCGGGATTGTCCGCATAATCGGCAATGATCAGCGGGCCATTGCTGGGGTCAAATGCGGCAGCAATAGTGGCAGCGGTCTCTACACTCAGGTAGGTATTTAACACTTCATTACGCCGGTTCCAGATGTCCTCTGCAATAGTTTCAGCGAATGTAGTATGGGCTACAAAATCACCCTGACCGGTAATCAGCACAGTCGGGCCGACTTCAGCGATATCGGCACTGGCAAATCCAGCATTGATACTGACTGCAAACACGTCATCCCGGGTTTCATAATCTCGCGTCTCCGAGAAACGATCAATCATCGGGCCGATGTCCGTGCGTCCACCATTGACTTCTTCGAGCATCGGTCTGGTCACCCGGATTGTGCGAGGCCTGACTTCTCCTGCCATCGTACGCTGCAAAATTCCGCCTGCGTGGGCACCCGCTTCTCGCATATCAATATGCGGATAGGTTTTGTAAGAAACGATAATATTGGCTAGAGAACACATTTCAGCACTAACGTTAGCGTGAAGATCGAGGGTTATTGCAATGGGAGTATCGGGATCCACCACTGCGCGCAGACGCCTTAACATCTCGCCTTCGCCATCATCGTAAAATTCGGTGACCATGGCGCCGTGTAAACCCAACAAGATTCCATCGTAGTGATTGTCTCCAGCAGCGGTGACGACCGAATTCGTAAGTAGGTCAAACGCTGTACGCGTCACCTTCCCACTGGGGCCCGCCGATGCACTGAGCACATGATCGACTTGCCAACCATGAATCTTTCCAGCATCCTGGAAGCCAGCGAGTTCGGTATTGGCGTCACCACGAGCCGAGATAGCCTCGGCCTCAAATAGTAAAAACCGATCTTTGAAGGCCTGTACATCGGTCTTTCGGCAACTAAAGGTGTTGGTCTCGTGATAGATTTCGGCAGTAAGGACTCTCATAGCTTCGAGTATACGTCACTTACGCCCTCGACATAAATTTTCCAGTCGCCGTATTAATCTTTACAATTTCACCGGCACTTAAATATTCAGGTACCTGAATTTCGAGACCGGTTGTAAATCTGGCTGGCTTGGTTCTACCAGTCGCCGAAGCGCCCTTGATACTCGGGTCGGTTTCCATAATTTCCATCTCGACAACCTGTGGTAATTCTATGCCCAATACATTACCGTCGGACAGCAGTGCGGTAATGCCATCGAGGCCTTCTGTGATATAAGGAATATCATCGCCGAGATCGTCCAGGGACAAACTGTACTGGCTATAGTCTTCGACATCCATAAATACCATATTATCGCCGTCCAGGTAGGAATATTGCACTCTGGCTTTCTGGCAATCTGCTTCTTTCAAAACATCGTCTGCTTTATAGGACTCGTCTAATTTTTGCCCCGTGACCAGGTTGTTATAACGAATTTTGTATATTGTTGATGCACCCCGAGAAGAAGGACTTTTACAGTCGATCGTTTTGACCGCGTGAGGCACATTGTTTATTTCAATGATTTGTCCTCTTTTCAATTCACTTGCTTTTGGCATATTTAATCCTGGTTTAGTTTTCGAGCAGGCGTGTGGAGAACTTGCTCCAATTGTAATTTAATTATCATATTTACTGACACCATAAGTGAAAATTTATTGGTACTATACTGCCTGAAAATTCGAATGTTACGGTTAACGATATTTTTCCTGGTGAAATTCTTTGTTACAAATACAGATAATTACGCTTAATAACTGAAGAGGTATTCTAATGAGCGAAAAAATAAATAAAACCCCTGAGGTTAGCCGCCGTAAATTTATTAAAGCCAGTACAGCCGCTGGTGTGGCTGCTTCCGTTGGTCCATGGGTCGTTAGTCCGGGTGTTTTAGCTTCATCAGGTGAAGTTAACTGCACGATCTGGACTGACTATATTCCTGCTAATGTCATCGCCGATTTCACCATGGAAACTGGTATCACGGTTAACTATAAGGAACTCGGTTCAAACGAAGAGCTGATCGACCAAATGAAAGCCACTAAAGGCGCTGGTGTTGATCTTTGTAGTCCAACCAACAATCGTTCCGGTCAATGGTCTGCCCTGGGTCTTTTACAGCCCTTCGAATACGGCAAAATCCCAACTTCGAAAAATATTAACCCGGCGATGTTAAGAGTCGGTGAAACCGAGTGGAATTTTGACGCTAAAGGTTCACATTGGCTGCCTTTCGTCTGGGGTACCGAAGCAATCGGCTGGCGTACAGATTTGTATAGTCCCCCAGGTGGCACCCCTAGCTATGGCAATATCTGGGAGAAGGAGAATGAAGGCAAGACCATGATCCGTCCTCACAGTGGTATGTTGGGTGCCGGACTTTATATGGAAACCATTGGTGAGCTGGCTCCGGGCGATGTCTGGAAAGCTTATACCAGTGAAGACGAAATGCGTCGCGTCTGGGGCAAAATCACCAGGTTCTGTATCGCGCGTAAGTCGCAGATCAAGCTGTTCTGGAACGATACTGATAGCCAGAAGAATGGTCTGCTAAACGACGGTGTTATTGTTGGTCAAACCTGGGATGGTCCGGTTCTATCGATGAAATCGCAGGGCGAGCCGGTTACCTATCAGGCGCCGAAAGAAGGTGCAATGGCATGGGTAGACGGCCTCGCGATGTCAGCCGATGCGGAAAATATCGAACAGTCCTATGCCTTGATAAACTACCTGTTCGAGGCCGAGGTGGCTGGTCAGTCTATCGATATTCACGGTTATAACTCTGCTGTTCTCGGCGCCGACAAGCACACGGGCCCCGAATACAAAAAGAACTTCGCGGAAGCCTATCCGGGAGACTCTCTGGCTAATCTCAATCCATGGCCCGCAGAGCCGCAGTGGTATGCCGATATCCGTACCGAATTTAAAAACAAGTTTGTAAACGCGTAACTGGCGGCAGTCGATTGGTAGCTTTATCAGAAATTCCTTAAAGCATTTGATGGATTAAATCGGCGAGTTTTTTAATACCAGGTTCGATCTGTTTCGCGGAAATAGATGAATAGCCCAGGCGTAAATAATTCTGTGGTGGATCGTCCTGCATGAAGCAGATGTCTCCCGATTCAACCAGGATACCCTGTTCACGTGCGAGGTTTTTCAGCTCTCTGGTATCGAGCCGTTCGGGGGCTTCAACCCAATATGAAGTGCCACCAAAAGAGGGAATTCGAGTCGATTCGGGCAGATGCTTATTTAGCGCATCGCCCAT
>JAUVCH010000080.1 GCA_030595795.1 Gammaproteobacteria bacterium
CCACGCTGGCAGTATTATCTTCGATGCTTATTTTGCCCAGGTTCGGCTGAAAACCGTTCCAGTTCATAGAAAACCTGTCGTAGTCTTTGACATCTACCAGCGTCGAGTATTTAACCACCTCGTCCGGCTTATCTTCAATAATAGCCTGCCAGAAATGTTTCGTGACCTGTTGCGGCGTCTCGGGCGACTGGCAGGACGATAATATAAACCCAATAAGGGTAGCGATTATTAAAGTCTGGATTTTACCTGCCATGATTAATAGTCCTGTGCCTCGATCTGTAATATGAAGGGCATCTCTAGTAACCTCCTTAAAATCTGAAATTATCTCATCGGGACGGGTCGTAGCCGATAACACTCAAACGCGTGCACTGCTCGGTGTTCGCAGCGTATACACCAGCAAAGCTGTGGCAAAGATACAGGCACCAGCCAGTAACAAACAGATCGATGAAAAAGCTATTCCCTCGTTCAGTAAAGTTCCAACTAGCGCTGGTCCCAATGCCGAGGAAAAAACCATCACCGCATTGGTTAGCGATTTAATCGCGCCCAAATGCCTGGCACCATACAACTCGGCCCACAACGCACTTAAACCGGTGAAGTATAAACCCGCACTCGCACCCATTAGAAACAGGAACGGCCAAACCATAAACGCCTGATCAGAAAGCGTTAAGGACAGTAGCGATAGTGTCAACGGAATCAAAAAAGTCGGCACTACTCGTCGGGCTGTGTAACGATCAATTAACACCCCTGACGAAATCGTAACCGCCACCGCGGTAATCGAATAAACCCAGTAGTTACCCGTCACCCAGAGATTGCTCCAGCCTTTGGCCTTGGCAATTTCGGCGGGGAAGAAAAACATCGCCGTCATAATCAGGGACGGTGCAATCATTGCTGGCAGCATCAAATAAAATCGGCGCTCGGACAGCATTTGTCGACGATTGTAATTAAATTTTATATTGCCGTTATCGCCGGGTTGATTTGTTTTTGCGGCATGGCTGGCATGCCTTTGACTATGACCTTTGAGCAGCCATAGGGCGATTGCCAACGAAGCCAGTATTACAACCGAAACAGCAGCATAAGTATCGCGCCAGCCCCATATTTCGATGGCAAACACTGCCAGCAGTGGCAAGGCGGCTTCACCAAAAGCAAACCCTATCGCGGCCAGTGCAATCGCCTTGCCTCTATCTGCTTCGTGGTAGCGCGCCATTGAAGTGATTGCGGCGTGGCTGGTTAAACCCTGACCAAATTGCCGCAACATAAATATCGCGATAATCAGCATTAATGGAGTTGTTACCGAACTCATCAAAAAACAGGCCACGCTCAGGCCGATCAAACTGATTGCGGTAAACAGGCGCAGATCATATCGATCAATGAGTGAGCCACTCCAGTTGATGACTAACGCACTGATTAAGGTACCCATCATATAGATACGCCCCCAGCTACCACTATCTAGCTCAAACTCGCTTTGAATTTCAGGTCCGAATACACCGATGACGTAGGTTTGTCCGGCGCTGGATAGAAAAGCGAGGAGAAAACCGAAGCCCAGGAATCGCGGATGCGCGCGGGCAAAGTGCCAGTAATCGATGAGCATGATTGTTTATAGTACAGGTAATACCGGCTACGGATTTATGACTGGCGATTATGTACTAGCTATACGAGTAAGGCCATGCGAAATTACGATTTGTAATAGACTAAAAGAATATTAGCCTGAATAGCTATGACAACCCATAAAGTGTTTCGACAATTGGGCAGTCTGATACATCTCCAAGAGAGCATTGGGCTGCAAGGTTTTTTAACGCACGCTCCAGTTTCCTGAGATCGGCTATTTTGTGCCTCACGTCCCTCAGATGTTCGACCGTTAAATCGTGGACTTCACTACAGGTCATTTCCCCACTATCGACCAATGTAAGAAGATTACAAATTTCCTTGAGACTGAACCCTAGTTCACGACTACGTTTAATGAATCCTAAACGATTAAGTTGTGACTCATTATAAAGCCTTTGGCCGCCTTCGCTTCGTTTCGGTTTGGGCATCACCTCGATCCGCTCATAGTAACGAATCGTTTCAATATTGACCCCTGTGCGTCGAGATATTTCACCGATCAGAAGGCCTTGTTCTGAAGTAATTTGAGTCATTTTATTTTCCGCTTGCACCTGTAGCTGCTACAGGTTTTATTATAGCGGGGCGCAATTCAAATTGGATAGAGGATTTAATGAACGAAAATAAACTTATCAAGACGGGGATAGTCGGTACAGTAATCGCTGCCTTATGCTGTTTTACACCAGTGCTCGTTATTTTATTCGGCGCTGTTGGGCTAGCCGCAGTGGTCGGCTACCTCGATTATGTGCTGTTCCCAGCACTGGCTTTCTTTATCGCACTGACTATCTACGCCGTTTGGCATCGTCAACAAGTGCAAGGAACTAATAACGATGCCACAGACTAACGAATATTACGATCTGGCGGTCATCGGCGCTGGGTCGGCGGGATTCTCCGCAGCTATCACGGCGGCCGAACAGGGCGCTCAGGTGGTTTTGATCGGCCATAGCACTATCGGTGGAACCTGCGTCAATGTCGGCTGTGTTCCATCGAAGACCATGATCCGTGCCGCCGAAACATTGCATCAAGCCAAAGCAGCAAGTCGTTTTCATGGTGTTGAAGCGAGTGCTACCGTTTCCGACTGGTCTGCGGTGATGGCCGACAAGTCACAACTAGTCTCGGAACTCCGGCAGGCAAAATACATCGATGTTCTTCCTTCGTATGAGTCTATTACTTATCGTGAAGGCAGGGCGCGGCTGGTGGATGGGGGAGTTTCTATCGATGACGATTTCCTCAAAGCAGACAAGGTCATCATAGCAACTGGTAGCTCGGCTTCACTGCCACCAATCGAGGGCATTAACGATGTACCTTATCTGACCAGCACTACTGCTCTCGAACTCGATCATCTGCCGGCATCAATGATCGTCATCGGTGGTGGGGTGATCGGTTGTGAGCTGGGTCAGATGTTTGCCCGCATGGGAACAACCGTGACGATCCTCTGTCGTTCGCATCTCCTGCCATCAGGCGAGCCAGAAATCAGCGAAGCATTGCAAGAGTCTCTTGAAGCCGAAGGAGTAAACGTACTTTGTAGTGCTGTCTATAAGACAATCACAAAGAATGGAGACATTTGTCTTGCCTATGAACGAAACGGCACGCACCACGACCTCATCGCCGAGCAAGTACTGGTGGCAACGGGTCGCCGCCCCAACTCAAACGATCTTGGCCTCGAAGAAATAGGTGTGGAATTGCTGCCCAATTGTGGCATTAAGGTTGACGACCGAATGCGAACAACCCGAACCAACGTCTATGCTGCCGGTGATGTTACTGGAAGAGATATGTTTGTTTACATGGCAGCCAATGGTGCAAAGATCGCGTCAGAGAATGCATTAAATGGCGATAGCCGACAGTATGATAATTCTGTTATGCCCGAAGTAGTATTTACCGATCCACAGGTGGCCATGGTGGGATTAACCGAAGCTTCGGCGCGGTCGGCGGGCTATAACGTTAAGACGTCCATCCTGGGTTTGGGGCACGTACCTCGCGCGCTAGCCGCACGGGATACCCGTGGACTGATTAAACTAGTCGCAGACACTGATACCAGTAAACTTATCGGCGCACACATTATGGCGCCAGAAGGTGCTGACAGTATTCAAACTGCTGCGATAGCGATTAAAGTCGGTATGACTACCGACCAACTCGGTGAGATGATTTTCCCATATCTTACTACGGTCGAAGGCTTGAAGCTTGCAGCTCAAACGTTCGATAAGGATGTATCGAAACTGTCGTGCTGTGCGGGTTGAGTAGTAATTGATGGTAAAAAAGCCCCGCCATTATTGGCGGGGCTTCAAAAACAAGCAGCTTTCCTTTCTGTTTAAACTGATCTGTTTAAACTGATCTAATTAAACTTCTTTATTTCACCACTAGCCATACGTGCTCTATACGAATCCAGCTCTTTTTTAACAATCGGAGCCAGGAAGTATAATCCCAGAATATTGGGTACACAGATGAGGAATACCAGGGCATCCGAAATATCGAGAATAGGCCCGAGCTGTACCATGCAGCCTAACGCGACAAATACGCAGAAAATAACCTTATAAATGTTTTGTCCGGTTATACCTTCGCCAAACAGGTAAGTCCAGCCTTTTAAACCATAATACGACCAGGAAATCATGGTAGAGAACGCAAACAACACAGCAGCAAAAGCCAAAGGAATGGGGAACCAGCTCAATTGTCTTTCGAAGGCGGCTGACGTCATCGCGACACCTGTAGCATCACCGGCAAAATTAGGATCTGCTACCTGTGAAGTACCAATTACCAGTGCAGTAATCGTACAGATCACGATGGTATCAATAAATGGTTCCAACAGAGACACATAACCTTCGGTGACCGGCTCATTAGTCTTAACCGCTGCATGCGCAATTGATGCCGAACCGATTCCCGCTTCGTTTGAAAATACCGCGCGCTGAAAACCGATAATCATTGCACCCAGGGCGCCACCTGCAACACCTTCACCGGTAAAAGCACCTGTAAAAATATTAGCAATGGCCTGAGGTATGCTGGCGAAGTTCATCAGAATGACAATGATTGCAAACACACAGTAAAAGACAGCCATGAACGGTACTATTTTTTCAGTTACGCGGGCTATCGATTTAATACCACCAACAATTACCATGAATACCACGACTGCCATGACCAGACCGACTAACCAGCCTAATCCGTCTAGCGCGCCACCGGTAACGGTGTTGAGCTGAACATAAGCCTGATTTGACTGGAACATGTTGCCAATACCCAGAGCACCGATAAAAATACCAATCGCATAAAAGGTACCCATGAATTTCCCGAATCCTTCCATACCGCGATCGGAGAACCCTTTACGCAGGTAATACATCGGACCACCCGATACTGAGCCGTCGGGGTTTTCGGTTCGATATTTAACACCCAGGGTACATTCGACAAACTTGGTCGACATGCCGAGAAAACCGGCAACGATTAACCAAAAAGTCGCACCTGCGCCACCGACTGTTACAGCAACAGCAACACCACCGATGTTACCGATACCAACCGTGCCCGATACTGCTGTAGCCAGAGCCTGAAAGTGGGATACTTCACCATGTCCCTTGGGATCAGTCCAGTCACCTCGAACTAGTTCGATGGCATGTTTAAAACCCGATAGATTGATAAAACCCATTCTGAAGGTGAAAAATACCGCACCAACCACCAGCCATAACACCACGACTGGTAAATTTGCACCAAAAATTGCGATCTTAAAAAATACAATTTTGCCGATTAATGCGGCTATCGGCGCGGTTGCATTATTGATCGACTCATCAAATCCAGCGGCAAGCGCACCTTCAGCAAAAAGCAGAAAGGTCGCCAAACCAATTATTATTCGTTTCATATCTTATATTTCCCCTGATTGTTATTGTCGTGCTTCCGCCCTTTTAATTTCACTAACGACGGAGCGTTAAGACGTAAATTTAATTTCTCTCAAAAAAACCAGATTTTACGGAACTACAGTTACAGGTACGGACGAAGTTTGAATCAACGCCGATGTGACACTACCAAACAACATGGTTTGCATCTTGGATTCACCGCGCCGGCCGATATAAATATGGCTGACACCATATTCATCGGCGATTGAAGATAATGTTTCACCGATATGTCCGTGTCGGACAACGGTTTCAACACTGACACCAGCAGCGCTTACTTTATCAGCCTGTGGAGTCAATACAGATTGCTCTGCTCTGGAAATTTCTGATTCACGTCGTTTGTGTCTTTCTGCTAATTCTTCAGGTGTGTGGAAGCTGTAAGGCGACCATTCAATGACATAAGCCAGCACAATGCTGTCCCCTGCCTCGATGGCAGATTGCGCCGCCGCATCGATGGCTCGATTACCAGTTTCGCTACCATCAACTGCTACGAGTATCTTATTCTTCATATTAAATCCCTCATTTTAGATATTTAGCCGATCGAAAAACTATCGGTTCTTGCAGTCTAGCAACCAAATAATATCTATTAAGAGCCAAAATGACAGTTTTTGTGGGGCCAGCGTTCGACCAGGTGGCTTGACCTGTACCCAACAGCCGATACTATTCCTGGTATGCTTTTAATACTCGCCCCAATGTTGGCAACCCGTTATTTTTTATCGTATCCGATGGTTGCCAGTCGGATTTCAAACAAACCATTAAAAACCTGGTCATGCTCGGTTCTGACGATGAACGCAGTCAGAACTACAGAAAAGCATTGATCGAAATCCTGCCTGAAAACCTGGAAGGTAATAAGGGAGTTGGCCTCAGCAAGAATTGTATCCGCAGTCTCAGCAATAGCGATGAAGGTTATTACTCCTGGCAGTTTAAGCGTATGCATGGCGATATCGACAGTGCTTCGACCTTCATCGGCCGGTTTGAAAATCTTGAAGATGAATTCCTGTCGTTAATGGAAAAATGCGCAGTCGCGGAAGTCGATCAGATTAAAGCGTAATTTAATCAGAACCGTAGATTAAATACTTCCAGTCATAGTCACTATTCACAGTATTACGACGACGAACTTCGAGATCTGATTACGCAAAAAGAAAAACAGATCATCGAGAGATATGGTTATAGCTTCGCAGACAACTCCGTCGGTGACGACATTATCCCACTCAGAAGAAAACAGATCGAAGAAGCTACTGACGAATTTAAAAAGTTCGATGGTAAGGCGGCCAATTTTTTACTCATGGGTAAAGGTTTGATATCAAACCATTATCGCAAAAGCTGGCCAAAATCCCGCCTAAAACCTGGAATCTGTCGGGGCGTGAAAAAACATTCGAGGCGCATAAACAAACTCAGTCGCTGTTATTAATTCATGACGATGATTTCCGCCATTACAATCCCACTTACTGCGACCTGTATCAGAAGTTTAAAAAGGAACTACAACCATTGCTGGATTTCATAACCGATTACTATCAACATAACGGCTTTATCGGCCGCGTATTAATAGCCAAACTTCGCGCCGACGGGAAAATTTCCCCGCATGCTGATGGCCTGTATTCGCTCATTAAATACAATCGATGGTTATAGATTTGGACTGGGTTATTGCATCAACCTCGGCGCCGACCCGGCAGGCAGTATCGGTGATTTCGGCTGGGGCGGCATGGCCGACACCTATTGTTGGATAGACCCGAAAGAGTAGATTATCGGCATACTCATGCAGCAGTTTATACCTTCGCTTACGCATGCAGGCAGATCTGATTTTCGTAAGGCTGTGTATAGTGAGTTACGATAGTATTAGTTATCAAATTGTAGCGACAACAAGTAAAGGGCTACCAATATAAGAGCGCTCCCCATAACAGAATTGAAAATATGCAGATACCCAGGTTTTGTTAACAGGCTTTTTATCTTGTCCCCGACCAAAGCCCAACTAGCGATGGATGCATAACAAATAACGAAATAGAGGCTTACAAAGATGCCCAGCATCGGCAGCGAATCTGCCAGGTTGAAAGCTGAAATACCCGAAATACAGGCAATCCATGCCTTTGGGTTTAACCACTGCAATAAAAAGCCCTGGTAAAAATCCGGCCGAGTTTTGCTTTGAATTTGAATTTCAGGTTTTGATACGACGATTTTATATCCCATGTAGCAAATAAATGCGGCGCCGCCATAGCCTAGTAAGTCCAGGAGAACCTGGTTTTGAGAGGCGAGGCCATCTACGCCCAGGCCCACCATCAGTAGCAAAAGAGTAAAACCAATAGTAGCTCCGGAAACAAAAGGCATTGCATTCTTAAAGCCATGATTCGCACCGGTAGACAGGGTTATCAAATTAACCGGACCTGGCGAAATTGACATGGATAGTGAAAATAAGCACATCGCAAATATGACTGACATAATACCTCCTAAGAATGTTCAGTAGTCTAGCCTTTCACCTTATGTTTGATTAGATGCTTTAATTAGAATTTATTATTCGATATGATGCCGCTATGATCGACGATTTACGCAGGATAGCTATTTTTGCCGAGATGGCCAGACAAGGCTCGTTCCGGGGGGCCGCCAAGGTGTTGGGATTATCTCCTTCGGTAGTGAGTTATCATGTTAGCCAGTTAGAAAAACAAGTTAGCACCGCGCTGGTTTATCGTTCGACCCGAAAATTAACGCTCACGCACGAAGGCGAAATACTCTATCAGCATGCCAGGGATATGTTGACCTCCGCGCGTGAAGGCCTCAGCAAAGTTTCAACCGATAATAATGAGCCGGGTGGCAAATTAACTGTAACGCTGCCCTCGGCGCTAACTCGCGCCCCGATAAACTATGAAATTGCAGAATTTTGTAAACTACACCGCGGGATCGAGGTGCATATCTTGTATACCGATGCCCGACAGGATCTTATTGCAAATGGAATCGATATAGCTCTTCGTGTCGGAGACATGGAGGATAGTTCTTTAAAGTCCAAACGTATCGGACAGGTTGAACGTAAACTGGTTTGCTCCCCTGAATACTGGGCGCAGCAGGTCGAACCGAACCATCCCCAGGATTTAGCATCCTGGCACTGGATTAAATTGGCTATGCTACCCAGTAGCCGCACTTTGATAAATACGGATAAGCAATCCGAGCAAATTACCTTTAGCAGCCATCTTACCGTGGACAACGTGGAAGCCATGACTCAGTTTTCTATTCTGGGCCTGGGATTGGCCACTCCACCCGATTTTCTTGTCGAAGAAGCGCTAAACAGTGGAACTCTGGTCGAAGTGCTTCAAGAATGGCAAGTAGCGCCAATCCCGCTTTATGCCGTTTGGCATGCAAATGCCACTGACAATAGCAACATCAGGAGATTGTTGAACCTTCTTAATTGTTCGGACACGGTCTAGATTGAAAATCAGGAGGAATTAACCCCCACGCACAAACCTCCAGGCAAAAACATTCCCTAATAACGCGATCGGCACAAACCCGGCAAACAACCAGAACGCCACCACCCGGATACCTTCGTCATTCATTTCTTCACTCAAACCCAGACTATTGGCGATGATACCGGCCACCGCTGCACCCAGCGCGAAGCCCGTTTGCAGTGTCATTGGCAGCAACGCAGAAGCCCTATTTTTCTCGTCGGCAGGCGCACTGGCGACAACGCGCTTAATGATATAACCCCACATCATGCCAAACCCTGCATTACTGAAAAGTGCCACAATAACAATTAGCCACAGGTTCTCGTCAGGCAATGTCAAAGCCAATCCGATCAAACCTAGCAGTATCATCGCGCTTCCGGTGCGGATCAATGTCGGCTCTTTATTAGCCGCTATTCCCGAAAATAGAATCGCCGCGCCACCCCAACCAACGGTTTCCACCATAACGACCAGGCCTGCCATAAATGGGGTTAAGCCATACAATTTGATCAAAATCGTTGGTGCGTAAATCAGGAAAGACATGATGCAAAGGCAAAGCAGAAAAATCGTCAATACTCCATTGCCTAGCGCGTGATTCAAATTTGTCACTTGCCTGGGCAATATACGACTGGAGCGAGCATCTCGATCACGAAACACGAAAAACACCAGTGAGATAATACCCAATATTACCAGCAGTGGAGAGAGCAACCTGTCGTAGTCTGCACCCGCCAGCGAGACCAGAAAAATAGCCGCCGCCAGAAAAAATAGCCGCACTATCGGTATACGTTCCGAATTAGCAGCAGAGTCAGAATTCTCCGCAGGTAATAAAGCGCGAATGGCAACTATCAGCAAAAGCCCCTGAGCAGCATAAGCCCAGTAAGCCATGCGCCACACACCCCAGGTCGCAAAAGCCCCTCCGATCATCGGCCCGGAAAAGGCCGCCAGCATCCAGGTGAGCGACATACAGGCCACGATTCGGGGGACAAAATGACTCGGGAAAAAACGATCCTGCGATATATAAACCAGACCCATCAGGCCACCGCCGCCTAGCCCCTGCAATATACGCCCGATCAGGACAATGGGCATACTCGGTGCCAGAGCGACCACCACCGAACCAATCGCGTAAACCATCGCTGCATGAATCATCGTAGTACGTATCCCCGCACGCACCACTAGCAAACTGACACTGGCGCCCGCAATAATCGAACCCACCAGATAAAGCGCGAAAGTCCAGTGCAACAAATTCAAACCGCCGATCTCTTCCACCGCACTGGGCATAGTTGTCGCGGTCAACATCGAATTCGACGCATGTAACCAGACTGCCAGCACCAGCGTGGCGATTTTTGAGGCATATTGCGGTGAAAGAATTTCCCGCCAGCTAGCGCCGTTTTGAGCGATTGTTGTCATGCAAACAATGCTACCAGTGAAAGCCTCCGAATGACTATAATCTCGACAATTAAATTAATCGGGGTAAACAATGTCCAAATCGAAAACACCGGCCAAACCAATTATCTGTTATAGCGTTGAAAGCCTGCCCACATTCGACAAAGTCTTTTACGACAATGCACGCGATGGTATGGAGAAGATTGACGAAGTCCTGGTACAACCACGCGATGGTTCAACATTCAATGTGCCCGCCGGTCATTTTTTTCGCATTAACAGCATCGAAGGCGCCCAGGTTGGTGACCTCAACCTGTGGAATGCGAATGATTTGAATGAACGATTCTTTAGCGGTAAAACCCGCCAGCTACACGCAAGCCATGTCACTACCGGTGACCGCCTGTGGAGCAATCTCCCCGGACTCAGGCCCGTGGCCACCATTACTCACGATACACTCGAATGGTATGGCTGGGACGAAGACGGGGCGGGCATACACGACGTCATCGGCACCCGTTGTGATCCTTATACGAACTTCATGCTCAACGGCATCGACTATCATCACTGTTGTCATTCAAATTTAACACGGGCACTGGCGACTCATACCGAGAAAGCGACCACCGAAATCGAACACCATGTGCACGATGTACTGAATGTATTCATGTGTACCGGTTTCACCCTGGACACCCACCAGTACTTCATGAAAGCCAGTCCGGTGCGACCCGGTGACTTTATTGAATTTTTTGCTGAGATCGATTTGCTGGGAGCACTTTCGGCCTGCCCAGGGGGTGATTGTGGCAGTAGCCATTCAGATGATTCGACGCCCTGTTACCCGTTGCTGGTAGAAATATTCAAACCATCTGAGGGATCACTTGATGGTTGGAGCTCTCCGTCACCGAGTGGTTATAGCAGGACGCATGGGGTTTAATTCTGAACAAGCGCCTCATACACCAGCTCAATCCAGTGTACGACAGGTACATTCAAACCATCGGCGATATGTAACTGACAACCAATATTCGCGGTGGCAATAATTTCCGGGGTATCGACCGTCAGGGCCGCCTGCTTATTAACACGCAATTGATTCGACATTTTGGGTTGCAATATCGAATAGGTACCTGCCGAACCACAGCACAAATGCGCATCGGCAACCTGACACACGTCGTAGCCGACGTCTTCAAGCAATCCTTCAACAACACCTTTTAAGCCCAGGCCATGTTGCATGGTACAGGGCGAGTGAAAAGCAACTCGCTTCTTTTCGGCAATTTTTATGATCGGTTCGTTTTTGATTTCTCTGGCAATAATTTCGCTCAAATCACAGGCCAGATTGCTAACTGTTTTAGCTCTTTCATGGTAAGCGGACTCGTGCGCAAATATTGCGGCATAGTCCTTCACCGTCACGCCACAACCAGTCGCAGTGACGACGATGGCCTCGACACCATCTTCAATATGAGGCCACCACTCATCGATTAATTTCCGCGCCTGTGCCTTACCTTGTTCTATCTGCGAAGTATGCATGCCAACCGCACCGCAACAATGTCTGGTCTCTAATTCGATCGTCGAAATACCCAGGTGGTCGAGCAACTGTATCGCTGCGCCATTCGTATTCGGCGTCAATGTAGGTTGTACACAACCTGAGAGCATTAACACTTTTCTGGACTGGATCCGGTCCGGCCTGGCGATTAAGTTTTTGTTATCTGGAATTGTGGCTCGCATACCCTCTGTCAAAACCGGCCTTAGCTTTCTCGCACAGGCAATAGCCAAATCGAACAAAGCCCCCGAGGTAAAAAACCGGGCGATCACCCAACGCTGAACTCGCTGCAAAAGCGGGCGTGGTAAATCCTGATCCATTTCCTGGCGCCCGATTTCGAGTAAACGACTATATTTCACCCCCGATGGACAGGTGGTTTCGCAGGAGCGGCAGGTCAGGCAACGATCCAGATGAAGCTGCATTTCATGGTTGGCCTCAGTCCCTTCAAAATACTGCTTCAACTGGTAAATGCGCCCACGCGGGCCATCGAGTTCGTCGCCCAGAATTTGATAAGTCGGGCAGGTAGCATTACAAAATCCGCAATGCACACATTTACGCAAAATGCTGTCGATAATGGCAGCGGTAGGCTTATTCTGAAAACGTTTATCGAGATTAGTTTGCATTCTTACAACCCCAGATAAAGTCGGTCACGATTAAAAATTCTGGCCGGATCAAACTTTGACTTCAGACTGCGGTGCAGCGATAACACGGCATCATCCGGTGCTTGAAAAGCCGGATGCGTCTCGCTACTGCCACGAAAAATACAAAGACTACCGTGGAAATGGCTAGCTCGACCGCGTAAAACTTCCATATCACTACCCCCTTGCAACCAGCGTTGCGCACCACCCCATTCGATTAGCTGATCTCGGTTGAGTTGAAAATGCGTGGTTGGTGGAAGCGAAATTCGCATCAAACTAGTCTGACCCTTAAAAAATGGATAATTTTGCTCCTTGAGCTGTTCCCATACAGCGTCGGACGATTCACCGCCAAGTTTTTCGATCGCACTACTCACCCCGCGTTCACTACCCGAGAGGCGTATCAGGCTCTGCCCTTTATGCCACATCGAAGCCGACAGCGGTAATGGTCGGCCACCCAGTTCATTAATCCACTGGATATGATCTTCGGCAGTCTCGTGTACGAAACTCAGCGTGGCTTCGGTTTCGAATTTGGGGATGACGCGTAAAGACACTTCGAGCAATACACCGAGTGTGCCCATGGCACCGACCATTAAACGTGAGAGATCGAACCCGGCGACATTCTTAATCACGCGGCCACCGAAATTCAGTACATCACCACGACCGTCGAGAATCTTAACCCCGAGGATGAAGTCGCGTACCGCACCCGAAAAGGCCCTTCGCGGGCCGGACAGACCACTGGCAATCATGCCGCCGATAGTCGCCTGGTCGGAAAACAGCGGCGGCTCGAAACCAAACATTTGATTATGCTCGGCGAGCAATGTTTCGACATCCTTCAACTTGCAACCGGCGCGAAGGGTAATCACCAGTTCCGCAGGGTCGTAATCGATCACACCGCTATGGCCCGATACATCCAGTGCTTCGCCTTCACTTGCGTTGCCGTAAAAAGCCTTACTGCCACCGCCAATAATTTGCAGAGGTTTGGCGTTGGCCGCTGCTTCGCGAATTGTCGCCTGAAATTCTTCATGCAAATCCTGCTCGACTATCTTAACCGCCATCAGAGCCGCTCCAGCTCAGGAAAGGGTAATTCACCATTGTGCACATGCATCGCATTAAATTCAGCACAGCGCGCCAGCGTAGGGATACCTTTACCGGGGTTCATAATTCTATTGCTATCGAAGCTATCGCGAATGGCGTGGAACTGATTGAGTTCCAGCTCACTGAACTGGACACACATTTCGCCGATCTTTTCGACGCCAACACCATGCTCGCCGGTAATCGTCCCGCCCTGTGCAATACACAATTGTAGAATTTTACTGCCCAGCTCTTCGGTCTTTTCCAGCTCACCTTCGTTATTCGCATCGTACAAAATTAGTGGGTGTAAATTTCCGTCGCCAGCATGAAACACATTCGCTATCGGCAGTTTATATTCTTCCGATAACCGTCGAATTTCGTTTAATACCACACCCAGAGTTTTACGCGGAATGGTACCGTCGATGCAATAATAATCCGGTGATATTCGCCCAACCGCCGGAAAAGCCGCTTTGCGCCCAGACCAGAATAAAAGTCGTTCGGCCTCGTCTTTGGCAAGCCGGGTTTCGTTCGCACCCGCCGCCTTCATCACCGCCTCGACACGCGTTATTTGCGCCTCGACTTCTTCTTCGGTGCCATCGAGCTCACAAATCAAGATAGCCTCGGCTTCTATCGGATAACCCGCCTTAACAAAGTCTTCGGCGGCGCGAATGGCGGGGTTGTCCATCAGTTCGATACCTGCCGGGATAATACCTTTGGCAATAATTTCAGCGACACTATTACCCGCTTTTTCAACGTCATCGAATACCCCCATGAGAACACGTGCGCATTCGGGAATCGGTAGTAGTTTCAAAGTCACTTCGACCACCACGCCGAGCATACCCTCGGAACCGATAACCAGTGCGAGCAGGTCGTAGCCCTGCGATTGTAACGACTGCTGACCCAGAATCACCAGTTCGCCATTCGGCATGACTAACTTAGCGCCAAGAATATTGTGTACCGTCAATCCATATTTCAAGCAGTGCACACCACCCGCATTTTCGGCCACGTTACCGCCGATTGAACAGGCAATTTGAGAAGAGGGGTCGGGCGCGTAATACAAACCCAGGTGCTGAACCGCCTCGGAAACCGCAAGATTGCGCACGCCCGGTTCAACCACCACCGTGCGCGATAATTGATCGATATTGAGGATGCGATTCATTTTAGCGAGGCTCAGCACAATGCCATCTTCGTGCGGTAGCGCACCGCCCGAGAGACTGGTGCCTGCACCTCGACTGACGATTGGAATTCTGTGTTCGTGACAAAGCGTCACCACTTGCTGAACCTGCTCGATGGTATCCGGCAACACCACCAACAACGGCGTTTGTCGGTAGGCGCTGAGGCCATCGCACTCGTAGGCTGCCAAGGACGTAGTTTGATCGATAACCGATTCGCGATTGAGAAACCGCCGAAACAAGTCCGCCAATTTATTGCGCTTATCAAGCATTTTATCGGCCGCAAGCGGGTCTTCCTGTTGTTTTTTTGAAGCTGTCATTTTCCTGTTCCGACTCTATTATTCGGCTAGTTAGCGCTTATTCAGTCATCGATTCAAACTCCGCATTATTATCGCATAAAGCTTTTCTTTTGAATCGCTCTTTGCTCATACTACGCGTAAGAATTACAATCCTGAGTTCATCTTGCCATTCCCAAAAGCCACTGCTAGTATGCATTGGCCTGACCAATTTTGGGAGGGGTAATTTAGCAAACTATGACAATTAAACCAATAGAAAACCTCTCGATTACCGACACCATCACCGCAAAACTCGAAAGCATGATCGTTGAAGGAGTCGTTAAGCCAGGACAGGCATTGCCGCCCGAAAGACAGTTGGCGCGCGATTTAGAGGTTTCGAGAGCGTCTTTAAGACAGGCGTTGTCGGTACTGGAAGCTCGGGGGCTAATTCTGTCAAAACAGGGGGGCGGGAATTATGTCTGCGATGTCGTAAAAAAGAGTTTTTCCGACCCTTTGCTTGATTTAATCAAACGTCATCACGAATTGAAATTTCAGGTCATCGAATTGCGGCAGACACTGGAATGCTCGGCCGCATTCTACGCCGCCGAACGCGCTACCAAGCAAGACATAGAAACTATTAAAAAGCGCCTGGCTGAGTTGAAGGCAATCATTCCCCAGAAGAAACCCTTAGCCGAAGCCAGAGCCGATCTCGAGCTTCACCTCGCCATTGCCGACGCAGCCCATAACGCACCCTTGTCGTTAATGCTGCGTAATATCTATTCACTATTATTGAGTGAAATCGAAGAAAACCTGAGCCTGATTCATCAATACGATAATCATGCAGCTAAGCTACATGTCCAACATGAGCAAATGGTCGAGCTGGTGATCAATGGTGATAGCGAAGGTGCTCGCGAGGTCGTCATCGAACACCTGAAACTGATCAGGGATATTTTTATAGAAAATGATTTAATCAACAAGCCTGCCGAAACTTTGGCTACCGCGAGCCTTTAATCACCCGTTATTTATTGTCAGCAGGCCCGTATTTTTCGAAACCCTGCTTTATTTGCTGAGTCAACTCGTTACGCTTCTCATCTGGCGCGAAAGAAAAAGTAATAATCCAGATGATCAGCAATATTACCGCCAGCCCCTGTAAAAATGACGACACCTTCTTACTGCTAAGGATATTATCGAGCCGTCCACGATTAGCCCTGTAGTTCCGCATGAAAAAATCCAGTACCGCGAAAAACGGCCCGTAGAGGAACTGAAAAATCTTTTTATAACCTTCTTTCACAAATGCTTCCTGAATAATTCTATTTAAACTTTAAAACCGATGGCTTCGATGCCAGCTATAACACATGCCTCGTCTTCACGGGAGACACCTCCTGCTGCACCAACCGCGGCGACAATACAGCCTTTGCTATCTCGAACCAGAACCCCACCAGGTAACGGCACTATCTGGCCACCCGTCATCGCATTCAACGCATTAATAAAACCACGCTGAAGATCGTCCTGATTGTAGCGATCGGCAATTAAGCCTGTATTTGACGCCATACCGAGTGCACCCCAGGCTTTCGCCTGCGCAATCTGGACGCGCAAAAATGACACGCCGTCTTCGCGCTGCAAGGCTTTCAAGTGGGCACCGGAATCGAGTACCGCCACTGCTATCGGCGGCATATTCTTGCTACCCGCCGCTTTAAGCGCTGCGTCAATCAGGCTATTCGCCTGTTGCAAGGTTAATTCAGTCACTCATCACCTAATTGTTCGACCAGACTAAGCATTATATATTTATGCTGTTAATATGTTTGCCAAATTTTAATCGAGGGCATTCAAATATGGATAATAAACCAGTCGTTCTGGTAACCCGTAAATTACCCGATGCGGTAGAGGGTAAACTCGCGGAGCATTTTGAGGTAATTCTTAACCCCGACGACCGGCTATACACTACCGATGAAATTCTCGAGCTGGCCAATCAGGCTGACGCTATCTTACCCTGCCACACAGAAAAATTTATCGCTGAGACGATTGCACTTTTGCCATCTCGCGTCAAAGCTATTGCTAATTATTCGGTGGGTGTCGATCATGTCGACCTCGAAGCAGCCACACAAAAAGGGGTAATTGTCACCAATACTCCCGATGTACTCTCCGACGCCACAGCCGAAATCGCCATGTTATTAATGCTGGGTGCAGCACGCCGAGCCAGCGAAGGCGAACGTATCATGCGCAGCCAACAATGGAAAGACTGGAGTCCGGCATTTATGGTGGGGCAGCAAATAACCGGCAAACGCCTGGGCATTCTCGGTATGGGCCGTGTCGGTCAGGTGGTAGCGCAGCGAGCCCGCGGCTTTGACATGACAATTCATTATCATAATCGACGCCCCGTTGACTCGGAACTTGTTGGCGACGCGGTCTATCACGCAAGCGTCGAAGATTTATTAGCACAGATAGACGTATTATCGACTCACTGCCCAGCCTCCGAGCAAACCCGAGGCTTACTGAATAGCCAGCGAATCGCACTCATGCACAGCAATGCCATCGTCGTGAATACTTCGAGGGGCGGGGTGGTCGATGACGATGCACTGGTTAAAGCCCTGGAATCCGGCCAAATTGCGGCCGCTGGTCTCGATGTCTATAACGGTGAACCCGACAATATTCACCCCGGATACGCCCGGTTAGATAACGTCTTCCTGTTGCCGCATATTGGTAGCGCCACGCATGAGACCAGAAATGCCATGGGATATCGAGCCATCGATAATTTGATTGCAATTTTCAATCATGAGCAGCCTCGTGACAGAGTCGCTTAAACCGGGCGTAACCAAAAAAAATAACCCTAAATCGGTAGTACCAAAATTGGTCAGTCCAATATATACTTCACAGACTAGCGATTGTGGGTATACAATATCCCACCAAAATTTACTTAAATTTCTTTTGTCGGATAGATGTCAGTATCGAGGAATCATAAATTAAAAATTGATACCCGGACTTAGACAGTTTAATTTATCTGACATATTGAAAAACAGATATTCAACCAAAGAGGAGAATAGCATGACCGAAGTAACCAATTCACGACGTAAGTTTCTAACCAAGGGTGCCGCTGCTATCGCAGGCGGTGCCGCAATAGTAGCCGCACCCACGATAGCTCGTGCCGCAAAACCTGTTGTACTCAAAGTACAGGCAGCCTGGGGTGGCGGTATTTTTCTGGAATTCGCACAGGACTATGTCAAACGTGTTAATGAAATGTCCGGCGGCTCATTGAAGATCGACCTGCTCGGCGTTGGCGCAGTCGTAAAAACCGCTGAAATGCAAACCGCCGTACATAAGGG
>JAUVCH010000053.1 GCA_030595795.1 Gammaproteobacteria bacterium
GGCAAAATAAGCATCGAAGATAATACTGCCAGCGTGGTATCTCAATTCACGCCTCCCACTGGATCCGATTTGAAAGAGCGGAAGTTGACCACCTACCTGGTGATGCAAAACGAAGAATGGAAAGTCGATTATCAGAAGACCCGCGATGAAATGAAAACGGGCAAAGCCGCTAGCCTGTTTGGGAAATTGAACCAGATCGGTAAAGGCTTACAAAAACAACTGGAAAATTCTGCGGATGAATTCAACTCTGAAATGGAACAGCTCGGGGAAAAATTAAAGGAACTATCCGACCAGGTAGGGAGTGACGCCGCAGAAGGTGTCGAGAAATTTGCCGATGAGCTGGAGAAAAGTATCAAAGAACTGGAGGAGTCGATCGATCGTGCTTTAAAGCACGATCGTGAACTGGTGCCAGAGCAGGAAGGGAGGGATTTGCAGGAGATTTAGGCGTGGGGGATTAAGGGGTGGTTTTTGAATGGTGGATGGGGGTTTATTGTATTTTGGGATTTAAGGTTTGAAACGTGACCCCGGGTTTTCCATCCTGGCCATTGTTTACCTCGGTGTAGCATGGTAGGGAATTGTATCGGTTATCTGTTTATAGATAAACTGTTCCGGGAATTTGGAATTTGGAAATTGGGTAATAGGTATACTGTCCTCGGTTCGGATTAATGCGCAAGTTTTGCACTAGCGATACGATTTAAGCTTACACCCGATTCGGCAGCTTCAATAGCAAGATGACGATGCACCTCAGGTGGAACTCGAACCATGAATTTACCACTAAATTTACGCGTTGATAAAGGTAAAGGTAATTCTTCTTTGCCTTTATTCATATCTGAAATGCAATCTTTAACGATGGAACGAATGCCTTTTAATGCTTTTTCAGAAGTAGATGCAAGCCAGCTAAGGCTTGGGAATTCAGCACACAAGCCTATAAACTCTTCATCTTCATCAGACCACAATACGCGGTATGTATATTTATCACTTTCAAGAACCATGTTGCACCTCGATTTTTTCAATGGCAAGTAATACCTGCCTTACCTGATAGGGCTTAGCTATGCCTTTGTGGCTTTGAATATTTACGCGTGGGTCCCCGGGCCATGGCGTTTTATAGACGCAATGACTACTACCGCTCTGACGTGGTTTCCCGAAATAATGTAAGCAAACCTTTTGAAGATCATTGAAACGAACCCCTTTGGGGTTTACTTTCATATCTTTCAAGATTTTAGCTATGCCACTCATTTATTTATAGTAGCATTATTGATACTATATTTAACGTTCTTTTTACACACAACGAGGGTGTAGAAAATTATTATGATGCCTGACCATATCAGCAACCCCGATTATTTTTTTGATAAGCCCACCGTGCCCGGATTTATATCAGGGTTCAAGTTCGCAAACGAATTTGGCGTCCGGTGATAGGTATACTGTCCCAGGAATTCCTACCGTATTTCGATTCTTGAGATCTGTTATATTAAATGTAATACGTTTATGCAAAAGGAAACGAGTATAAAAATTATGGCTACTCCCTCAAAGAAAGAAACTGTTAAACGGAAGGGTACCGAAAAAAAAGAAGCAGTTAAGAAAAGTGATAAAAGTTCAGCCTCAGGCGCAAAGATAAAACGTAGTCCCGCAAAGTCAAAAAGACCAAATCAAAAAACGTCAGCGACTGCATCAATCAAATTAGATGATATTCAACTATCGGCAAAAGGAAAGGTTTCAGATAATGTAATCAGACCAGATAGCATTTCTCAATCTCAATCAATAGATGATGTAAATTTTAAAAAATCCGAAACCTTAATTAATGAGCGATCAGAGGTAGCAGAAGGAGAAATTATATCGAAAGGTTCATTAAAATCTGAAGATGCAAAGTTAACAGGAGCATCGTCCAATTCAGTAACAGTAGGAACGGTGGTTGAGAGAGAAACTGTTGGAAAAATTACTCCATTAACAGGTGGTAATATTGAAGAGGGAGAAAGTCAGTCAGCCCGTATAAGTACAACAGATAGAGCGCGGAATAAACCAAAAACTAATCGGTCCTACGACTTGGATTTTTCTGAATTCCTCGAGAATGTTGAAGAAAAATTATTACAAGTAGATAAATTAAGTGCCGAAAATGATAATGAGGGGATTAGTCTGTTCGCGGGGCGTTGCTCGTGCCGAGTCTTATCTCTTGCAGTAAAAGATATTCTTTCTAATCCACGTCGTTTGGATAAAAATAAATCTACAAATCAAATCCTTGTACTTTGGAGAGCTGCTTTAGTGGCTTGGAGCTATCAATTAGACCAATCCAAAACTAGTTCAGCAGCAAAGGCGGCCAATGCTTTATGTGAGGAAGTAAAGGAATCTATGGCTGTAAACGCCATAGCCTCTGCTTCCATGTACACGGCTAATTTTTCTTCGGAAGATGGCCCTATATCCCTCGCGTTAAATTCGTATAACTCATCTGCAGCAGCAGTTGCTGAAAGTATAGTAATAACGCAAGCGATTCATGAAGATCCTTCTGATGATGCACAATCGGCCTATGAAATAGTTTTCGATGCCGGAAATTTAGACTTGCAGTGGATGCTTGATCCAGAAAATAACTTAGGAGATTTGCGCAGAAAACCACTATGGCACGAACAAGTTATATCTGAAAGTGGCTGGCAGTCTGAATTAGAAAGTTTGATAAAAGAAATTAACGAAGATGAACTTAGCGAATCTTCAATTGCATTAAAAAAAATGATAGTCGACTACGACGCAATTTTAAAAGGTGTTTGGGGGAAATCACTCGATTCCCCGATTCAAGAAGTTGCCGTAAAGAAAACCCAGCAGGATTTACCGTCGGCAATTGATCATCTCGGGCGAGATCAACTTGTTAATGCACTGCTGTCAAGATTATCGGTTAAAGATGACAAAAACCACCTGACGATTGGTTTGCTCGGTGATTGGGGAATTGGAAAGTCGTCGGTTATTGAACAATTGCGTGAAAAACTCGATGAAGTTGAGCATTGTGATTATGTCTTTGGTGAATTTAATGCTTGGAGTTATGAGCACACACAAAATTTACAGGCTGGAATTGCTCATGAAGTGATATCAGCCTTAACAACAACTCAATCACGAAAATTTGGATCAGGACTACCATCTGGCAAACGGTGGGGCTGGTGCCGCCGTTTGACTTATAAACCCTACGTAGTATGGAAATTTGCAATTAGCTTGTATGGGGAACGAATGCTATTTATTTTGTGTTCGATTTTGGCGGCGCTTTTTCTCGGTGCCATTCCGGCGATAACCAATTTGATAGTATCTAATCCTGCTATTGCTGGAGCTGGGTCGTTGGCAGTTGCTTGGCTAGTATATGAACAATTGAAAGTCATCAGCTCACAACCGCTCGCTAAAGAGCTTAAAACCTACTTACGTCTACCCAGCTATCAGGAGCATCTGGGCACTATTCCAATGATGCAGAATAATATAAAGGCAATAGCTGAAATATGTTTAGGTGAGAAGCGTTGGGATAAAAACCGCCGGTTAGTTTTTTTTGTTGATGATCTGGATCGCTGCGGTGTTGATGGTATCGTTAAAACCTTTGAAGCAGTTAGATTGGTTTTAGGACTAGACTGGGTGACAGTAATTATCGCTATGGATCAGCGTATTGCCCTACCTGCTTTAGCTTGTCATTATGAAAAACTATCAGAATATCACCAGCTCGACCCCGTGAGTATTGCGCGTGATTACTTGGCCAAAGTGATTCATTTACCAATACGCCTTCAAGTACCGGATAATCTATCGGTTGCAAGATATCTCGCTCACATCTGGAAAGATGATCAGTTTTTAACCAAAATCAATGACGAGATGAAAATCATTTCGGGGGTCCAAGCAAAACTGGATTCTGATTCCCACCAAGAAAAACACAAGATGTCTGAAGAATCAGAATTGGATGGGGAACCTGGAGAATTTCTGGCCGATACTATCAGTGATATTAATAGTATGGATGTTAAGGCAGCACTGTTACCTGAAATGGATGATGTTGGCACAGATGTGCAGCATGTCGAAGAAATACCGGGTTTTGGACCGGAACAAAAAGATGCTTTTTACCGGTGGTTACTAAAGTTCAACTTGCGTAATCCTCGTCAGATTAAGCGTTTGTATAACAGTTACAATTTATTGTGGTCGTTGTTTGACGATAATTGGCGACTTGAAGGGAAGGTTTATTTCCCTCATATGCTTACCTTACTAGTTCTTGAAATGATCAATGAAAGTATGTGCCGTTAAAAGTAAAAGAATATACCAGACAAATATATCGTCAGAATTATTTTGATCAGGAAAGTGATGTAGAGACTTGGGTTGTCTCAGGTATTAATGCAGAGGATATTAGTATAGCGCGTACACTGATACTGAATTTTCAGAAAGACCAGAAAGTTAATTTGTTGAAAAGAACTGAGCCATTTGTTTTGCCTGCGATAAATCCACAGGATATTTAATAAATACCAGTGTCACGAATTCTGGTCAGAATTCCGGGGCGGGACAGGCTAATGGGTGACCCCTTTGATTCCAGATTTTTGCTATCCCGGAATGCCTGGGTTGTTATAATTAGCAACCATAGGTAAGAATAACAAAATACGAAAGGGACACGAATGAATAAAGGAACACGATTTTTGGATTCCAGGGACACACGCTTTCCAAAACCCGGGTCAGATCACAATACTTGCTAATATTAGAGATATTTGTGCTCTGACCCCGATTATTTGTTTCTTTCTATACCACAAAGTCGGCCCAACAATTCGAAGAGCCAGGTCTTTCCAAATCACATAGCTCTTACGAGAAGATAAAAAGTTGTCATGCGATATCGAAAGATCTGACTCTGAATTTCCCAAGATTGAGTTCCTTGCGGTAAGCTGTGTCAAGCGAGCTTTGCCGTCCAATTATCGGGTCGGGCGATAAATTACCTGCGCACATCACCAGCCAATAAATCCGACTAACACCTTACATGTAAAAGCCTAGAAATAACTTCCAGCCTATCAGCAAATAAACACCGGTTTCCCCCAATACATCCATATCAGGTTCAACACCCAATCCAGGCTGACCCGAAACTCACATATAGACACCACTAACAATCGGCCCTCCATCAACGATAGCAATGCTATGGTAGTCATGAAAAGCCGAGGACTGAAAGTGGAAACTTTCCGGCGTGGAATGTGCGAGGCTGCCGTTTTTTAGACTCGCGTTTACTGGCTTGTAGTATCAAACGGGTAAAGGTGGCATCGGGCAATCCAGGCAGCTTGATATTGTTCGAACTAGTTCGATGCCTTTAGTCGTGGTTTTACCGTCGTGCATAATGATGGCAACACAGGCTTTTAATAATCGAGGTTTTGCCAACGGTTTTAACTGCATTAACTGATCGAGTGACTGATTGAGAGAATCGAGCTTTAGCGATTTACGCGGTGTAATTTTTAACGCGGTCATACCAACCTGTTTCAGTCCGGTATTGAATGCAGATTCTGCCTCGCGTTGATCTTTGTGTTCGACATAAGCGATTAGAGAAAGTAATTCTTCTGCGGCCGATTTCACCGCTGCCAGATTAGAATACCTGCCCCTGGCCGGACGGCGCAATCCGAAATGAAGGTCGAGTTGCTGCAACACCAGTCGCTGGATAATCCACTCGTTCAGATCGACGGACTTATCTGCGACGATAATTTGCGTCACCGCCCGATTGAACCGAATGTACTGATTGCTAGATAATTCTTTCAAGGCATTAATGCTAAGCTCCAATAACGGTAGTTTGAGCTTTTCGTCCAGGCGGTCGATTTCGGGCAGAAAAATTTCGCTAAGGTCTGGCATTTTTTGCTCTGCATGTTGTTTCAGCAAGTCGAGCGCCTGTTGTCTGTCCTTTTGTTGGCTAATTAATATCGCATAGACTACGGCACGAGCGCTATATGCCTGTTGCGATGCCTGTCTTAAGCCAGTTGGTAGCGCGACAATCAATTGCTGCACGTAGGCGATATTTTCTTCATTCAGGGTGCCGACCCGATTAATTGCCTGTTCGGCTGAGCTCAAAACAGCGGCGATGTTTGCAAACCCTGAGGTCTGGACAGGTTTTGTTTTGGATTTTGACGGCTGCACGATTTCAGATCTGGTGAATTCACCATTCCAGCTCGGATCGATAGCTTTGATGCGTTTTTCCAGCGGTGGATGAGTGGATAATAACGATTGCCAGAAGCTGCTAATGCCATTAGCGAAATAGGCGTGGCTATATTCGGGGGCAGTCGGCGCATCGATATAGGAGCTAGCGCTTAGGCCACCGATCTTCTTCAATGCGCCAGCAATGCCATCTTTATTGCGCGTGAACTGTACCGCGGACGAATCCGCCAGGTATTCTCGTTGCCGACTGATTGTGGCTTTTATCCACTGACCGAAGAACGTGCCGACATAGCCAATCACCATCAGGCCACCGCCGAGAGCGATAATGGCCGCTATGCCACCGCCGCCCTTACGATTGCGAGAGCGCCGTGAATAGAGCATCGAACGCAGGATGAAATAGCCGATCATGCCGATGAGTAAAATGCCGTGTAGTATGCCAATGAGCCGAATATTAAGACGCATATCGCCGTTAAATATATGGCTGAATTCATGAGCGATGACCGCCTGTAGTTCTTCGCGGTTTAATCGTGTCATCGTGCCGTACGTAACGCCAATCACTGCGTTGGCTGGGGTTTGTCCGGCCGCGAAAGCGTTGATCGACACTTCGTCGAGCAAATAGACTTTGGGTATTGGCGTGCCCGAGGCGATCGCCATTTCCTCGACGACATTCAGTAATTGCCTTTCCTGTAAGTCATTTGTGCTTTGAGATATGAGTCGGCCACCGAGCATTTCGGCTACGCTGGCACCACCGCCCGATAGCGACATGGTTTTGTAGAGGCTGCCCGCGAAAATAAGCAAGGACACGCCGACTGCCACGGCTAAAAATATTTCGAACGAATAAAATTGCCTGAGCACTTCGTAGGAAAAGGTCAGCTGTCCTGTTTTGCTATAAACCAGCACACCGATTAACAAAAGGTTGGTTAAAACGATCAGGCCGAGAACCGCCAGAACGAATAGTAATATCAACCAACTCGTATTTCTGCGTGCTCTATCCTGTGCTTCGAAGAAATTCAAAAACTGACCTTGGGAGCCGCCTGAATCTCAGCACTATCTTCGAATTCAAGCAAGGTTGCGTCGGCAGCGTGACCAAACATGCCAGCAAATACTGTCTGCGGGAAAGATTGCTTATAGGTATTGTATTGCATGACCTGATCGTTAAACGCCTGACGCGAGAAAGCGACTTTGTTTTCGGTAGAAGTCAGCTCCTCGGTGAGCTGCATCATGTTCTGGTTGGCTTTTAAATCGGGATAGGCCTCGACGAGCAAGTTGAAGCGCCCAAGCGCACCAGCGAGGTTACCTTCTGCCTGACTGAGTCCCTGCATGCTGGTGGCGTCGCCGGGGTTTTGCTGGGCCGCGGAGAGGTTATCCGAAGCCGAATTACGCGCCTGAATCACCGCGTCCAGGGTTTCGCGCTCGTGCGCCATATATCCTTTGGCAGTTTCCACCAGGTTTGGGATTAAATCGTAACGGCGTTTGAGCTGTACTTCTATTTGCGCAAACGCATTTTTAAAACGGTTCTTTAAAGCAACGAGCTGATTAAAGATCGAAATAATATAGATGACGATGACGCCGATAATGACTAACGTGACAATGGTCGAGATTTCCATGGTTTCTCCTGTGTAGCTGGACTACATTAATGCCAAAATAGATTCGTGTAAACTTCGCGGGACTTCGATCCCGGTCTCCGGTGTTTTCTGTCGATTGATGAATCGACGGGCACCGGGTAAACGGGTACCTTCCTGCTCTAAGATAGCCTCGAATAATGTTTCACCACGTGCCAGAAAACCCTCAGGGTCACCATGTCGGGCCGGGTCGATTGCGATCATCAGCTCACCACCTTTGGGCGGTCCGCCTTTACCGCCATCGTCTTCGGCCGATTCGATACTGAGGAATTCTCCGATCATTGCACCTGCCAGTAGCTCGACCATCATCGCCAATGCCGCGCCTTTATAGCCGCCGAAACCGAGCTGGGCACCTTCGAGTACCACATTCGGATCAGTGGTTGCTTCACCATCAGGTCCTATGCCAGCGGTCTCAGGGACGCTATGGCCATCGCGGGCCGCGATCATAATTTCGCCACGCGCCATCGCTGCCGATGCCTGATCAAAGACTAACGGTGGCTTATCCTTGCGTGGCCAGGAAAACCCCATCGGGTTGGTGCCATACAGTGGTTTGCTGCCACCAGCGGGTGCGACGTAAGGATATGACGCGGTGAAGGCGAAGCCGCAGAGTCCTTCCATCGCCAGCTTTTCTACTTCCGGCCACATCGCGGCGATATGAAACATATTCACCAGTGCCATCGATGCAATACCGTTTTCACGCGCGCAATCGACTAACGGCTGGTGGGCTATCTCCTGAGCCAGGGGTGCAAAACCACCGTCGCCATCGACGCGGATGACCGCTGGCGCGAGTTGTTCGACACGTGGTTTCGCCTTGCCATTAGCTCGACCCGACTTTACTGCCCCGGCGTACCAGGGTAATCGAAATAGACCGTGCGAATGGCAAAGATCACCCTCCGCCTGGATCATACGGTCGGCCGCGGCACGGGCATTGGCCTCGTCGCAACCATTTTTCAAAAGACAGTCCATCGCGAGGCTGTGGGCTTCTTCAAGGCTTAAGTGAATAGTACTCATATAAATTCTCTCTCGATTAAGGAGTTATGCTAACAGGATTTTCAACAGGGAGGCTGAGAATATGGTCAATATATTCTTTTATGCTGACGCTAATGCTAATCTGTTAGCTGGCCGACCAAATTTAGCATATTTCAATGAATATCAGTTTTACCCAGGATGAAATTATCTTTCGCGACGAGGTGCGAGCATTTCTGCTTGATGAATTTCCCGAGGATGTGCGTCATAAACAATCGCTGGGGCTTCGTCTTGGCAAGCAGGACTACATTGCCTGGCAGCAGGCACTTTATGAAAAAGGCTGGGCTGGTATCAACTGGCCGACCGAGTATGGTGGAACCGGCTGGAGCGCGACACAAAAATATATTTTCTATAGCGAAGCGGCAGAAGCCGACGCACCGCGTATCGTACCGTTTGGATTGGGTATGGTGGCACCGGTGCTTTATCACTATGGCAATGAGGAGCAATGCCAGCGCTTCCTGCCCGATATTCTCGCTTCGCGGGTCTGGTGGTGTCAGGGTTATTCCGAACCGGGTGCCGGTTCTGATCTGGCGTCATTAAAAACCCGTGCCGTACTCGATGGTGATACCTATATTGTCAACGGCACCAAGACCTGGACTACGTTGGCGCAACACGCCGACTGGATCTTTTGCCTGGTTCGCACCGACGATAGCGGGCGTAAGCAGGAAGGTATTAGTTTCCTGCTAATCGATATGAAAAGCCCTGGCGTGAGCGTAGCCCCGATTATCACCATCGATGGTGGTGATGAAATTAACGAAGTCCACTTTAAGAATGTCCGAGTCCCGGCTGAAAACCTGGTGGGTGAAGCGGGTAAAGGCTGGACATACGCCAAACTATTATTAACCCACGAAAGAACTGGAATCGCCAGAGTCGCCGAGTCACGGGCGCGGTTTAAAAAATTAACCGAGCTGGTTATCAGTCCGCCAGACGGTGCAGAAGCGTTAAAACAGAATGCTGTCTTCATGGCGTGCATGATAGAAACCGAAATCGAACTCAAGGCGCTGGAGTTTACCGAGCTGCGCGTATTATCGGATGTCTCTACCGGTAAGGCGCCAGGACCCGAATCCTCCATACTTAAAATCAAAGGCAGTGAAATTCAGCAGGCCCTTGATGAGCTGTTTATGGAAGTCGCCGGCATTTACGCGCTGCCTTTCGTGCCCGATCAATACGAAACAGATTTCGACGGCGAGCCAGTTGGACCGATGTTCGCGGCCGACACCGCGCCGCATTATTACAATAACCGCAAGGTTTCAATCTATGGCGGCAGCAATGAGATTCAGAAAAATATCATTGCCCGCCAGGTGCTTGGGCTTTAACTGGTAATAACATGGATTTTTCATTAAGCGATTTTCAAAGCATGATGCAAAATAGCGCTGCACGCTTTATCAGCGAGAAATACGACTTTGCCACCCGGCGGCAGCTAGTCGCTAGCGAACTCGGCTATAGCGAAGATAACTGGGATAGCTTTGCCGAACTGGGTTGGCTGGCATTACCCATAGCCGAAGCCTACGGTGGGCTCGGTGGTGACCTGGTAGATACGGTGATTTTGCAACAGGAGCTGGGTAAAGGCCTCGTCGTCGAACCTTATTTCTCAACCGTGTTGCTGTCTGCTGCGTTAATACAACGCCTCGGCAGCGAAGAACAGAAACAGGAGCTATTAAGCCAGGTGATCGGCGGAGAATTAAAGCTGGCGTTTGCCTACGCCGAAAGCCATTTTTCTTACGATGTTAGTCAAACTAAGGCGATGGCCAATCCGGTTGGTGATCACTATGTCATCAATGGACACAAGGCTGTGGTTCTCGGGGCTAAAACGGCTGACACTATTCTCGTTTGTGCGCGTATCTCAGGCGGCATCAGCGTGTTTCTTGTCGATCCAAAGCAGGCCGGTGTCAGTCTGCGCTGTTACGCAACCAATAATGGCCAGCAAGCCACCGAGGTTATTCTCGAACAGGTTAAAGTCGGGCAGGATGCATTGCTAGGTGGCCTCGGCGACGCGTTAACAGACATTAATACAGTACTCGATCAGGCAATAGTGGCGCTCTGTGCTGAGGCCGTCGGCGCGATGGAAAAACTGGTCAATGCGACTACCGAGTACGTCAAAACCCGCGAGCAGTTTGGTCAGAAAATTGGCAAATTCCAGGTCTTGCAGCACCGTCTGGTCGATATGTTCATCGAATACGAGCAATCGAAATCAATGCTTTATTTCGCGGCAATGCAGCTAGCGCATGAGGATCCCGAGAGCCAGCGCGCTGCTTCGATGCTGAAAACTAAAATCGGCAATTCGAGCCGTTTTATTGGTCAACAGGCAATCCAGCTTCACGGTGGCATGGGTATGGCCGACGAGCTCGATGTCGGGCATTACTTTAAACATATGACTGCGATTAATTGTTTGTTGGGGTCGAGGGATTATCATTTGTGGCGGTTGGTTGATGGGTTTGGTTGAACCAAGTGAAACCCAACATCCTATGCCTCCGAAATGTTGGGTTAAGCTGTCGCTAACCCAACCGACGAATTTGCCAATAGTCCGTCAATGACGTATATTGCAATCATATGTATACGGTCATAGAAACACCGACATTTAAGGAAGATGCTGGAAAACTCTGGTCAGAAGAAGAGCGTGGTGCGTTTTGTGCCTGGCTTGCAGCAAACTCAGAAACTGGTGATGTCATTCCTGGGAGTGGAGGATGCAGGAAGGTTCGCTGGACAAGAGC
Source organism: Gammaproteobacteria bacterium (assembly GCA_030595795.1). Taxonomy (GTDB): domain Bacteria; phylum Pseudomonadota; class Gammaproteobacteria. The sequence goes on from JAUVCH010000053.1 coordinate 11,471, forward strand.
GGGCTCTGGAAAAAGGGGTGGGGTACGCGTTATTTATTTTACTAAACAATCCAATGGTGAAATCTGGTTGTTGGTAATTTATAGTAAGGCAGTCAAAGGAAATATACCCGCCCATATCCTTAAAGAAATTCGAGAGGTACTTGAAGATGAGTAAAGCTATAAAAGAAATGGATGGTGGGGAGCTTGGTGACAAGCTGCTGCAATCTGTGAATGAAATGAAGGCAGGTAAGGCTGCCAGGGTTACACAATTTGCGCCAAATGAAGTGGCTTCTGCAAGACTGAAAACGGGTTTGTCTCAAACTCAATTTGCGCAAGCATTGCAGATTTCTGCGCGTACACTACAAGAATGGGAGCAAGGTCGCAGGGAACCGTCGGGTGCGGCGAAAGCTTTAATTCAAATAGCATTTAGGCACCCTGAGGTAATCAAGGAAGGATTGGAGGGTAGGGGTTAACGCGTTTCGGTATAAGGCGGTATAAGCCCTTAAAAAATAATTCGTTTAGTGAAGGATTTTGACCGCTTATGATGGTGAATTCAAGTTCCAAGTGCACTGATCCTGGGTAACGACTATTTCGCCACAACTCAACATTTAAATTATCCTTTTAAGCCCTGCTCAGCCGTCCACTGCCTCAGAGTTTTATCTTCCCGAACTAACTGCTCCAGCAACGCCGCCGGCGTCCAGTTTTTCTCCCCATATAACTCGCGGTACTGGCATATCGTTTCGTAAACCTTCTTAAGCCCAAGTGTATCAGCATAAAACATCGGACCACCACGATAAGCCGGAAAGCCATAACCAAACACGTAAACCACGTCGATATCACCGGGTCGCTGAGCGATGCCTTCCTGCAAAATTTTAAATCCTTCGTTAATCAGGGCCAGTAATTGACGGTTTAAACTTGTTTCGTCGCTTATCGGCTTGCGTACGATTCCATGTTTCTTAGCCTGTTCCTCGATCACCGTTTGCACCAGTGGATCTGTGCTGCGTGCGCGGGTTTCCTGATCGTAAAGATAATACCCTGCCCCGGATTTTTGACCAAGCCGGCCCATCTCGACCAGGGCGTCGGAGACGCAGTAGGTTACCGCTGGTTCTCGTTGCTCTTCGCTTAAGGCCTGTCGAGCTTTATAGCCAATATCGAGTCCTGCCAGATCGCCGACCGACAAAGGCCCCATCGCCATGCCCCAGTCCACCATGACCTGGTCTATCGCTTCTGGGGTTGAGCCTTCGATCAGGCATAGCTGCGCCTCGCGCCAGTATTCGCGTAACATGCGATTGCCGATAAAGCCGTAGCAGACGCCCGATAGCACGGGAACTTTCTGGATGGTTTTAGCCATCGACATCACTGTGGCGATCACATCGTCGGCGGTTTTGTCGCCTCGCACGACTTCTAACAGCTTCATGACATTGGCTGGACTGAAGAAATGCAGGCCTAATACGTCTTGCGGACGACTGATTGATGCAGCTATAGCATCTACATCCTGATACGAGGTATTCGATGCGAGGATGGTGCCCGATTTACAAACGGCGTCGAGTTTGCTGAAGACTTCTTTTTTTAGATCGAGGTTTTCAAATACCGCTTCGATGACCAGATCCACATCGGCCAGGTCTTCGTAGTCCAGGGTGCCGGTAATCAGTGTTTGTCTTTGTGCTGCATCGGTTTCAGATAACTTTCCTTTAGCTACCGTCCTGCGGTAGTTACCAGCGACTATATCTATCCCTCGTTGCAGTGCCTCGGGAGTAATTTCGAGTAACACTACCGGGATTCCGGCATTGGCAAAATTCATCGCGATGCCGCCGCCCATGGTGCCGCCACCGATAATACCGACGCTTTTGATATCTCTGACCGGCGTATCTTTTGATAACCCTTTGACCTTAATCGCCTCCCGTTCGGCAAAGAACATATGTCGCATCGCGGCTGACTGAGGTGAATTCATGCATTCGAGGAACAGTGTGCGTTCCTTTGCAATGCCTTCGTCGATTGGCAGGTTCACCGCTGCTTCAACACAGTTAACAATATGCTGGGGCGCGATTTGGCCTCGTGTGCGGCGGGCGAGCTTTGCGCGGTAATCGTCGAAAAAATTTTCAGATACCGATGACGGGTCGATTACTATGTCTCTGATGCGTTTCGGTTCGGCATTTGATGCCACCAGCTCTCTGGCATAGTCAATCGCGGTGCTGAACAGATCGTCCTCGGTGATACAATCTATTAGTCCCATACTCATCGCTTTTTTAGCTGAGACAGGAGCGCCCGAAGTCATTAAATCAACCGCGGCTTCGATGCCCGCCAGGCGAGGTACTCGCTGGGTGCCACCCGCACCAGGTAGCAATCCCAGTTTCACTTCCGGTAAACCGACTTTGGCGGAGGCAAGGGCGCAACGATAATGGCAACTCAACGCAATTTCGAAACCACCGCCCAGTGCAGTGCCGTGAATCGCTGCTAGCACCGGTTTGCTGGAATCCTCGATGGTCTGAATAACCTCGGGTAGTGTCGGAGCCAAAGGTGGCTGCCCAAATTCTTTAATATCCGCACCGGCGATAAAGGTTCGACCCTCGCAGATGATTATAACTGCTTCGGAGGCATCGGATTGAGCAGCGATGACCGCGTCGTTTAGACCCTTTCGCACCGCTTGCGATAAGGCGTTCACCGGTGGATTGTCGACGCGGATTACACCGATATTTTTATCTAGTTGGTAGCTGACGATAGACATATTATTCTCGTAATAACTGGAGTTATAATCTTAGTATCAAGTATAAAGTCGGCATGATATCGCTAAAGCTTCACAAACCACAATGTACCAATAGCTTGGCCGTAGTTTATAATGTCTTTGCATTTGATTGGAATGTAAACCCCTGAATATGCTGGTTGACCCGATAATTAAAATAGAAATCATTGAGGATTATATGGCCGATGACGAAGCCCTGGGTAATGATCGTCAGGCAATTAAGTTAATCGACCAGCTCCCGGAAAGGGTAAGCCAGCGTGTTGGCAAATGGTTCGAAAAGACGCCCGACGCCATTGCGGTTTTTGACGCTGAACGCCGTTGGACTTATGCGCAGCTTGCCGAGGCTACCGAATCCTGCCAACAATATTTTAAGCGGCAGCAACTACAGCCCGGCGATCGCATTATTGTTATCGGTGAGAATTGCTGTGCATTAATTGCGTTGTTGCTTGCGGCGAGTGAAATGAGTTTATGGATTTCGATTGTCAATGCGCGACTTTCCAATCGCGAAATCGATCAGATTCTAAATGACTGTGAACCTGCTCATGTCATTTATACCGTGGAATGTTCAACCGAAGCGCATCAGCACGCGACACAGAGATCGGCCAGTTATGAACAACATCAATATCTGGGCAGAATCGCGTTTAATCATTACGACAACAGGCAAGCAGAACCCGTATACGACAGTGGTAAAGAGCAGGTGTTTGCGATGGTATACACCTCTGGGACTACCGGGCAACCGAAAGGGGTGATGCTGACGCATCATAATATTGCCTATATCGCCAGTGTGTCGGGTGCGATTAGGGGCTTGTCGGCCAGGGACAGGGTTTATGCCGTGCTACCGATATCGCATGTGTTTGGTCTCGCGTCGACCTGTATGGGAACCCTGTTCGCGGGTGGCTGTCTTTTTCTGGTGCCCAGATTTAACGCCGAGACCTGCCTGGACGATCTGCTAAAGCAGCGCATCACCGTGCTTCAGGGTGTTCCGGTGATGTTTGCGGCTCTGATCGAATGTGTGAAAGACAAAGCTCAGGGGCGAGAATTTCCACATTTAAGGTATATGTCCTGTGGTGGCGCTCCTCTCGATGTCGAAACGAAAAGGGCTACCGAGGAGGTATTCGGTGTGACACTGAATAATGGTTATGGTATGACCGAAGCAAGTCCGACAATCTCTCAGACCCGGCGAGACCAGCCGCAGCAAAGCTGCACGACAGGACGACCAATACCGGGTGTTGAAATTCGCCTGATTACCGATGACGGAAGCGAAGCCGACTGCGAGGAAATCGGAGAGCTCTGGATTCGTGGCCCTAATGTGATGAAGGGCTATTTTCGCCAACCCGAACAGACGGCAAAGGTGTTGACCGATGATGGCTGGCTTAATACCGAGGATTTAGCCCGAGTCGATGCCAGTGGGAATATCGCCATCATCGGGCGCAGCAAAGAATTAATCATCAGGTCTGGATTTAATATTTATCCGGCGGAAGTCGAAGCGGTGCTCAATGCTCACCCTGGGGTTATGCATTCTGCTGTCATCGGGCAGACAGTAAAACAGGATGAAGCCGTACTCGCTTTTGTACAACCTGTCACCGGAGCCGCAATCACGGAGGCGGACTTACATGAATATTGCAGGCTTAATCTGGTTGCTTACAAGCGACCGCAGAAAATTATTTTGCTCGACCGGTTACCCGCTAGCGCCAGTGGTAAAATTCTCAAAAGAGAATTATTCAATCTGGTTACAGACTGCCTGTCATCGACTCCATGTGCTCCCCGATGAAGGATTATGATATTGCCATTATCGGTGGCGGTCTGCTAGGTTCCTCCTTCGGCTGGGGTCTGGCGTCACGAGGCCTGCGCACGGTGGTATTCGATGAGGGCGATAATGCAATTCGTACTGCGCGTGGCAACTTTGGGTTGGTGTGGGTGCAGGGCAAGGGCGTCGGCATGCCGGAATATGCGCAATGGTCGCTGGATTCTGCATTGGAATGGACGGGCTTTGCCGACCGCCTGATAAAGGAAACCGGGATAGACGTCCATTATGAACGCCGTGGAGGATTCGTAATCTGTCTTAATGATGAAGAGATGCAAAGCAACGTAAATCGGTTAGAAGCTCTGTGTCGGGAATCGGGTGAGCGAGGCTACGAGTACGAAACCCTGGAGTACGCCGAATTACACAAAAGAATTCCCATTATCGGTAAAGTATCAGGCGCGACATATTGTCCGCATGACGGGCATTGTAATCCACTAAAATTACTCCGTGCATTGCATACTGGCTACCTCAATACAGGTGGGCAGTATCAGCCATGGACAAAAATTACCGGGATCAATCCTCGCGACGGCGGCGGCTTCCAGCTCTCGACTGCCGATGGTAAAACCGTCGCATCTGCCAATAAGATAATTGTCGCCGCCGGTCACGGCTCGCCAGAGCTAGGCAAACAGGTAGGACTCGACGTGCCCGTTTTCCCTGATCAGGGTCAGGTCATCGTGACCGAGAAAACAGAAGCGTTGCTGGATTACCCGACCAACTATGCGCGCCAGACCAACGAGGGTGGTTTTTTGCTCGGCACTTCGAGCAAGGATGTGGGTTTTGACCTGAGCACCGAACCAGGTACTTTGCAGGCAATATCCAGGCAGTGCGTACAGGCATTCCCACTATTGGAAAAACTGAGAGTGCAGCGCGTCTGGGCGGCGTTACGCATCATGACACCGGATGGATTTCCGGCTTATCAACAGTCAGACAGTCACCCCAGTGCCTTTTCTTTTGCTTGTCACAGTGGAGTGACTTTGGCGGCCAATCATGCACTAAAAGTTACCGACTGGGTGGTGCAGGGCGCCATACCTTCGGAATTCCAGGCCTTTCATCCGAGAAGATTCGATGTTTAAGCGACTACTGACAATAGATAAACCAATAGAGATTTATTTCGAAGATCGCCTGATTAGCGCGCAACAGGGCGATTCGGTAGCTGCCGCGCTGCTGACTACAGGTGTGGTCGCCTTCCGCCAAATTGAGCGATCAGACGAACCACGCGGCCCTTATTGCATGATTGGCAATTGCTTCGAATGCCTGGTCGAGATCGATGGTAAACCCAATTTACAAGCTTGCCAGCATCGCGTGCAGGATGGCATGAAGATACGACTGCAACGAGGTTTTACAGGAGGTGGCGATGCATCCTGAAGTCGTCATTGTCGGCGCGGGGCCAGCCGGAATTTCGGCTGCACTAGCACTCGATGCTGCAGGTGTCAGCGTGTTGGTTGTCGATGAGCAACCAGCACCGGGCGGACAGGTTTACCGCGCCATCGACAAGGTCACCAACGAGCGAACCGAATTGCTCGACCTCTATGGCTCGGACTATGCCGAAGGCCGCAATTTAACCGGATTGCTACCGAGCTCGGGAGTCGAATTATCAGCAGACACCACGGTATGGGATATATCCAACGAGGATGATGTCCTCAGTATTGGCGTTCTAAAACAGGGCAAGGCCAAAGTGACTTATCCGAAACATATTATTCTGGCGACCGGGGCGATGGAGAGGCCAACTCCTTTTCCGGGCTGGACCTTGCCGGGGGTGATGACTGTGGGTGCCGCGCAAACCCTGTTCAAGGACTCGGCGCTGGTACCCGATTCACGCCCGGTCATCGTTGGCAGTGGGCCGTTGGTATATCTGTTTGTGCGTCAATTGATTGCCGCAGGCGTCGAATCGGCTGTGCTGCTGGATACCGGTTCGCGCTCGATACCGGTTGGTGCCTGGAAAGACTTGCTACCAATAGTGTTGTCTGACCCCAAACCGTTAATCAAAGGAATATCGTGGCTACGAGCCATCAGGTATTCGAATATAGATCATCAATATGGCATTACTTCTTTGCTGGCAAAAGGTGATAAGCAGTTACAATCGATCGAATACACCCGAAACGGTAAAACCATCGAACTGGAAACCGACTTATTACTGGTTCATGATGGTGTGATTCCCAACAGCCATCTGGCAATGGCTGCTGGTTGCGATCATCGATGGAATGATCTGCAAGCCTACTGGCAGCCAGTACTCGATGAAAACGGTCTGAGTAGTCAGAGTAATATGTCGATTACCGGGGATAGTGCCGGCATAAAAGGTGCCGAGTCGGCGCAATATTCGGGGCAAATTATTGGCTGGCATGTCGCTCGACAACTGGGTTATATCGATGATGGTCGCTGTCGTTCTGAAACGCAGGGTTATCGTAAAAAAATGCTTCGAATAAACCGACTAAGACGTTTCCTGGACACCTGCTATCCGCCCTTCGATTATTTCCAGACACCGCTAAACGAACAGACCATTGTCTGTCGTTGTGAAGACGTTCGCTCGGGCGAAATCCAGGCGGTTGCGAAAATAGGCTGCATGGGGCCGAACCAGGCGAAGGCATTTACACGTTGTGGTATGGGGCCGTGTATGGGCAGACAATGCGGCATTTCGGTGAGCCAGATATTCGCACACTGCCATGGTAAACCTGTCGAAGAGATAGGGTGTTACAAAATTCGGTCGCCGATTCGACCGATTACAGTCGGGGAATTATCCCGGCTAGAAATATAATAAGGTTATCGGTTCGTCTACTCTATCTTTGTCTTTCACTCGGCCGATAATAGCTGCCTGTTTATAACCCAGCTTGTGCAGTTCTCTCAGGCAGTCATCCGCTCCGTCGGCAGGTACGCTAGCGAGCAATCCGCCCGATGTCTGCGGGTCGAACACCAACGGGTATAGCGGACTGCTTACTGCCGCGGTCTTATTTGAGATCGCACGTTGTAGCCGCAAATTCTCTGGTTGTAACGAGCTTAGGATACCCATTTCCACGGTTTGCAGTGCACCATCGATTAACGGCAATGCCTGCAGATCAATTTCAACATCGACTGCGGATGGCTTCGTCATTTCGATCAAATGTCCAAGCAGACCGAAGCCGGTGACATCGGTGCAGGCGGTCGCGCCCTGTGCTTGCAGGCACTCGGCCGCACCGCGGTTAGATAATAGCATTGAGTTTAACGCTGCCTCGATCCAGCGTCCTTTGGCTTTTTGTTGCATGTCCGCGGCTAACAGCGTGCCAGTACCCAAAGGTTTGGTGAGGATTAAAACATCGTCAGCTTGCATGCCATTTTTGCGTAAGATTTGATCGCGACCGACCAGTCCGTTTACCGAAAAGCCCAATGCTAACTCCGCGCCCTCGCTGGTATGGCCACCTACCAGAGCGGCGTTGGCATCGTTGAGTACTAGCATGGCACCGGCCATTAGTTGTCTGATGGTGTCTTCAACTTTTGACTCGATGCCAAAAGGAATAGTTGCAATTGCCAGAGCCGTTTGTGCTTCGGCACCCATGGCAAAGATATCGCTGAGACAGTGATTGGCCGCGATTTGGCCAAACAGATAAGGGTCATCGATAAATGCACGAAAGTAATCGACGGTATGCACCATGACTTTACCGGCGGGTACCTCGACCACGGCGGCGTCGTCGGGCTGGTGCAGGTCGATTAAAATATCGTCACGCGATATTGGTTTCAGTTCGGCTATGACGCGACTTAAGACATTGGCTCCGACCTTGGCACCGCAACCGCCGCAACGCATGCTGGGTGCGGATAGCGCTTTGAAAGTCTCCGTATCGGTCAGTCCGCGATCAAAAGACGGTGTTTGCGATCCGGGCATTTCAGGTAACTTTGAATATTTTTGCATCCACTTACGATCAATTTTATCCTTCCAGTGCCAGAGATTTTTGCCACTGAAGTGCCATATCGATTTACTGGCTATGGCGTATTTATCGCCCGTGGAAATGAGTGCTAGCAGGGTTTTCTGTGGGACGAAGGATTTTAGTGGTCTATCCAGCGATGCACGCCGTAAGTTTTCGCTGAGCGGTCTCCCCTGACGCACGGCGAACACGCCAGCTTTTGATCGGGGATGATCGAGTACATGGACAATATCGCCAGCGGCGAAAATATCGGCGTGGCTGGTTGATTGTAAAAAATCGTTGGCAGCGATAAAGCCCTCGTCGTCAACCGCGAGGTTAGATTCTTTAAGCCAGGGAGGGGCGCTGGCAGCTGTTACCCATAAAATCTCATCGGCACTAATAGATTCGCCATTACTCAGTTTAAGCAGACTGGCACTGACCTGTGTTGCCTCAGTACCGCAATGTAAATGGATACCTCGTTTATCTAGAATACGCTCGAACTGTTTCGATACAGCCACCGGGAAAGTCGGCAATACTCGAGACGATTTGCTGACCAGATGGAATTCGAGTTGCTCTGACTGGCGATTTTTACTGGCTAATTCATGCTCTAGTCGATATTGAATGGCGAGCAGAATTTCAACCCCGGCTGCGCCGCCACCAACTACCGCAATACGATGTGGACCGGGTTGTCCCAGTACGCGCTCGAGCATCCGATGCCAATGATCGACAAATCGATTAATTGGTTTTACCGGGGTGGTGAATTCGGCGGCGCCTGGGACGCTATTGATATCTGGTCGCGAGCCAATGTTGATCGACAGGAGGTCGTATTTAACCGGAGGGCGATTCGCGCAGATTACCTGTTTATTCTCGGTATCGATACGGATCGCACGATCATGAAAAAGTCGCGCCGAAGCAAACTGGCACAGCGGACGTAAATCAACATGCGCCTCGTCAAAACAATAATGACCGGCGACATAACCCGGTAGCATGCCGGAGTAGGGCGTGTGAACATCGCGGGCGATGACTGTCAGGCGTACACCAGGTATAGGCTTCATGCCAAAGCTTTTCAGCACTTCAACGTGGCTATGCCCGCCGCCGATTAATACGAGGTCTTTTATAACAGGTGTTTCGATGGTTTTCAAATCAGATCTGGGTATTTAATTCGGTTGCTATTTATCCATACAAATAGAGTGAGAGCCAGTATTTTTAACTAGTTTTTATCCAGCATCTGTATTTCCGCAATCTCCGAAGATGGTCTGGATGATATGCGTCATTTGGCGTAAATCAAAAATCCGCTAGAATAGTATCTATGCAAAGCCATTTAATTCAAAAATACAATATTCCGGGCCCGCGTTATACCAGTTATCCGACCGTGCCTTATTGGGATGATGGCGCGATTTCTTCTGACGGGTGGAAAGAATCCGTCGTGCAGGCTTTTTCAGAAAGTAACACAACTGAAGGCATTAGTTTATATATTCACCTGCCGTTTTGTGAAAGCCTGTGTACGTTTTGCGGTTGCCACAAGCGAATTACCAAAAGGCATGATGTCGAAGCACCCTATATCGATGCTGTACTAAACGAATGGAGGAGCTATCGAGCGCTATTCTCGGAACCGCCTCGCATTAAAGAGATTCATCTCGGTGGTGGTACGCCGACATTTTTTAGCCCCGATCAATTGAAGCGCTCGATCAATGGCATTATGAGCCAGGCGGAACTAGCCGAAGATTACGAGTTCAGTTTTGAAGCTCATCCTAATAATACGACTCTGGAACATCTAAAAGCCCTGTACGAACTTGGTTTTCGACGATGTAGCTTCGGTGTACAGGACTATGATCCCGTAGTTCAGAAATCGATTAATCGAATTCAGAGCTTTGAACAGGTCAGGCAGGTTACCGATTGGGCGCGGGAAACGGGCTATACATCGATCAGCCATGATCTGGTGTTTGGCTTACCGCATCAAACCCTCGAAAACGTGGTCGATACCATCAATAAAACCAACGAGCTGATACCGGACAGACTGGCATTTTACAGTTACGCGCATGTGCCCTGGATAAAAGGCACAGGCCAGCGCGGATTTAGTGAGGCTGACTTGCCAGCTAATGAAGTGAAAAGAGGGCTGTATGAAACCGGTAAAAAAATGTTCTCCGAATTTGGTTATGAAGAAATTGGCATGGATCATTTCGCTCAGAAGTCAGATTCGTTATTTGACTCGATGAAAAACAGGAAGCTGCACCGTAATTTTATGGGGTATACGGCGAGTAAAACTCATTTAATGATTGGCCTCGGCATGTCGTCTATCAGCGATTCCTGGTATGCCTTCGCGCAAAATGAAAAAACGGTTGCCGAATACGAAGCTCGTGCGAATCGGGGAGAGTTAACCGTATTTCGTGGTCATTTGTTAACCGACGAAGATCGTATCATCCGACAGCACATTCTTAATATCATGTGCCTTTTCGAGACGTCATGGGATAAGGCAGAAAATCAATTTCCGGAGTTAAACGACTGTCTACAAAAACTCGAAGAAATGGAAGCCGATGGCCTGGTAAAAATTGGTAAGAATGAACTCACCGTACCCGAGCACGCACGTCCTTTTGTCAGAAATATCTGCATGGCTTTTGATTTACGCCTGCTACGCAAGGCTCCGGATACTCGGATATTTTCGATGACGATTTAAAGCTCTATTTTCTGCGCCATCCCCTGCTGTTCTGCCAATTTTGCTGCTGCCGAAGCTACGGCTAAATCCTGTAAGCCTACACCGGTTCCATCAAACAGCGTGATTTCGGACTCGCTAGTGCGCCCCGGGTGATCACCATTAATAACGTCACCAATTGCAGTTATATCGTTTTCTCCGATTAAACCACTGGCTATCGCATGTTGCGCTTCACCAAGGGTGATCGACTGAGCAATTTCATCGGTAAACACGGTAGCCTTTGCGACCAGTTTGGGATCGACTTCCTGCTTACCTTTAGTATCGGTACCCATGCAGGCGATATGCGTGCCAGGCTTGACCCAATCTTTCATGATTAACGACTCGTGTGCAGATGTGATGGTAATGATGACATCGGCTTCGCCAGCCAACTGCTCGCGTTCGACTGACTCGAAAGCCAGGCCTTTTTCCTTAGCAATTGCCGCCAGCTTTTCCAGATCCGGCGCATGCAGGTTCCAGCCGATGACCTTTTCAAAGTCTCTCTGCTCCAGTGCCGCCAGCAACTGGAAGGTCGATTGGTGACCAGCACCAACCATGCCGAGGACTTTGGCATCTTTTCGTGCCAGATGCACAATTGAAACCGAGCTTGCTGCGGCGGTGCGTACTGCTGTGAGGTAGTTGCCACCAACCAGGGCCTGCAACTGTCCAGTATCCGGGTCGAACAGGAATACCGTAGACTGATGGTTGGTCAGGCCTTTTGCTGCGTTACCCGGCCAGTAGCCGCCCGACTTTACGCCGAGCGATAAACCGGCTTTATCGAAGCCCGACTTAAATCCGTATAGTGCATCGGCGTAACCTATCGCTTCGCGCACCACCGGGAAATTCCAGGCATCGCCTCTCGCCATAGCGGCAAAAACGGACTCTACAGCGCTAAAAGCATCGCCGCGACCAATGACCTGCTTACAGGCTTCTTCGGTAACAATAATCATCTTAATATGCCATGCCACGTGCGGTTACTGGCCAGAGGCTCTCGACCTTGCCATTACGAACTCCGACGTACCAGTCGTGAACGTTGCAGGTCGGGTCGCAGTGTCCGGGTACCAATTTCAGTTTGTCGTTGATTTTTAATACGCCATTCGGATCGCTAATGACACCATGTTCGTCCGAGCACTTAATGTATTCGACGTCGTCGCGACCATAAATCACCGGTAGCCCGGAATCGACGCTTTGAGCTTTGAGACCGGCATCACAAATTGCCTTGTCGGCCTTAGTGTGGCTCATCACAGAGGTTAGGATAAATAAAGCGTTTTCCCACTCGCCATGATCGATGCGCTTGCCGCTCTCGTCGAGAATACGGCCGTAATCGGCATCCATGAATGCGTAGGAACCACATTGAAGTTCATTAAAAACGCCAGAATTGCCTTCGAAGTAATAGCTGCCGGTACCACCGCCGCCGACGATGTCGCAGGTTAATCCTTTTGTGGCAAGTGTATCGATAGCATCCCGCACCATAGCAACCGCGATATCGATTTTTTCACGTCGATCATCATACGAATCCATGTGCTGCATGGCGCCCTGGTAGGCCTGAATCCCGGAGAACTTAAGCCCGTCGGCAGCATCGATAGCTGTTGCAATATCGACTACAGCCTGGGTTTCGGTTACGCCGCAGCGACCGGCGCCGCAATCGATTTCGACCAGGCATTCGATAGTCGTACCGTGCTTGACAGCTGCAGAGGAAAGATCGGCAACATTGTCGATATCATCAACACAACAAATCGTTCTTGCGCCGAGCAGGGGGATACGAGCCAGCCGATCAATTTTAGCGGGATCCCTAACCTGGTTTGAAACGAGTATGTCTGTTATGCCGCCGCGGACAAAGGCTTCCGCTTCGGAGACCTTCTGGCAGCAAACACCACAGGAACCACCTAGTTTTTCCTGAAGTTTAGCGACATCGACAGACTTATGCATTTTGCCGTGGACGCGATGGCGTACCCCCATCTCCTTAGCAAGCCGTCCCATTTTCTGAATGTTGCGCTCGAGCGAATCGAGATCGAGCACCAGACAAGGCGTTTGGATATCGCTTTCGTCCATGCCAACTTCGGCGGGAATATTGTAGCCGACTTCTAAGTCGGAAGGTTTTAATACTGCATTCATTGTGTTGCTCCGGGTATTCTTGGATTACATCCAGGGAAGTTTTTTAAGGTCTACGTTGCCGCCAGTGATGATAACGCCGATGCGCTTACCGGCAAACAGTTCTTTATTTTTCAGGATCGTCGCCAATGGCACGGCGCTACTCGGTTCGATGACGATTTTCATACGCTGCCAGGTGAGGTACATGGCATCGATAATTTCCTGTTCGGTGGCCAGTAGCACGTCGGTGACGTAGTTCGAAACGAAGTGCCAGGTACGTGGACGCATGCTCACCTTCAAACCATCAGCGATGGTTTGCGGGGAATCGTCTTCGATGATTTCGCCCGCGCGAACCGAGCGGTAGACGTCGTCTGCGTTTTTGGGTTCGGCGGCGTATATCTCGGTTTTGGGTGATACATTCGACAGGGTTAAACAGGTGCCGGAGATCATGCCACCACCGCCAATCGGAGCGACAACCGCGTCTAGTTCCCCGATATCCTGGTAAAGCTCGAGCGAAGAGGTACCCTGACCGGCAATCACTCGGTGATCGTTGTAAGGATGAACAAAATCTGCCCCGGTTCTGGCCACCAGTTCCTCTAGCATGCCTTCCCGCGCCGCGGTGGAAGGCTCGCATTCGAGTACTTCGCCCCCGTAACCCCGTACAGCGGCTTTTTTAGCCTCCGGAGCGGTATTGGGCATAACCACTGTAGCCTTAATGCCGCGTCGTCCGGCAGCGTAAGCGAGTGCCTGTGCGTGGTTGCCGGAAGAGTGTGTCGCCACGCCTTTGGCTGCCGCTTCGTCGGACAGTCCAAACACGGCATTGCAGGCACCGCGTGCTTTGAAGACACCGGCTTTTTGAAAATTTTCACATTTGAAAAACAGTTCAGCGCCACTGAGTTGGTTGAAAAAACTCGAGGTCAAAACCGGCGTGCGATGGATGTAGGGAACAATACGCTGGTGCGCTTCCTGGACATCTTTAAATGTAGGGATATACATACTCTTACCCTCTGTAATAGGCCTGAGCTGCCGCGACGCCAGAGCCTAGTTCAATCGGATAACCAAGATCCTTCATTGCCATTTCAATCGTGGCGATTCCGGATAAAGCCATGGTAACGGTCATCGAGCCGAGATGGCCAATACGAAATGCTTTACCAGCCATTTCACCGAGACCAACACCGAAAGAAATTTGATATTTATCGAAGGCATGGTTAGTCAGTGAGTCGCTATCGAATCCATCGGGAACATAAATAGCACTGACGGTATGCGAGTAAAGATCGGGAGTCACGGCGCAAAGTTTCAGGCCCCAGGCCTTAACTGCCTGCCTAACCCCTTCGGCAATGCGAAAGTGACGAGCGAAAACATTTTCAAGGCCTTCTTCTAATAACATGTCGAGGCTTTCGCGCAAACCAGACATGAGCGGCAATACGGGAGTATAGGGGTAACCACCTGTCGCGGTTGCGTTGGACATGATACGAAAGTCAAAATAGCAGCGTGGACATTTTGCCGTTTCGCAGGCTGCCATGGCCTTTTCACTAACCCCGACTATCGCCAGACCAGTAGATAACATAAAACCTTTCTGTGAACCGGAAACTGCGAGGTCTACACCCCATTCATCCATGCGAAAATCCATCGAACCGAGTGAGCTAACACAATCGACATAGAGCATCGCCGGGTGGCTTGCTGCATCCATCGCTTGACGAACAGCAGCGATATCGCTCTTAACGCCTGTTGCGGTTTCGTTGTGCGTTACCAGTACTGCTTTGATTTCGTGATTGGTGTCGGCTTTTAGTTTCTCCGCATAACGCTCAGCAGGAGCACCGGTGCCCCATTCGCATTCGATGACTTCGACATCCAGGTTGTGACGCTGGCAAAGATCGATCCATTTGTGCGAAAACATGCCAAATCGGGCGATTAAAACCTTGTCGCCAGGTGACAGTGTATTCGTGACAGAGGCTTCCCAACCGCCGGTACCACTACCGGGAAATGTGATAACAGTACCCGTCCTGGTGTTAAAGACTTTCTTTAAGTCATCCAGTAATGGCTGCATGAAATTGACGAAATCCGGCGCACGGTGATCCGATGTCGGGATATTCATCGCTCGACGCAAGCGTTCCGGGATATTAGTTGGGCCTGGAATAAATACAGGATTTTGGCCAGTCATGTCGGTTCCTTAAACAATAAATAATATTGCATCTAATATAAGTCATCTGTAGTATTTATCAATTATTCTGAAAATATTTTCCAATAAGCAATTTAAATAGTTAAGTTATTGTTTTTAAATGATTATTATTTTTTCAAAAATAAGTAAATTGTTTTTAATGAAAATTAATTTTAACCGTTTAGGCCAAAAACAGGCGGTATATGAAACCAGATAGTCAAAAACGTCCGCGAGGACGGCCCAGATCGGCGGCTAGTGATACCACGCCGGGTACGATACGGGCGCTCGATCGTGGCCTTGTGCTATTACGAGAGCTGTCCGAGGTTCGCAACATGACGCTTTCGGATCTGGCAAGCAGAACAGAAATGCCACCTTCGACCACGCATCGAATTTTGTCGACCTTGCAAAAGCACGGTTTTGTCGAATTCGACGAAGTAACCCAGGAGTGGATGATCGGTATTGAGGCCTTCCGCATCGGCAATACTTTCCTGTTACGAACTAACCTGGTAGAAGCCGCTAGAAAGACCTTGCGACACCTGATGGAGGAAACCGGAGAAACCGCTAACCTAGGTATTGCTGATAGCGGTGACGTCGTGTTTGTCGATCAGGTGGAAACACAAAATCCGATCCGTGCATTCTTTAGTCCAGGTACTCGCGGGCATATGCATTCCTCGGGTATCGGCAAGTCTCTACTTGCCGATATGCCGCGTCGCGATGTGGAAAAAATCATGAAGGAAAAGGGTCAACCCGGATTCACGCCTAACACGCTGACCTCAGCGGAAGCACTATTCGAAGATCTGAACAAAATCCGTAAACGCGGCTGGTCGATAGACGATGAAGAGCGTCATTCCGGTATGCGCTGTGTGGCATCAAACATTTATAATACTTTCGGCGAAACCATCGCGGGTATTTCCGTGTCGGGACCTGCAGTACGCTTTCCAGATTCGGTGATTGCCGAGCTTGGCCCGAAAGTTAAACAGGCGGCTGATGAGGTAACGACGGCGGTTGGGGGAAAGCTACCTCGACAGGGTTGTTAATTTAATTTTATGAGGAAACAGGCATGCAACAAACGAAAGGCGCCAACCGCCGTATACTGCTGGCAGCACGACCGAATGGTTCTCCAGCGGCAAGTGATTTTAAGCTTGAAGTAATACCCCGCCCTGAAATCGAAGAGGGGCAGGTATTATTACGGACTGTTTATTTATCGCTAGATCCTTATATGCGCGGTCGTATGAGTGATGCAAAGTCCTACGCCAGCCCGCTCGAAATCGGAGACGTAATGCTCGGCGGTACGGTTAGCCGCGTAGAACAAAGCAGGCATCCAGATTATAAAACGGGTGACTGGATATTATCGTTTAATGGCTGGCAGGATTACGCAGTTTCAAATGGTAATGATCTCACGCCGCTCGGTGCCGAACCCTCACAGCCGTCCTATGCGCTAGGTATCGTCGGTATGCCAGGGTTCACCGCCTATATGGGTTTGCTCGATATTGGTAAGCCACAAATGGGAGAAACGCTAGTAGTCGCAGCAGCAACTGGCCCCGTAGGTGCAACCGTTGGGCAAATTGGCAAGCTAAAGGGTTGCCGTGTGGTCGGAGTTGCGGGCAGTCCCGAGAAATGTCGGCACGCGGTTGACGTATTAGGATTTGACGCCTGCATCGATCACAAGGCACCAGGTTTTTCAGAGCAGCTAGCTTCGGCATGTCCCGATGGTATTGATATCTACTACGAAAATGTCGGTGGTAAGGTTTTTGATACGGTTTTACCGCTACTGAATACTAATGCCAGGATTCCTGTTTGTGGCCTGATTTCTCTGTACAGTGCAACCGGTCTGCCAGAAGGCCCAGACCGAACTGCCTTACTGATGCGAGCGGTCCTGACAAAGCGTTTAACCATCAAAGGGTTTATTATTTTTGACGACTATGCAGACCGTTACCCTGAATTTGCGAAAGAAATGACGGCCTGGCTTGCAGAAGGGAAAATTAAATATCTTGAACAGGTTATCGACGGCCTGGAAAATGCTTCCGAAGCCTTTATGGGATTACTCAAGGGTGATAATTTTGGTAAATTGGTGGTTCGGGTTGGGGGTGATTGACTGGACTGGACTGGACTGGTTTGGTTGAAAGTTAATTACACTGATTTCTTTGATTCTTGAACTGCCTGGCCTTAGATTGTACGAATGTCTTAAATTAGATAAGCTTGTTAAATACCAACAATAATGGAGGCTTGGAATGGCTATTTTAGCAGTTGAACTTCATCCTTTAGCTCATAATGTAATGTGCGCAAATGATAGTTTAAGTGTCGACCTAATTGATGGACGAACAATCACTGTTCCTGTCTCCTGGTCTCCTGCGTTATCCAATGCAAAACAGTCTCAACGTGAAAACTGGGGACTATTAGGTGATGGTGAAGGTATTCATTGGCCGGAAATCGACGAAGACTTAAGCGTATCATTCCTTCTTGCTGGCACGCATTAACGGCATCTAACCTAGGCGTGAAATTCGGTAAAATTGTCTGATAATTGTCGTAAAGGGCTCTGACCCTGAGATACTAACCCTGAGGGGTGAATTCAAGTTCCAAGTGCACCACCTGAAACTGGGTTAAAGACTTCGAAAGATGTCCGGTAGTTAAGGCACTTTCTGGGTCTATGATTTAATATTTCCACTGCTTTTTCAAGTGCACTGTCAGTGAGTTTTAGAAA
>JAUVCH010000180.1 GCA_030595795.1 Gammaproteobacteria bacterium
ATCAGAATATTGATTGATAAAGCATTTGTGACCGAGCAGGTTATTTATGTTTTTGATGCTGCAGGAATAAAAAAACCGTATATTTCCATACTTTCGGAAGAGTTTCTTCTGGAAGTTAAAAGCATGGATCATAAAAACATCGACATCGCGAGCTGGGCCTTCCCGCTTTTCCTACTGTTATTAAACCTGTCTATTCCACCGATACTCTGGGCTGGTGAGTCATTAAGTTTAAACATACCGGCTGATCTTTATGTCCTTGGCATTACTCTCGAGAGTGGAAGTACCATATTGCCTGTACTAACTTTTATCGGCGGCCTTTCGGCTGCAAGCGCGATGATTATTGTCACAACGCTTGCCCTGGCCACCATGTGTATGAACCATCTGGTACTACCAGCCAGTTTCCCTCCCCGGTTATCATCGGGTACGAACATGTACGAATGGCTACTCTGGGGAAGACGACTGGTGATCGTTTTAGTCATTGCCAGCGGCTACGGATTTTATCTGTTACAGCAAGGAAATCAGGGACTAGCGGGATTGGGCCTTATCTCTTTTGTCGCGGTAGCGCAATGCCTGCCCGGCATTGCCGGTTTACTTTACTGGCAACGCGCGAGTAAATCCGGGTTCATTGCAGGTCTGGTCGTTGGCGGTTCGATCTGGGCTGTGACTCTAATGGCACCTTTGTTTGAACGCGCAGGTATTATTGATACGCCTTACTTTAATATACTCGACTTCGCAATGAGCACTACCGATAGCGCTGTCTGGTCTTTATTATTCAACAGCCTGTTCTTCGTCGTCTTTTCCCTGTTAAAGCCACAGCAGGAGGATGAACGTGAAGTCGCTAATGCCTGTTTCCGTGAAGGATTTCTGGTTCCATCGGGCTCGGTTCGGGCGACTTCAATTACTGAATTTGAGCAACAATTAGCAAAAATTATTGGTACCGATATTGCCCGTGCTGAAATCGAAAGAGCGCTACAGGATTTAGGTTTACTAGAGGCGAATGTCGATCAAAATGCTTTATCGATGTTACGCGCACAAATTAATCGTAACCTCTCAGGGCTAGTCGGCCCGGTTCTCTCACGCATGATTGTTAATGAGCATTTACAAATCGATCATGCGACCAAATCTGCACTGGCCGACACCATACAATTCGTCGAACATACACAGGAAAAAACGCGAAGTAAGTTAAAAGGCGTTTCAAGTGAGCTCGATTCTTTGCGGCGTTTTCACTTTCAGGTGTTACAGGATTTACCGCTGGGCGTCGTTTCTGTCAGTCACGACCAACAAATCATCAGCTGGAATAAAGCCCTGTCAAAAATCACTGCCATAGATCAGGAAACCATCGTCGGAACATCGCTCGAGGAGCTAGATAACCCGTGGCGAGATATTCTACTCACTTTCGTCCACAGCGAAGAATTCCATATCCGTAAATTGAAAGTAAAATTGAATGGGGACTGGCTAATATTAAATCTGTTTAAAGCTGAAGTGAGTCACAGTCTCGATAGCAATAGCGGTATCGCGATACTGATCGAAGATCACAGCAAACGTTATTCACTGGAAGAAAAACTGGCACATAGTGAACGATTAGCATCGATAGGACAATTGGCCACTGGTATCGCACATGAAATTGGCAATCCTGTAACCGGTATAGCCTGTCTGGCGCAAGATATACAGGCCGACAGTGAATCCCCGGAGCTAGTTAATAATGGACTCCGGCAAATACTCACGCAAACCGAGCGGATTACCAATATCGTCAGTTCACTAGTAGATTTCAGCCACATTGGTGCGCCACTCGACCAACCCACCGAGCCCGTGATACTACGAAACATTATCCATGAAGCCATCAAACTGGTGTCCTTAAGACACGATGGTAAACACATAAACTTCAATAATCGTTGCGACGAATCGATCGAAGTTCAGGGCTTTCCCCAAAAACTGGTTCAGGTTTTCGTCAACCTGCTAACTAATGCCACCGATGCTTCGGTAGAGGGACAGACAATCAGTATCGATGCAGAAGTTAATAACAACCAGGTATATACCCGTGTTAAAGATTCCGGCGAAGGTATTAAGGAAGAGCATTTGTCGAAATTGTTTGAGCCTTTCTTCACCACAAAAAATGTCGGTGCAGGTACCGGCTTAGGTCTTTCCCTGACTTATAGCATTATCAAGGAGCACGGCGGTTCCATATCGGTCGAAAGTCAACCAGGCGAAGGCAGTCAATTTGAAATATTGTTACCACTTGCGAATTCATTAAGATCATGAGCAGACTATTAGTCGTTGAAGACGAAACCATTATCCGGGAAAGCTTGAAGCGCTTACTTGAGCGGCAAGGCCACGATATTACTGCAGTTAGCTCGGTGGCCGAAGCCGAAGAAAAATCGATCAATACCTATGACCTGATTATCTCCGATCTACGTTTGCCCGGAGAACCTGGAACGGTACTAATTGGTCGTGCCGCGCCAACACCTGTCTTGATCATGACCAGTTACTCCACTGTTCAATCCGCTGTCGATGCGATGAAACAGGGCGCAGTAGATTATATCGCCAAGCCATTTAGTCACGATGAAATGATCATCACGGTAAAACGCATCCTGGATAAATCTTTCGTCGAACAGCAAAACCTGTTGTTACAAAAGGAAGTTGCAAGGGATTACCCAATCAATGGCATGATTGGCAATTGCCAGGCAATGCACGAAATTTTCGATAAAATTAATCGTGTTGCCCCAACCGATGCTACCGTACTAATTCTCGGTGAAACCGGAACCGGTAAAGAACTGGTCGCTCGTGCTATTCATGCACAGAGTGAGCGGCATAACCATCCCTTAATCAGCATTAATTGCGGTGCCTTTTCCGAAAACCTGATCGAGTCGGAATTATTTGGTCACGAAAAAGGTGCCTTCACAGGCGCTATGCAAACCAAGAAGGGCCTGATCGAAGCCGCCAACGGTGGCACTTTATTCCTCGATGAAATTGGCGAACTACCACTAGAAGCACAAGCCAATCTGTTACGGGTCTTGCAGGAAAATGAAATTCGACGTGTTGGTTCGAGTAAAACCATCAACGTTGATGTTCGCATCCTGGTCGCAACGCATAAGAATTTAAAACGAATGGTCGACGATAAATTATTTCGCGACGACCTTTATTATCGGCTTAATGTATTTGAACTCGATTTACCGCCACTTCGGGAGCGCGGTCGCGATATCAGCAAGCTCGCCGAAAAAATCCTCACCAAGATGTCGAATCGAATTCATCGTCGAGAAATGATATTTAGTGATGCCGCCTACGCGCAAATGTTAAAATATCTCTGGCCAGGCAATGTTCGTGAACTGGAGAACATTATCGAACGAGCGATTATTCTTTGCCGAGGGGATTGCATCGACGCCGACGACCTTGGCCTGAGTAATTCTGACCAGGGACAAAACCTGCCTAAATATGAACTCGATACTAAATTATCACTCGATGATTATTTCGTTAGCTTCGTGAAGCGCTTTCAATCAGAATACAATGAAACCGAACTTTCTAAAATGCTGGGTATTAGCCGTAAAAACCTTTGGGAAAGGCGCCAGCGACTGGAAGTTCCTGCTCGCAAATAAAGAATATCCTGGCTAGACATTCATATGATAGACACCGTTGTTAAGCACTTATCCCGGGACATTGCCCATACCATCCTGGTCGGTTTTGACCGACATTTCTCGATATTCAGTAAAATCACCAAGGGCGCGCGTGAAAGATTTGAAAACGCTGACTGGGAAGCAGAACGCGAAGCATCTCGTCAACGAATCAAGTTTTACGACAAGCGTGTTAAAGACGCCATCGGTGATTTACGCAGACTATTCGATCTCGATACTTTTAACGGCCAACTCTGGTTCGACGTAAAGCGAGAGTATATCCAGCTAATCCAGGATCATAGCCAGCCAGAGCTTGCCGAGACTTTTTATAATTCGGTATTTTGCGCACACTTCCACCGGGATTATTTTGACAACGCCTATATATTTGTTCGTAGTGTCGTATCTACCGAATTCATCAATTCGGACAAACCCTCGTATCACGTTTATTATCCGGTAAAAAGTGGCTTCCGCTCATCGATACGCCAGATTTTGATAGACGGGGGATTCAAA
>JAUVCH010000045.1 GCA_030595795.1 Gammaproteobacteria bacterium
CATTAACAAACCCAAACGGGTCGCCGCATGACTGGCCTCGGTACGGTTATTAACATCTAGTAGGCGAAATATCGCGTTAATATGCACGCGTACGGTATTTTCTGCCATGGCCAGTTTTTTACTGATGGTTTTGTTGGGATGACCTTCAGCAAGGAGTGTTAACACCTCTACCTGACGGGGCGTTAAACTATGTCCTTCCCCGTCTACTGGTTTCGTCTGTGGAGTATTCACTGTGTCTAGCACCGCCATTGGTAAATAAACACCACCCGACAAAACCAGTTGAATAGCGGTTACGATGATATTTGATTCGGAAGATTTGGGAATAAATCCTTTGGCTCCGAGCTCGATTGCGCGCATGACTTTGTTGCGATCTTCAGAAGCCGAAAGCACCACAATCGGCGTCGCGGGTAGCTGGTGGCGCAATTGCTGCAAGCCATCGAGACCCGACATACCGGGCAGGTTCAAATCGAGCAATAATAGATCAAAGTCGTCATTCGACTCGGTTAACTGCAGTGCTTCTTCACAGCTACCGCTGGTTATTACTTCAACCTCACCGTCGAGTTTATGTAAAACACCACGAACACCCTCGACAAAAAGAGGATGATCGTCTACTAGCAATAGCTTCATGTATACCTTCTCACGCTCAAACCTGAGGTTTGGCTTAGATTTATTATTGCTATCAAGCTACCTTCTATGCTTGATCAGGTCAATCAATTCCGAGCGGCTATAACTTTTCCAGAATTGTACTTTTCATTGCGTTATCCTTGTAACGAAACGATAGACAAGTATATCAAATGCCATTAATAGCCCATTCAGACCTACCTTCTTTTAGCCGTCTCCGTCAGGAAGGCGTCGAGGTGCTCTCAACCGACCGCGCAGAGCATCAGGATATACGCGAGCTACATATTGGTATTTTAAACATGATGCCCGACGCTGCCTTACAATCTACCGAAAGGCAGTTCATGCGTCTGGTTGGTTCATGCAACCGCATCGCGCAATTTTATATCCACGTTTTTAGCTTCCCGGAAATCCCACGTGGCGAGGTGTCTCAAAATCATATAGACCAATACTACGCTTCATTCGATCAGTTAAAACAAGATGGCCTCGACGCCCTGATTATCTCGGGCGCAAATCCAGTGCAGTCGGATATCACCCAGGAGCCTTACTGGAAACCACTCGCTGAAACCGTGTCCTGGGCAAAGGATAACGTCTGCTCGGTGATGTGTTCCTGCCTCGCTACGCACGCCATCGTGCAACAACTCTGGAAGCTGGAGCGATACCAATTACCCGCCAAACGCTGGGGTGTGTATTCGAACCGAGTGACAAATAATGCTCATCCTTTGACGGCCAATATCAATACCCGTTTCGACGCGCCACACTCGCATGTCTACGAAGTCAGTAGCGAGCAGTTTAAACAGGCTGGGCTAATCGTACTGGCGGAAAGTGATGTTTCTAATCTTCACCTGGGTACGAGTCCCGATGGTTTTAGATTCGTATTTTTTCAGGGTCATCCGGAATACGACTCCGTGAGCCTGCTTAAGGAGTACAAGCGCGAAGTTGTGCGTTTTATCAAGGGCGAAAGAAAAGAGTTCCCAGACTATCCCGAAAACTATTTTAATGATATCGCCACAACATTGTTTAAAGACTATCACCAGGACGTTATAAATGCCGCCGGTAACTACGAGAGCCTACGTGAATTTCCAGAGACCCAAGCTATTCCGTTAATGGACAATACCTGGACCGACACTGGCAAAGCCATCTTCAACGAATGGCTCGGGCTGGTTTATCAATTGACCAACCGAGATCGACGACAAGTTTTTATGGATGGGGTTGATGCGGAGAATCCACTAGGGGTTTCGAAGCGACAAAAATGAAAATCAGGAATTTCAAATCAACCGGCTGGCCGCAGCTTTGGCCCATTATCGAAACCGTATTTCGTGCTGGAGAAACCTATGCTTCAGCACTCGCCTCTTAATACAACACAAAAGGAAAAATAATGATCGCAGTCATTTTCGAAGTCTGGCCCAACCCAGATCACAAAGATAGTTACCTGGAAGTTGCGGCAGAGCTACGCGAATCTCTAGTAGATATAGACGGCTTCATTTCCGTCGAACGCTTTGAGAGCCTCACAGAAGAAGGCAAGCTACTCTCGCTTAGTTTCTTTGAAGATGATCAAGCTGTCGAGCAATGGCGTAATTTACAGGAACACCGTAAGGCCCAGGCGCTCGGCAGAAAGGGCTATTTCCTGAACTATCGATTAAGGGTCGCCGATGTAATGCGTGATTATTCGATGACTGACCGCGAGCAGGTGCCGGAAGATAGTAAGGCTGCGCACTAAGATATTTCCTGTCTATTAATATGCAGCACGTACAGTGCAGCGAATAAACCCATCAACGAGCAAAACAGCATTACCCCGAGAAGCTGCAAGACAGCGTAGTTCTCAGTCAGAATCGATCCTGTGATGAATGTTAGCATTGCTCCGCCAGCAACGGTTAAAGAGCCGGTCAGACCCGAAGCACTGCCTGCTAATCCAGACCGTACCGACATGGCACCGGCATTCGCACTCGGCATTGTTAAACCGTTACCGAGGCCTACAAATATAGTGGCACCAAAAATCGAGAATTCATTCACTATTCCCGTGGCGACTAATGTCAGTCCGATTGTCAGTCCACTACAGGCTGATACCCGTCCGGCGATCATCATGGTCGTCAAGGCAAATCGTTTTGAATATCTGCCCGAAAGAAAGCTGCCGACGAAGAAACCTGCCGTGATTGAGCCCATATAAAAGCCAAGGGTCGATGGCCCAATTTTAAGAATTGTTTCTGCAATCATCGGCACGCCCGCAAGAAAAGTATAAAAGGCGCCGGTCGAAAACATTACGCATAAGGCATATCCCCAGAATCGTCTCGATTGAAAGAGTTCTGGGTAGGCCCGAAATTGCTCAATAAAAGTTTTCGACGGGTCACGATTGGTTTCACCAAGATCGAACCAGCATAAGCCAAAAGCGATAATTCCGAGAGTAAGATAAAATAGAAAACTGGAGCGCCAGCCGAATAGCTCATCCAGTACCCCACCCAGTATTGGTCCGAGCATCGGCGCAATGGCCATCGCCATGGAAACATAGCCAATCTTACTCGCCGTTTCCTGCTCCTCCGATGTATCTCGAATGATTGCCAGCGACATCACCCAACCGCAGATAATCGCCCCCTGCATCACTCGAAATGATAAGAATATCCATATATTGGTCGCCAACAAACAGCCTAGCGACGCGACGACAAACATTAAAATCGCTACGAGTAACACCGGCCGACGACCCAGTCGATCAGACAAAGGTCCGAATATCAGTTGCAACACCGCAGTAATGCCGAGATAGCCCGCCACCGCCAAACTCACCACCGAATAGTCAACCTGAAACTCTTTCGCGATATTAGAAAGTGAAGGCAAGAACATATTTAACGACAGCACCGAAAGTCCTGTCAGCACTACCAGAGTAAACAGACTCGGTGGCGATATAGCGGCATACCTCATCTTAAAGCTCCTTTATTCATAGGCATATTTCATAGGCATAAAAAAACCCCCTTTGGCCTGTGGCCGAAGGGGGTTTTGAGAATCGATTTAAAACAAACCCGCTACGGCGACAGCCTGACGCGCACCACGACCGATACCACTACGACAGCGATGACGCAGAGAATTGAGTTAATTGATGAGCCTGTCATTAGGAGGTTCATTGTTTAGCTTAATATTAGTTTTGATTTAAGGCCTGATCTTACGCTGTCAAAATTGTTCTGTCATTAACAAACAACCCTCTAAATCATCCCTTTTTAGAGTCGCTACAGGAAATTAATCTAAATCCCATATCTCGCTTCCCATTGCTTGAGTTCGGCCAGTGTATTTTTGATCATGAGACCGGGATGGTCTCGAAGTATTTTTATTTTCTCTTCCGGGATATAAACCTCATCTTGATAGTTTCCCGAGCCGAATACGATAAGCTAGACGCTTACAAAAAACGTATGGGCTGGAGCTTTAACAGGGTCTCGTCATTTGGCAGTGAATTCAACTATGACTACCATGTGTCATTCACGCCGGAGCAAAAGGAGAAGAATGCAATCGAGTATAACTATCGTGCCTCCGAATATTTTGCGGATGAGCTAGTTGGCGTTAGCGTATTTGCCAAAGATGAACAGGATCAGATTTTCCATACCTATTCGACCTAATCGCGCGGCGTCGATATGTTAAACGGCGCTTACAATTATATCGATTTGTCGCCTAAGGGACGCGATGAAGAAAACGGTATGTCGTGGCTGCGTCGCCATGATCAGTATGACTAACCACCGGACGGCATGATGGGCTTGTATGCTCTAAATATACACTTCGTTTTAACTACCATAGTTAATCCTGATTGAGGCCAAGTTCTTTTTGCTTCTTCTTAGTTAAGCCTAATGAAACAATGCGATGAGACTCTTTTAGATAATACATGAGTCCATCATCTTCCGTATCAGGCACATCATATTGTTGTATCCACTTCATTCCACGAGAGGCAAAGTAAGGTGCAGGCCGATAGCCCGAAAGATCACTCAAAAAATGGAAATTGAGTTCGGAGGCTTTAAATATGAACGCCGGTTTATCATTCTTTTCCCAACCTCCAATGGCAAATACTTTCCCCCCTACCTTCCATACATGAGAACCTCCCCACTGAATAACGTATGAAGTAACCGGAAGGGAGCGACAAAGCTGATTGAATTCTTCATAAGTCATAATGTTATTCTTATTGGCTCATAACCGACCAATTAGGTGCCCACTGGGTACAAGGGCAGTGGTATTGGCTTCCAGCCTTTTACTCTTGCTACAGTTTCCCCCATCGTGTCGCCTATCCCGCCTGTAGCTCTACGAGTACTTCGTCGATGATGGCGTATCCGCCACCCCAGCCCCCACTCATGTCGTCCTTCATCTTGGCAAAACAGGCAATCTCTGCGTCTGTCGCATCCAATGGAATCTGAGAGAGACGCACATTAGTCTGGTCGCCCTTCTCCTCAAATGTCACCGTCGTTAGCAGTATGCGTGGCCAATCAGGCATCATGGGATTGGCGGCGATGTTCCAATCCACATCGACCGAACAATAATGACAAACTAGTTTTTCCGGCCTGGAAACCTCCTTAAAAATAATCTTTTGGAAAAACGAACCTCCACCCATTTTCATTTCATTAAGCCAAACGCCGTCGGGTTCCAGGTCATATTTGTGAATCACCGTTTCAACACCAGGGCCGTACCAACGGTGCAAGTATTCGGGATCAGTCCATGCCCGCCAAACCAGTTCACGGGGTGCGTCAAACTCTCGATCCAGTACAAATTCCGGTAAGTCACTCATTACCTGTTTCCCTCATCATTGTTTTGTTTCATTTGGATAAGGAGATCATCTAACTGATTAAAGCTTGTCCCCCACATTTGTCTAAAGTCATAAAGCCAATCGACGGCAACGATCATTCTCTCAGCTTTCAATCTCGCAGGACGTCGTTGTTCGTCGATGCATCTCTCGATCAGTCCTGCCCGTTCAAGCACCTTCAAATGTCTTGATACGGCGGGCTGACTAATTTTGAAGGGCTCCGCGATCTCATTGACCGACGCCTCACCGTTTGCGAGCCGAGATAAAATCGCTCGTCGCGTCTCATCCGCTAACGCATGAAAAACCGCATCTAGATTTTCCGGGCTAGTTATATAATCGATATATTCCATAACTATATTGTTATACACGAAGTGACGCCATTTCAACACGTTTTCTCCGAGCGGGATTACCCGATTTCTGATACCTTAACCTTTAGGCATACAAAGGTAACCAAATAATGACAATAAATGGCTCATGCTTTTGTGGCACCGTTAAGTATAGAATCGAAGGGAAATTACGAGACGCTCGCTCCTGTCATTGTTCCATGTGTCGAAAAGCATTTAGCGCACAGGCATCGGCATATGCTTTGGTAGACCCTAATGAGTTTGTATGGATATCCGGTGAAAGCTTGTTAACCAGTTATGAGTCAAATAATGGCGCCAGTTTACAGTTCTGTAGTAAGTGTGGGTCAACTCTCTGTGGTACCTATAAAGGTAATATACACGGGGTTACTTTAGGATGCGTTGAGGGTGATCCACAATTAACACTGGATAGGCATATATTTGTAGGTTCAAAAGCGACCTGGGAAATCATTCCAGAGGGAGTTCCACAATATACGGAGTGGCCACCAGAAAAGGAGATGGAAAAGGAATGAGCAAGGCGTTAAAAAGACCCACTGGAGTTTTTGGGTTATCAATTTTTTTTGCTGGTCTGGAATTTGGCAGGATGCATAAATATTTTCGTGCAGTTGAATCCCGAAATGATTTCCCTGAAATATTAAGGAAGCAGAATCACTATGAATAATTCAGTTGATAAAGAAATTCAGGAATCAGAACGGCGGCTTAGAAATGCGATGCTGCAGTCAAATATAAATGCTCTCGACGAGCTTTTATCTGATGATCTTATATTTACCAACCACCTTGGCCATCTAATGACAAAACAAGATGATCTTGAAGCGCATAGAAGCGGAATGCTTAATATTGAAACGTTAATACCCTCTGAAGAACATATTCAAATTAAAGGTGATGTAGCAGTTGTAACTATGAAAGTTCGTATATCAGGCAGCTTTGCAGGCGTCAGCTCTGAGAACGATTTCAGGTTTACTCGTATTTGGGCGCGCTCTTCTAATAATACATGGCAAATAATAGCGGCCCAATCATGCATTGTAACTTAACTTCCTATACGTCAATTGCAAAAGGTGTATAGCTTCATCAATAGTGAGTTAAGCTTAATCGCTATCATAGGAGATGCATGCCAATTTTAAATAAACCGGTTTGGAATCTACTCAGTTGAGTAAAAAATTAAGACGCTCATCGACCTTTGATGGCGTAATTTCAAGAATTTCAGCAGTGACCACATTTTCCGCAACAAACGGATCATCGCCCACCCTGCTTTCAAGATCCGGCAGTGAAATATTATGTGCCACAATTCCGCCGCCCAAATTAGGCTGTAGACCACCGACCAGCAACAATACACCGTCTTCAAAACCGCGTTGGATCCATTCATTGTGGCCTTCCATGAATTGTCCAGCCTGACTTTTGCTGTCGGAAAATTTAAGTAATACGATATACATTAGATTGTGTCCTCCTGTTAACCTGGATTGCTCAGTTTCTATTCTCGACGAGTGAATCCACCCAGTCACACATCTGTCTTACTTCCCGTTTGATGAATTTTTCATCGTGAAAGGCACTAGCCAGTGTGGCGACTCCCTGGCTACGGGCAAGTATATGCATCGCCTGTTGGTCGGCGTCGTTTTTGTGCCCCAGCAACGAGAATTGTCTGCGCAGCCAGGTTCGGAACAGCGTGAATAACTCGTTTACCTCGGTTTGCGAAGCATGATTCAACTTCGCAAGCTCGGTACTTAGCGTCCCTACCGGACAACCGTAACGTTTTATTTTGGCCCGGTTAACGATCAGAATGTTGATGAAGCTGTGGATACGGTCGGCGGGTTGCTTAGCTTCGATTTCCCACTGCTCTAGCATCTGTCGAGTATTTGCCAGGCGAACATTGATCACCGCATCCAGGATTTCATCCTTGGCTTTGAAGTGATAGTAAAAATTGCCGCGCGAGATTTGTACGGCTTCTGCAATGTCCGCGAACGAGGTATGCTCGTAACCCTGCATATAGAACAATTGGTCGGCGGCTTCGACGATGTGATCGTATGTTGTCATGTTGTTCATAAAATATATTAGGACGTACGTCCTAATTAAAAGTACAGTAGGCCATTCTCCCTATTATGTCAACTAGAGGAATCACGAGCCGCTTTCGATTGACGAATGTGGTAAATTTAAAGCTGCGGCAGAATCAACATCAACAAGGATAAAACATGAAACACAAAGCAATAAACTTTAATGAAAAACTGAACAGCTTCAGCGAACATTGGAAGCCAAAAGTCATCGCCGAAATGAACGACTACCAGTTCAAACTGGTTAAATTACAAGGTGATTTTATATGGCATGAACACGCGGATACTGATGAAACGTTTATTGTCATTGAAGGGAGCCTGCGTATCGATTTGCCCGATAGAGAAGTGACGCTTGGCAAAGGAGAAATGTTCGTTGTGCCAAAAGGTACGCAACACAAACCTTATGCGGAAAAGGAAACTATGGTCATGGTCATTGAGCCTAAGGGTGTGGTTAATACGGGTGATGGCGATACTAGTGAGATTACCGCTGAAAATGATCAGTGGATTTGAGCGTGATTCGAAGACGCCTACATGGACGTAGATGGTAGAACAACGCAGGAACAGTTACCGAGCAAAGCAACGTGGCAATTTCAGATGCCAGTACCGTTTTCTAAAGATTGCCACGCCGCGTCTCACAATGACATTTTTTTTCTAAAACAAGTACTATTCAGGTTCATCGCCTTTAAAAAACCAGGTCAGAAACATCAA
This sequence comes from Gammaproteobacteria bacterium, assembly GCA_030595795.1. Classification (GTDB taxonomy): domain Bacteria; phylum Pseudomonadota; class Gammaproteobacteria. The sequence goes on from JAUVCH010000045.1 coordinate 8,493, forward strand.
AGTGACAATAAACCATGACAGCCCTTTTTATTTTCTCCGCCACGGTCAAACCGACTGGAATCTGCAGCGAATATATCAGGGCCAAATAGATATACCGCTAAATGCAACTGGCATTAGTCAGGCGCAAAACGCAAAGACTCTATTAGCCAATTTCCCAATTGCAACGATATGCGCCAGTCCATTAGGAAGGGCGCGACAGACCGCAGAAATCATCAACGAGGAACTAAATTGTCCATTGGTCTTAATAGAAGGCCTACAGGAAATTGGTTTCGGAGAGATGGAGGGGCAGCCGATTACTCACGATTCCCATACCACTTTGATTGCCGATGCAGAAAATTGGGGTGGCGAGAAACTTATTGATTTCGTCGATAGAGTAGTAGATGCAGTTGAAGAAGCATTAACTTACCCCAGTCCAGTTTTACTTGTTTCCCACGGTGGCGCTTACTGGGCGATACAACATCGACTGGGGATTGATGCCGGGAGTAATATCGCTAATGCGATTCCTGTTATGTTTAAGCAGGATGAAAAGCAATGGGTTGCGGCGATGGTTTAGTTTGGTCGCGTCGGAATCGGCAAGTAGTTCGGTCTGTGCGGCGAGCGAGCCTACCTCTATACAGCATCCGGGTTTTGTCGAATGAACGGTGAATATACGGGAGCATCAGGAAGCAGTCTTTTGGTGTCATCGTAGTCCGTGTCACGGTTGTACTGGACTAAGGGTCTGGAAGCGATTGTTTCCAGCGTTTCAGTCCAACGACTGGAGTAAGTATCCAGAGCGCTCAAGCCTATTTCATGACCTTCTACGAAGGCAACACCACCGACGCCGTGAAATACCTCGGGTTCGAGAACATCAAATCCCAGGTATCGAAATGGAAACAGAAGTGGCCAAAGATGAAGTTGCGTATCACCTTCCCTGCCGTTATAAGAACAGGAGTCTTCTGATGCCCCAGTAGTTACACAGGCAATCATTTTGTTCCCGGAACAAATTCCTGCATCGTAGCGCATTACGCTGCGATACATTTTGCCATACACAAAAACACGATCCATCCAGCCCTTGAGGATGGCGGGCATGCCAAACCACCAAAGTGGAAAATGAACTACTAATAAATCGCAGTCCAATAGATGCTCTACTTCTAAATTCACATCTCCAGGAATAGTTGCATTGTCTGCGTTGTAACGCTGCTCGGTTTGGGCATGAAAAACCTCCGAGTCCTTGCGAGAGCTGTAGTGTTGGGGCCCCTCGCGCGGGTCGAAGTCCATGGCGTAGAGATCGGACAGCGTGGCTTTACATCCTCCGGCTCCCAACACACGTTGCGAGGTGTGCGATAACTGTGCGTTAAAAGACTTTGCCTCAGGATGAGCCAAAACGATGTGGACATTCTTAATAGTTTGGGAATCGGACATAGATTTCTCCTGGTAAAGTGAAAATTCGGTATCGTTTATATCTGAAGGGAATTAGATCATGGCGGAGTTACTCCCCATCTCTTCCTGGTGAGACATTTGATGGGCAAACTTGAACCCTTGACTAAAGTAGTCTCTTTCTGCGAATTGCTTTGCGATCCATTGCACAGCTATAGGAATACCATTTGGCGTCCGAAGAAGTGGTGTTGCCAGGGCGGGATGCCCCGTCACATTGAACGGAATGCGTAGCGCGCTTTTTGAAAATTCGTCAACCTGATCTCTATCACCAAACGGTGGCAGAAGTCGACATGCAGTGGGAGACACTAGAAAATCGACAGACTCAAGTACCCGGTCAACAGTCTTTGAAAGCTCGCGGGCTTTTCTTTTTGCCAGACTATAGTCTCTGTAAGATATACCTTTTCCCGACATTAAATCCTGATAGAGCGGCTCACCATATTGGTTGGCTAGAGTCTCGAGCCTTTCGGCATGGATTTGATAGGCCTCATATTTCAGTATCGTCCATCCGATCTCATCGAAAAGATCGAACGACGGAAGTTCGATATCTATCACTTGTATGACATTCGAAACAAGGTGCTCGCGAAGCCGATCCATCGCCGCGCAGATCTCGAGGTCAGTATCGACCTGGCTTTTCCTGAAATCTTTTAGAAAGCCGACAGAGCGAAGATCATCTGTACTATCCAGGTGCCAGGTTGCCGGATAAAGTACACGGGAGACTAACTCGAGATCCTCAAGTGTGCCTGTGATCGGTCCGGCCGTATCCAACGACGGCGCTAAAGGATACACACCATCAAGAGACATCGAACCAAATGTCGGTTTCAGACCATACAAACCCATGGAAGCAGCCGGGTTGCGAATCGACCCACCCGTGTCGGTACCTATAGCAAATGGGACGAGCCCTGCGGCTACCGCTGCCGCCGATCCGCCAGAGGACGAACCCGAGAGGTGCGTCGGCAGTACTGGATTTATTGGGTCAGGCCAGGGAGAATCAGCCGGTACATCTCCCAGCGCAAACTCGGAGAGAGCCGTCTTGCCAATGCATATGGCCCCTGCTGATTCCAGGGCCTGAACCAGCGATGCACTGCAATCCGCAGGCGTACTCGGCATACTCCGCGAATTACAAGTCGTTGGTGCCCCAGCGATATCACAATTATCCTTGAGGGCGAACGGCACTCCGTATAACGGCATGGTGGATCTTAATTCTTCCGGTATGGCCTGGATCTCTTCTGCTCGACGTAGAGCGGCTTCGCTTAAAACCGTTGTAAATATATGAGTGGTGTCATTTGTTTGCTCCGCTAGCCTAAGAATCTTACCCAATCTTTCGGAAATAAGTCCCGGGTCTTCGCGGGTACTCGAAACCATCTCACCAATCGACAATTTCAATACCTGGGTTGACTCACTCATGGCTGCTCAATAGGACGAAGTATCATCGCCATCCAGATTGTGGCGCTCGTCACCTCGAATCGGAGGATTGAATACACTAACGAGTCTCAAATCGGTAAAGGCTCTAAGACGATGTTTATCGTGTTGATCCAGGGCGTAGACTGTGCCAGGTTCGATAGCCCAGGTGTTGCCTTCCATGTCAGAAACCTCGCCGGTTCCCGCATAGCAATAACAGGCTTCGAGATGGTTTCGGTATTCAATGATGATGTCGACACCAGCCGGTATTTCCGTATCGGTCAGAGCAAACCCCATTCCATCGCGTTCCAGCAAAAGCCGATGGCTCATGCCTTGCCCCCAGTTGACATCTCGCTCTGTGTTTTCTATTTCTTTCAGCGATCTAACGATCATCAGTTTATCTCCTCGTAGTGAAGTTCAGTATAAATTTGTATCGGAATTGCTTCTTCGTCGTCTTCGAACGGATTGTCACTTTCAATCCACTTCTGCGTTCGGTTTTGAAGCGTTTGCCCTGCAACAATATTGAGAAAGTCTTTCACTCGAATTTATCCCCCCAGATCAATTGGGTGCTAAGCCTAGCGCTTGCCGAAAGCGGTTCTTAACATAAACACCATCTCTCGGCGGTAGCACACGCGGCAAGCTCTCTGCCTTGATGCGAACGTCGGCAAACTGGAGCTGCCCACCTGCGATCAAACTGTCGGCCAGAGTTTTCACCCCGGCCTGATCCTGAATTGTCTGTACCTGGGGAAACCCACATGCACGCGCCACATCAGCCAGGTCGATGCCGAATCCGGCGTGACTAAGTTGCATACCGGTTTCCCCGTAATGACCATTGTTCATAATCACGATCGACAAATTAGGTGGCTTACGCAGGGCTATTGTGGCAAGCGATCCAAAGCCCATTAACATTTCACCGTCTCCTGTGATAACAACGACACTCTTGTCCGGCTGTGCTTCTGCAACGCCACAACCTACCATCGCAGCACTGCCCATCGCGGCCCAGAGATAGAAGTTATTACCGTGATCGCCTGCAGCCATCACATCATAGGAGGATGAGCCCAGGCCAGTCACAACCAGCATATTCGAACGATCTTCCAGGAGACTGCCGACGACGTCGCGGCGATCCAGATTGTGCCCTTGAACTAATCTACCCATTTTTTCTCTCCAATTAACTGTTGCCCGAGAATAACGGCGCAAGCACAGTCCCCATCGAAAGCCATAGTACCGGCACCACGAATGAGCTTACCGATATCTTCCGGTCGATCAGCCCGCCAGGTCATCACCCCCATCAGTTTCAAGGCATCTTCCGTGGCCTGGCCCATTGGGTTTTGCCATTGATTGAACTCGGCCCAATCACCTCGCATGGTAATGACCATTAGAAGTGGAAACCGGGCGCAAGATTGGAGTGCTAGTGTATTAATGCAGTTGCCAACCCCACTTGATTGCATCAACAAAGCACCGCGATTTCCACCGAGCCAGGCGCCTGCCAGATAACCAATCCCCTCTTCTTCGGTCGTCAGAACGATAGGTTGGATATCTTCATCGGCATGTGCTTGCTGAATTGCTGCGGTGTGCCCAGCATCTGGCACATAGGCCAGATGTTTGATGCCAGTGCTTTTGAGGGCGGGATACACCTCGTTTTGCCAATCTGTTTGCATAGTCATTATTCGATTACCCAGGGGGTTTTAAAACATTCGAAGAGTGTAATTCATGAACCACCTATATTGAAAATATAATATTTATCTACTAGACTTAACAAAATTATATATCTAAATGGACGACAGACTTTGGATCTGAAACAGTTGAACACCTTCGTGAAGGTTGCCGAACTCGGAAGCCTCAGCAAAGCGTCAGAGCGATTACATATCGCTCAACCGGCACTTAGCCGACAAATTCGCATGCTCGAGGAAGAGCTGGGAACGCCCTTGTTTATGCGACATAGACGCGGCATGGTAATCAATGAAGCTGGCAAACAACTGTTTGGAAGTGCCAACTCGGTTCTAAAGCAAGTAGACGACATTCGGTCAGATTTGACGCGGCATTCGGATGAAATTAAAGGTAACGTTGTTGTCGGAGTCCCGCCAACGGTAGGCGATGTATTGTCAAGCCGGATCGTTAACCGATTCATGAGCAAGTACCCTATGGTTCGTCTGCGAATAGTCCCGGCATTCACCGATCATTTACTGGAGTGGCTTCAACGTGGCGAGATCGACATTGCAATTATCTACACCAATGAAAAGCAAAAGGATTTAAAAACTTTCCCTCTGATCATGGAAGATCTGTTTCTCGTTGGTCACCGGGATGCTGGGCTGACCAGCCAGAAAACGGTAGCATTTAAGGATTTGGTAAACATGAAACTGATTTTGCCAGGTCCAAACCACAGTTTACGCCAACTCATTGAAAGGGAAGCAGCAATAGCCCAGATTGGTCTTGACGTACCTGTGGAGGCAGATTCGCTGCAAACTCTAAAGGATCTCTGTAGATCTGGCCTGGGGTATACCATCTTGCCATTGGCCCCAATTCATGAACAGGTGATAGCAGGAGAACTGTCGATTGCGCCAATTGTGAAGCCCACACTTTCGCGTAAGCTGATCGTTGCACAACCGCTAAGCAGGCCATCTTCGAATGCAGTGGAAAAATTTGCAGGCGAGCTACAGATGGAAGTTGAAGAAATGGTTAAGAGTGGTGTTTGGGGCGGTCGCCTCCTGACCAGATGAATTTCAACTCTTTTCAGTCAAAATTTTAGGCTATATTTTCAGATCTCTCGCTGGCACAACGCTCTAGCTTGTTCGTATACTGGCTTGTCAACCATTTTACCATCTACACTAACTACACCAGTCTGCATCGCTTCAAAAGAGGCCACCACACCCAGTGGCTTACTGAAAGCGTCAATGTTTTGAAATTCTCCAATTGAACCTGCGTATCCGAGACATTCCACGCCGAAGCGAGCTGCTGTGACGAGCAGGTCCATTAACAGGCTTTCGACAATCGGACTGTCAGACCGTTACCTACCGCATCGCGAAGATCGACAATAAACGCCGACATTCACGCCAATTGCAAGACCTAAATCGTAATCCTGGATATAATTCGCATCGCTGTTGTCACTGCCACCATTGTGCATAGACATCGCCAGTAAACCGTTGAATGCGGGTGATGATGAACCACTTCCGCCGCCACAAGACAGTAAAAATACAGTCAGGGTTAAAACCATTACCTTTAAAACCTTCATAAGTATGGCCCTAAAAAATCAAATATAATTAATGGGTTAGTTTTTTCTTTACCGAATACCCCTTAGGTAACAAAACAAATAACTTCCCCTGCTGCTTCATCAAACCAGCCAGTTTTTCAGCTTCGTCACCTCGGCCCCAGAAAACATCGGCGCGTACATGACCCTTGATGGCACCACCGGTATCCTGTGCCAACATGAGTTTATTGAGCGGTGATTGCTGTTCGTCTGGCAATGTGGTTTGCAACCATACGGGTGCGCCTAAGGGAATCACATTTCGATCGACAGCAATACTACGTCGAGGTGTCAGCGCTACGTTGAGAGAGCCAAGCGGTCCGTTTGCCTGACCGTCTCTGAGTTCGAAAAATATATAACTTGGATTCCTTGAGAGAACCTCATTCAATCGTATTGGGTTCGACTTTAGCCAGTCCTTAATACTAAATAGCGTGACTTTATCGTTTTCTAATTCCCCCATCTCAATCAAAACTTTACCAATGGATTGATACGGGTGACCATTTTGCTCGGCGTATCCCACCGCTGCCGTAGAACCATCCGTGAGCTGTACTCGGCCAGAGCCCTGAATATGCAGAAAAAATACGTCTACCAGGCTATTTACCCACAATATCTCAGCTCCCTGAAGTAAATCTTCATCTTCATCTAATTGCGCGCGATCGTAGTAAGGCACTACTTTGTTTCCATTCAACTTGCCTCGCAAACGCATGTTCTTCAGTTCAGGATATATTCCGCCCAAGTCTACAATCAGTAAATCCTTTGGAACACCATAAAGCGGATACCGGTATTCCTCAGAGCGTTCCCAACTACCTTTCAATAAAGGCTCGTAATAGCCCGTAATCAATCCCTCGGATATACCATCCTCCGCATAGACTGGCCGAACTTCGAAATGTAATTCAAAGAACTCTCTGACTTCGGAATCGCTCAGATCCTGGCTATTGTTGGCCAGAAGGCAAACTTCCTGCCATTGTCCATGACCGAGTTTCTGGCAACTCTTAAGAAACCCCTCCCACATCTCACTTTGATTGTCCGATGCCCAGTTCTGAAGGTTTGACCATTCAATCGGGTTACCGATTCCGGGCGGGCGCGTAGTACAGGCACTCAATATTAATGTACACATTACGAAAATTGACAGGGATTTATGCATGGCGAAATTGTACCTTAATTCCTGCTTACAGACGCTGGGGTATTACCTTTTTTGATTTAAAATTACGCCCTAACAGGGAAGCGTCCCGACCAGTATTGATTTTTTCCTGTTGCAGGCGTAAATTTTACTTTCTATTAAATCGAAAATTAAAATCCGGGGCGTCACTGCAAAATGATTAAAATTTACTCACTATTATTTTTATGCCTGGCAAATTTCATGTCTCAGCATGCTCTGGCCGCACCGCCTGAACAATATAATTTTCTACCCTATCACAAGGCCCTCAAACAGGCTTCTGAGGACCATAAACCGATATTTTTATACTTTGGGCGTTACGGCTGCAACACATGTCTAAAGATGCATAAAGAAGTGTTCTCGAACCCGATGTTGCGTCAAACCATGTCTGCGCGATTTGTGCTGGCCTATGTCGACACCGAAAGCGGTAATCGAATTCGACTCGACAATGGCGAACGCACCACCGAAATGCAGTTTGCCTCACGCAGTCGAATTCTGGGTACCCCCACTTTTATTTATTTTTCCGAAGAGCAGAAACCGCTGTTTAAAAAATCGGGGTTTCAAACCATCGCGCAGATGCATCAATACAGCGACTTTGTATCGCAGGGGCATTATAAGACCACGGCTTTAAAGCAGTACCTGTCCAGCGAATGAAATATACCGCCCTGCTAGTCGCGGCATGGGTATCGATGCTATCCCCGGGGGTATTTGCGGACTGGCAATTTAGCCAACCGATAGCCGTTACCAGGAAAGCAGTCAATGGTATCTATCATCATCTCGAAGGCGCCGGACGCATACATATCGCCACCTCAGGGAATAGAATTGCCGTGCTCTGGGAAGATGATAGCAGCGGCGACCCACAGATATATCTAGCATTAAAAACCCGGGATGACCCGGACTTTAACCCTGCTATAAAAGTTAGCAGTGGCGATGAAGCTTACGAACCTGCCATCGCCAGCTTAACAGATGGTCGGTTTGTACTGGTCTGGGAGCAGGATGGCTCCATTTATGCGAGCACCTTCAGCGAGCAATCTTTAAGCAAACCACTAAAACTTTCAGCGAAATCCCTGGCCAGCCATTCGAGCGTGGCGACCTATAATGACCAGATCTATGTGGTCTGGCGGGAGCAACAGGACGAAACCTGGAGCCTACAGATAGCTCGGCTAACGACCACACAAAAACAGGAAATCGAACTACTCTCGATCAGGCCCGTCGAAGCACAACCAGTTAATACGCCCGTCCTGTTCCCTAGCCTGGCAACGAATGGCAAGGGACTGTATGTGGCCTGGGAAGATCGTACAGCCGGGCACACACGATTGAAGTTTAGTTTTTCAGCCAACCAGGCAAAAAGTTTTATCGAGCCGCAATACCTGAACGAATTTTACTCAAACCGGACCGAATACGACAGAGGCAACGGCGTCACCCGGGTATCGATAGCGGGCTTCGGTGAAGATGAAATCGTCGCAGCCTGGATGGACAAAAGACGCAGCGGCGGTTATGGAATATTCGCATCGATCGGCAGCGACGGTGCCTTTGGCCCGAACGAAAAAATCCATGGGCCAAAGGGCGATAAACTGCCCCACTCCAATCCCGCGACGAGCGGGAACGTCAATGACGAGACGGTAGTCGTCTGGGATGACTACAGGAACGGTGATTCCGACATCTGGCTAACCAGCCTTGATGAAGACGGGGAATGGGGTGAAAATTTCAGCCCTGCTATCGCCGCCGGGCCGGGCGAGCAATCACATGCTTCAGTAGCGTTAGACGAAACAGGAGGCTTGCACCTGATCTGGATAGAGCGCGACAACCCATTAGAGCCCACCCGGCTCTGGTACAGTTACGGCAAATAATTGCTACCAATAAGCGAAGGCGGTACATTGGAATCAACCACTGGAGTATCTAATGAGAATTATAAATCCCGAGAATGTCGTAAAACCGGCTTCAAACTATGCCCAGGGAATCGTTCACAGCGCTGCAGCAGAGCGTATTGTGATCTCTGGCCAACTGGGGATTAGACCGGACGGAACCCTGGAAGAAGGTCTCGAGGCCCAGATGGAACAAGCCTGGACTAATGTCTTTGGCGTTATGGCAGCAGCCGGTTTCGATAAAACAGATCTGATTCGAGCCACAATATATGTGACAGTACCAGGGCAAGTTTCTACTTACCGAAAGATAAGGGATAAATTACTAGACGGCCACCTATGTGCAAACACCTACCTGGAGATTTCTGCCCTGGCTGCACCCGAATTCCTGGTTGAAATCGAAGCCGAGGCAGTTAAGGAGTAATTAAATGTGCCTCTCGATAGCAGTCATTCCGGTTTACTGAAAAATACGTCTCCAAATGCAAGTCCATATCCTGAAAATTGCTATGATATTAATTTAGGACTGACGCCAAAGGCTCGTATGGAAACCAACTGGTTTCTATGATAAGTTCCTGATTCTATTATTAAATTGATGGATCAAAATATATGAAGACGGACCCCGTCGAAATAAATCCCGAAAGACTAAGACGGCGATGTGCGGTAGTTGCTTACCGCAAGTTGCGGTCGATTTAAGCTGTTAGCATAAAAAAAGGGATCATCTATGAATCAAGAAGAATCAATGTTGTGGCTTCGCTTTATAGGTGAAGATCTTAATATTAAATCTTTACCAATCTCTGAGCTTGGAACGGTACTAGTTGCATTCCAGCAAATTATTAACAAAGCATATTTATTCGAGAAGCAATCTCTTACAAAAGGCGCAAAACTAAGTATTCCTGACCGTAAAAGTTGTGCTCTTCAAATTGGAGCGCATCGTAAGTCTTCTGACGAATATGGTTTCATAACATTTGTAACAGACCCTGTAGTTGTTGACCATGTAAAAACATTGGTTGTTGATGCAGCAGTCGCACTAGGTGCATATGCTTTAGGAAAAGCAGTTTCAAAAAACGAAAATGAACCAAGCAATCAATATTTCATCGGTTCAATTTATAATCAAGTCACGGCAATTAATGACAGAATTGAAAACATTGGCGGGGTTGAAAGTATAGAAATCCGTGGTGGAAGTGGTGTTGACGTAGAAAAAGTAACATTCACAACTGAAACACAGTCATAATGTACGTCAACTTAAAAATGAAACATACCTAGGCGAGATGCAAGAAATCAAGGGAACTATAACCAAACTGTATCCAAATAGGTTGATAGCAGAAATTAAAATATCACCGGCTTATTACACAAAAGTTTTCCTCAATGAGAATGATTTTGATGTGGTACGTTATAAAACTAAAACAGGGCAGATAATAAAATTTACAGGGAGGCCAATCTATAGACTTGGGCAAAAAACATCAAAAATTAGTGAGTTCGAAGGCATCTCAATTGTAGAAATAGAAAATGAGTATTAAAAATGCTAATCGGGTAGCCGGGGGTCTCTAACCCCCAGCCCCCACAACACCCTGCATGCGGATCCGCACAGGGCGTTTCATTCAGAATGGTGAAGCTTGATCCATCCATCACGCAACGCATATAGCCCCTCAGATTTAAGATAAGCATTCGAAATCGCCTGCTGTATCCCCGGGGTTTTAGAACTACGCCATGGACCTTTGCTGGTAATGCCGCACGCAACCGCTGATCGAACATGGACACCTAATCTCATCAAACTTCTCACCTTGGTTCGTGGTTTGCGCCACTGTCGCCAATAGGCCATCCTGACTCGACGCCGAATCCAATGATCCAGATCGACACAGAGTTGATAGCAGTTGGCGATACCAAAGTAATTTATCCAGCCTCGAACAAATTGACTGGTCTTGAAGAGCTGATATCTCATCGATACACCCCAGTTGCGGTTCGTTAATCGCCGAACTTGCTGCTTAAACTTTTGCAGGGTTTGCGAATGCCATTGAATGCATCCTGCCCGGAAAGTGAAACCCAGGAATTTGCTTTCGTTGGTTTTAACGACGCGGCTTTTGACCGTGTTAACGATCAGTTTTAAGCGCTTTTGCAGATACTGACTGATGCTCCGAAGCACGCGCTGCCCAGCCCGCTGACTCTTCACCAGAATCGTGAAGTCATCCGCGTACCGAACGAATCGATGCCCGCGCCTCTCCAGCTCTTTGTCCAAAGGATCGAGCATGATATTCGCCAGTAGCGGCGATAGTGGCCCGCCTTGAGGAACACCTTCCCGACTCTCCCTGTAGCACTGGTTATCCATAATTCCAGCCCGTAGGTAATGCTGAATCAGTTTGAGCAGACGCTTATCCTTCACTTTATAGCCAAGATACGTCATCAACAAATCGTGATTAACCCGGTCAAAGAACTTCGACAGATCGACATCCACCGCAATGCGGCGACCTTCCTTGATAATGCTTTGTATCTGCTTTACCGCTTGTTGCCCATTACGCCCCGGTCGGAACCCGAAACTATTGTCCGAGAAACCGGGGTCGAAAATGGGCGTTAATACTTGAGCAATGGCTTGCTGGATCACGCGATCAATGACGGTTGGAATCCCCAACTGACGAATGCCGCCTTCTGGTTTATCTATTTCAACCCGCCTGACCGGTGACGGTCTGTATCGACCTGTTTCCAGTTCAAACACAACTCGTTTCCAGTAACCACTTCTTGCCCAATCGGGGAACTCATCAATGGACATGCCATCAATGCCAGCGGCCCCTTTATTGGCTCGAACACGCTTCCATGCCGTATGCAGATTATCCCGCTGCAATACGCGCTCGAACAGATCATTGCTAAAGGCTGGCTTCGAACCACTACGCTGAGTCACGCCATTACCGGTCGGCATTCGTGTATTCAAGTGTGGCACGGCTCCTCCTTTGTTCTAGATGTTCAGGCCTTCGCCGTGTCCCAGCCATTACGCTGAGCATTTGGCTACTATGCCGTCTGCTGACTTCTGCTTAATCACCCGCAGAGTTACCCCCGCTGGCGCTATCGGTTTACATCTGGTTCGCTCTCTTTGGACGATGCACCCCAAAGAGCCAAGGCACTTATTAACCAGAGCCTCACTGGTTTCTTACCGATCGCCTGTTAAGCAGATCTCCCCAGATAAGAACATGAACTGTCCCTGCGCAACTGCATCATTTACGGTGGCCGTTAGATCACTTGGCTTCGTCGTCTTGTGCCAACTCGCCTCCAGCCTACGCCTCATATGATGTTCTTGTTCATCAGCTCACAGTTTTGCGTCCGGCTTCCTTCAGACCAAACCTCACGGCGTGGCCCTTGCCATTCGCTAGTAGTTATCGTCTAATCACAACATGGTTTTCGACGGTGATCTTCCTACAGGGGACTTACACCCCATTAGTTCATGCCCATGCTGGGCGTACACAAAGCGCTCTTGTCGGAATCACTCGCTGCGCTCGCTCTCCGCAAAGCGCGGCGTTAGCGGGTAAAATATGAATCTTAGCGACCAAGTAAATAAGTCCGGGTTTCCTTTGCAGCTAGCTATTGCCAATGAAGTTGCGAGCAGCTCTGATTACTGGAAAGCCCTATATGAGGAGCACGGATGGAAGAGCGAGAATTCTGAAGGATTTATTGATCTGGTTATTGAAAATCAGCCCAAAACTTGGCTAATGAATATTGAGTGCAAAAGGGTACAAGATTCAAGCTGGATATTCCTCGTTGATAGAGAATCTCCAACGGACGTAAGTAGAGCCAAAATTTGGGCCACCTACCACAGTTCGGAAAAGATAATATCTTGCTTTGATTGGGTGGAAGTTAATATGGAACCTGTCTGCGCCGAATCAATGTATTGCGTAGTGCCAGGCCAGGATAATAAGGCTATGCCCATGCTTGAGCGAACCGGTGCCTCCCTGGTCCAATCAACTGAGGCACTAGCTAAGGAAGAAGCCGTAAATCTAGATTTTATCTATTCAGGTTTACGGATGTATCAGAATGTAATTGTTACTACAGCTGAGCTTCAGACGTGCCATATTGATGTGAGTGCAATCGATGTTAGTACAGGCAAGTTAGCAGAAGACACTGAATTTTCTGTTGTACCATTTGTGAAATTCAGAAAGCAACTTGGCGCCACGATAAAGACAACTAATAAAGCTCAACATGCCGCAGACGTAAGAAAATATACATCGAATCGTGAGAGTACAATTTTCGTAGTCAACTCTGCACACTTCTTAGATTTCCTGAATTGTAGCGATCTAACGGGAAACATTAATAATGTTATTCAAAGTGCCCGCTAACAAGGCCAGCAACCAGACTCCGGCGCTTACGCGCCTCCGCAGGTTCTGGCGGCGTTATAGGGCTTAGGTGTATCGGAGAAAAAGTAAAAAGTGAGTTGGTCAACTTTTTCAATCTTCCTGTCTCTAGCTATATTTTATTTTGGCAGTGTTATATTGCGGCTTCAGCCAGTGGGATTCTCTGGTTTCGCTGAATCGATTGATGTATATCCCCCTTTTGCAGAATCAATCATTCTTAATTTAATTGGTGGTTGTGTGTGCTTAGTGATTCTATGGTGTTTGTGCTTACGTTGGCTAAGTCTTGGTAAAGTTATTTCATGGCTGCTAGCGGGAAGTGTAGCCTTAGTTCGAATTTGGAAGTAAAAGCCAGGTCTCAATAGGTGTTTGGCTCGTAGTGACAATTATTATTGCCGTACATATTTATGCAGCAATCACCTACACTTCGAAGGTAAAATGACACCCTATAACCAGCGCAACCACACGGAACAAATTACCGCTACGCGCCAATTTGCCCGGTGTTGCGAGCGTTAGGCGACAAAATCACCAATACGAAGCGAGGATAAATTAATGTCAAACGAAGGTTATCACGAACCAATTAGCGAACTCTCGGATGAGACAAGAGACATGCATAGAGCAATCACATCTTTAATGGAGGAATTAGAAGCAGTCGACTGGTATAACCAGCGAGTAGATGCGTGCAAAGATAATGAACTAAAGGCAATACTTGCCCACAATCGTGATGAGGAAAAAGAACATGCCGCGATGGTGCTAGAATGGATTCGTCGCAAAGATCCCTCCTTTGATAGCGAATTAAAGGATTACCTGTTTACCGAAAAACCAATTGCTCATGAGTAGAAGTCGCTTTTTCTACAGCCTCGATGTATTTGCCTTCCTTTCCACTCAGATGTAATATATTGTACTACAAATAGCTACATTTGGAGAAACCATGGGTGTAACAAGCGTACGATTAAATTCTGATATTGAGGCTCCCCTGGAAAATTTGGCGCTGCGGCTGGACCGAAGTAAAAACTATCTTATTAACCAGGCTATCAAGGAATTTGTGGCACGTCAGGCCATGGAAGACTCCCGCTGGGAGGATACTTTGAAGGCGCTTGATTCGGTGAAGGAAGGAAAGCTTATTGATGAGTCAGAAGTTATTTCCTGGCTCAAGACCTGGGGTACTGATAGTGAGTCATCACCTCCTACTGTATGAAAATAAGTTTTACACCGGAAGCTGTTGCTGACTTGAGCCGGCTTCGGATATTTATTGAATCAAAAAATCCGATAGCAGCTCAGCGCATTGCAAATGAACTATTAAAAGGCATCGAAAAGCTTAAAGCGTTTCCAGAAATAGGGTTAAAGGTTATTCGAGCACCTCAGCCACATTTGATAAGAGATTTATTCATCGGTAATTACACAGTTCGATATTTAATGAACGACAATGAAATATACATATTACGGATGTGGCATGGGAAAGAAATTGAAAAAGACTTATAACCAGGCCTTCCAACGGACGCAGGCGTTATACGTCCGTGTTACCCACCATTAGTAGACACTAATGTATAGTTAGATCAGTAAAAGCCTGGTTGTGCATATGCATAAATGCCCTTCCCCATTTCACTAGTACATAATTGTCGTAATCTACTTCAGATAAACGCCGGGCATGCGCCGATACCATGACCAGATCCTCTTCCAGCAATTGTTCAATTTTCAATCCCTGAACCTTAGCGGGAGAGTAGATAACGCCAATATCGAGAAAACCGTCAGATAGCTGATTCATCATTTCCCCGGAATAGTCCGATTCGAGATCTAAAATGGCATTCGAGTCCATTCTCTGATCCAGGGAATCCAGTTGCTTATCAGTTTTTCCCAAAGATTAATTTGAAAGCAAATTCGATACACCGACTGCTGCTCACTTTTCAGCCCGATGGACTGTTGAGCCTGTTCCCAGGATCGCATCATGGTTACTGCATGTCTTTGAAAATGTATTCCGGCAGGCGTGATGTCAAAACCAGCTCGGCTGCGGTTAAACAAGCGATGCCCCAACACTTGTTCCAGCGTGCTAATTCGCGCACTCGCAGTCGATAGCGCGATATTTAGGATTCTTGCAGCCCGATCGAAATTTCGAGTGGAGGCAATTTCGAGGAAGGTTTTAATATAAATCAGATTCATTATTTTAGTTTAATTATTTCGATGTAATCTATCACTATAATTCGTTTTACTAATATAACAATTTACTTCACCATACCGCTGAATAAATCTTTGAACCCAGGTTCGAGGCTAGAAAGTAATGCCATTTGAAGAACTGACATTCCCTGCAGGTATCCGTTTACTGTCCCGTTGGCAAGCGAATGATCCGCAGGCAATAGACCGCCTGAGGGAAATATTTGATGGCGCTATAAAGGGCCAATACGACGAAATATTCAAGCGACCAACCCCGCAGAATGCTGTCCATGTATCGGGGCCGGTAGACCTGATGACGCTAACCATAATGCACCGTCTATATGGTTTGGGCTCTGCAGAATTTTATAAGGGAGACCCCGATCGTTTTGTGCGTACTTCGTTGATGACTCAAAAGTTATTGGGTATGCCCAAGCTCTATATTAGCTGGCCAGTTTACGGGTTTACGGCGGAAGCGCTGGGCCAGACTATGATCTACTCTGATCAATATTCTCCTGGCACGGATCCAGATAAGCCGTTAGCCAATTCCGACAACTGGCAGGAATTAGCGACACCCGATATGGACGCAGGCATTCCCAAGCTGCTCGATCAGACTTTAGCCTGCTATCAACGTTTAACCGGGCTCAACCCCGTTTTGCATTTGACCGCAGCCTATAGCCTCGCAGCGGATATTTACGGACAGGAGCAAATAATCACGGCGCTAACCCATGAGCCCGAATTTGTGAATAGCTTCCTCGATCATCTGGCAGATACTGTCCTGCAACCCTGGATGGATCATTTTTTCAAACAGTATCCCGACGGATGGGTCGAGCTTAGCGATGCCTCTGGATCGCCATTTTTTATCGGCCCGCAAAACTGTAAAAATGTAGCTATCCGGTCAACTCAACGACTAATTGCTGCAAACCCCTGGGGCAAACGTGTCTACGATGCCAATTACCGTGGCGATTATGTGACCCAGGCTAACAAGAGGAACGCTTCATCAGCGAGACGCAGAAGCAGCGGAAAAAATGACTCTGCACAACTTGGCCTGGTTGAATTATTCGATTTAAAAAATAGTGTTTGTCCTGATTATGTGATTCGTCTCGCCGAAGATCGAACACCCGCTTCATTTTACGTGGAGCAAGCGATTAAACGTAATATTCCGCTGTTTATGGGCATTGGCGCTACTCAAATCGACCGTAACAGCATTGCTGATCTGGAAATTGCAAAACAGGACCTAAAGACTATTTCCAGTGAGTATGTAGAAGCGATTAAAAGAGTAGCCAGATCCATCGCAAAGAATGGCTATAACCTAAGAGTGCCTCCCTGGCCAGGTACGGTCTATTTTGAAGACATCAGCGCAGAGTCAAATTTCGATTTAATCGAAATTATTGTGGGCACATCACTAAATCAAGGTGCGTTGTGATGTTGGAGGATCGAGTTTCGGAGACACCAAGTTTCGGGAACAATCAATCAATTGAATTCGTTAGTACTCGTCTGACGTTTGAGCCAGTTCGCAAAAGAAAGCACCGGAGCTCGTAACGCCCCTGGACGGGTAACTATGTAATATCCGCCAAAATCGGCTTCTGAAAATAGCTCAACTAGCAGGCCTGCCTGAATATCCTTGTTAACAAAGCTACGCGCGGTAAAGGTTAAACCATGACCACGTCGTACAGCGTCCATAATCAAACTTCCTGGCATGTAGGTTATATTCATTGGTTTATCCGGTGCTATCTCCTGACGCTCCATCCATTCATTGGTATCGTTACTGCCTAATTCCTGCAACCAGGGAAGTTCACAAAGCATAGATAGATCGTTTATTTCTATACCATTAATTAATTCGCGGGCGCCAACTACGACCATATCGGTTATTAATAGTGGAGTGACATCCATGCCGGGTACGAAGCCATCACCATATCGGATAGCAATATCGATGCCTCCCGGGCTTAACTCCAGAACATCGACTGTCGGATTTAACATGAGCGTAATTTCTGGATGTTCGCGCTGAAAATCACCAATTCTCGGCATCAGGTAACCACTAGCAAAGGCTGGTGGCATGGTGATCTGAACGGAACTCATGGTGGTTGCGTGTTGTAAGGCTTTTACCCCATCGTGAATAGTAATAAACCCCCTCGCCAGATCATGCGCTAGCGACTTACCCTCTTTCGTCAGGGTAATAGCCTTACCTTTTCTTTCAACCAGGGTCAGGCTGATTCGGTTCTCCAGCGCCTTGACCTGCTGGCTAACGGCAGCGTGAGTAACATTCAGCGAGGCAGCCGCGTGGGTAAAACTCATGGTCTCTGCTACCGCAGAAAATGCACGCAGGCTGTTTAGCGTAGGGAATTCAGTCCAGTCCATATGTTAGATTTTCTTACATATTATATGTAAAGTCTTAATAGCGTGAAATCAAAAATTTGTCAACAATAACACCATCCGAATTAGCCTGTTCACATACAGGTTAGATTTTCTATTATTTTCAGAATAGGTTGGGAATCATGGTCGAGACCATCAAGGAATACGAAGGCGGTTGCCTCTGCGGAGCAGTGCGATATAAGCTCAAGGGCCCACCGGACTGGTCGTCACACTGTCATTGCCGTTCTTGTCAGAGGGCGGTCGGTGCGGCGTTCACCACCTGGATTGGAGCCAGGGCCGAGAACTTCGAAGTCACCAGGGGCAAGATCGCAGTCTACAGTTGGCCAGATGTCGACCGGGGCTTTTGTAGCAATTGCGGTACTTCGCTGACTTATGTCGCGGAAGAGGGATGGCCCGGGCAGGTGAGCATACTCGCGCCGACACTCGACGACCCGGGAGTCGCGTCTCCCGGTGCGCATGTATATGTTGAACATCAGCTCCCCTGGGTGAAGATTGACGATGGGCTACCCCGGCACGAGCAATTCCCCTGATTCGAACAAGAATATTATTACTTAGACTACATCACTAGAGGAGAAAATTATGGCTTATTCCTATGCTTGTGCAGATTGTGAGGGTATGGAGGCTTGTCCTGGTAAAGTCGTCGCGGATACGGAGGATGAAGTTTGGAAGCTCATGGAGTTGCACGCGAAGATCGCCCATCAAGAGGATGCCAGCGAGTGGGACGATGAGACCCGAGCTTATCTGAAGACGCTTATCAAGACGGTCTAACTAAACGGTTAGTGGGCTGTAGGGTCTTTCCGAATCACATAGCCCGAGGAATTGATTTTACCTAGCCCAGCATGCCCGCCTTTCGAAGCAGGTCGGCACGGCGCTTTTCTATTTTCGGATCGCCAAAAGGCAGGCTTTCGATAAGGGCCGCAGCCGAAAAACCGGGATCAGCCTGGTAAACTTTTTCGATGCATTCTTTCGCTTTTTGAAGTTGTGCAGTCTCTGTGTAGAGTAATACCAAAACGAGATAGTTTATGGATAGTCCCGGGTCTATGCGAATTGCTTCCTCGATATTGGTAAAGGCCTCGTCCATCTCGCCGAGCATCCAATGACAGATCGCAACTCCATAGGGATACCAGGCGGGATAAATTGGGCATAGGCGCATCGCCTTTTGGGTGTAGTTGATTGACATTTCGGGTTTGCAGCAGTATCGAAGGGTAATTCCCGCTATCGCGATCGTATTCGCATCACTATTTGCAAAACCTAGTGCCTTGTTCGCAAAGTCAAAGGCATCGTAGAAATTGCCCTGCGATATAGTGATAAGGCTTCGCGTCGCCAGGCTTCTGGCATTTTGTGGATCGATGGATAGCGCCTTATCACTGCATTTAACGGAACAGGCCAGTGATTGTTGGCGGGATCGACTCCAGCCTTCGTTCATGAATTCTTTCTGATGCCCGGTTGCCAGCGTGTTCCAGGCCAATACGTAACCTTTATCCAGTGTTGTTGCTTCTTCGAGTAATTCAATCCCTCGCCGTACGGTATCCTGCCGATGGGCAAGCACCAGTACCAGGGCTTCATAGGTTAGTTGCCAGGCTTTTATATTCTCGGTTCCACGGGAAGCGAGTAGTGCCTGATCACCCTCGGTCAGTTCTACTTGCAGGGCCGAAACTACTTCTTTGGTAATGTTGTCCTGGAGCTCAAATATATCGCCGTTCTTGCGATCATAACGTTGCGCCCACCGATGATGGGCACTGGCCACTTCGATCAGGCGGGCCGAAATACGCAGTTTTTCGCCCTCGCTACGCACGCTGCCTTCGAGCAGATAATCAATATCATGCTTTTGGGCAATGCTTATTTTATCGGCAATAGTTTCTTCTTCCCGTGAGGAAGATGGATAAACTATGATCGTCAGTTTTGAAATTTTCGACAGGGCAGTGATGATATCTTCCGTAATACCATCAGAAATAAATTGTTTTTCGGGGTCGGAGCCGAGGTTGTTGAAAGTGATGACCGCAATAGAGGGCTTGCGATCAGCCGATATTGGATCGGAAACCTGGTCTGAAACTGTCGAGTCATTATTAAAGGTGCTATCCAGGCCGACTGTTTCATGCACATCAACTTCGGAAGTAAAGGTAAAGCCCTTTTTATGTATTGTTCGAATATACCGCTGTTTCCGCCCGTTATCTCCGAGTACCTGTCGAGCTATTTTTATTCGACTGCTGAGGGCAGAATCGCTGACCACTCGACCATTCCAGATGCTGTCGTTTAATTCGACACGGCTGACCATTCGACCGCGATTTTCGATCAGGAAAATCAACAATTCCATGACCTGTGGTTCAGTTCGGACTGCCTTGCCAGAACGCGTCAATTTAAAGCGATCAGTATCAAGGTTGATGTCATCGAACTTAAATTGCATGGTTTATTCCAATGTGATGTTGAAATATAGGCCGGACTCATTGCCGTCCAACAACCTTATTCTGCCTGATAGTAACCCAGTCACAAGTGATGTCACAATTTAATCAAGTTTAAATCAGATATTCGTCAAGTACTTTCGATCATGGTTTCCTAGTATTCAGTCTCGATAGTAATAACCTAATCAAAAAACTGGAGGAAATACTATGAGTGAAATTACATTAATAGGTCTGGGTGCCATGGGTTCGGCATTGGGTCGAGCCTTACTCGAAAATGAAATTGAATTAACCGTCTGGAATCGATCGGTAGAAAAAACCGAAGCCCTGGTTAACCTGGGCGCAAAATCGGCCAGTTCACTAGAAGCAGCGATTGATGCCAGCCCGCGAGTTATGATTTGTATTACGCAATATGAGGCGTCACGCGCATTGCTCGATCAACCGTCTATCGTATCCACGTTGACGAATAAAACCATTGTCCAGTTGAGTACTGGCACCCCGGGCGAAGTTAGAAAAATGGCGCAATGGGTGAATGATCAGGGCGCGAATTATCTCGATGGATCAATCATGGTTTATCCCGTAACCATTGGGAAAGAAGCGGCGCAAATACTGGTATCGGGCGAGAAAAGTATATATCGCGATTGTCAGCCATACATTAATTGCCTGGGGGGCGATGTCCGCTATGTGGGTGAAAAAATAGGTGCTGCGGCAGCACTCGATCTTGCGGTCCTCTCACGTCTTTGTGCGATTACCCCGGGTGTTGTGAACGGTGCTCACATTTGCGAATCTGAAGGCGTGCCGTTAACCCTTTATGCGGATTTATTTCCGGAAGGTGACCGGGCGCGATCTCTGGCCCTGTCTATTCACCATGGCAATTTTACTGACGAAGTTATTGCTTCAGTGAATACGGCGATTTCCTGTATTTCTGCGATCAAGACACATTCTGAGGATCTTGGCATTAATTGCGAAATCCCAGCATTTAGCATCAACCTCTATCAACGGGCAGTAGATGCGGGTTTTGGGGATCAAGACGCTGCCGCATTAATCAAGGTATTGCGTATGGCCTCCTGATCACCGCATTCGTCAAATAACGAAAAACAGGGATAAAAGTGGATTAGGTCACCAGGTAAAGCGAATATCCGTTTACCCGGACATCCAGTCCTTAAAAATCGGCCCTTTACATTCGCCACTGATGATGCGCTCGCGTGCCTGCTGCCACATTTGATTCCAGGCCAGCGGATCGGTTAATTCCGACTCCGGGTTAGCACGACTACGCGCAACAAATCCAGGGGACGCCGGGTGTCCACTTGGCTGTCTCACCGGGTGATAGCGAATGTCGATACTCCAACGCAGTCGATTCGAGCGATTGGGTCGAGAACAATGGATATTTTCCTTGTGAAAAATGATAAGACCACCCCGCTTTACCGGTAAGGATTCGCCCTGACGGTTATTGATAATATCGGCAGGCACCGTCGGTTCGCGCGGGATAGCTCCCGGAACATGTTGGTGCGAACCAGCCTTATGGCTCGCCGGAATAGAGGCCAGGCCGTATTGCCGACACCGGAGTGGGTAAAGCACTCATCAAAATTACAGTCTGCAAATGCAGAGTCAATTTTACCTTCGTGGTAAAGCTCCCGTGCGAGACTCTCAAGTAATTCGGCGTACTCTCGCTGCAGCGGTAACAAGTCTTCGTCGTCAAGCACGTGATCGACGACGAGAAAGCCATTTTTATTAAATAAATTTAATTGTTGCTCTGTTAACATCTCCGCACCTTTAATACTCAGGCAATGTTTCTGTGGCTAATAATAACAATATTTCATCGCAACTTACATCCCAGACGAAAGGTATTGCGATGGTCATCATCGGCCTGTCGATAGCCGCATTCTCCGGTGCAATCATGAAATTGCTTGGGGATCAGATTTCCGCTTATCAGGTGTCCTGGTTTCGATTCACCGGCATGACCATCATATTGTTGCCCTATCTGATCTGGCGTTATGGGCTAGCCGGACTTAAACCAGCGCGGCCGCTGGTCCAGTTGATTCGCGGCCTGACTATGGCAGGCGGCACTACAGCTTTTGTAATCGGCGTTAAAACCGTCGACTATGCCGATGCGATTGCCATTCTCTATGCCTATCCTTTCCTGTTGGTCATCATCGCCGTTTTATTTCTCGGAGAGCAGGCCAACTGGTCGATCTGGATTGGTGTCATCGGTGGATTCATCGGCGTACTGCTAGTCATGCGCCCAGAGTTCGGAGAAATTAACAGCGGCAATCTTTATATCTTCGCCTGCGCAGTCGTTGTCAGTATTCAGATGGCCCTGAACCGAAAACTGAGCATCGTCTCGCCGCCACTAGTCACCGCCTTTACCGGTGCCCTGTGCGCCTCGCTGGCATTGACGCTATTACTGCCAGGTTCCTGGGAACCGATACCCGATGACGCCTGGTGGACTATCGGGGTGTTAGTTGTTTCGGGTGCAGTTAACCAGACTTTACTGGTGTATGCCTTCGCTCACGCCGATGCCTCTACGCTGGCACCTTTCACCTATTTCGAGATTGTCTCTGCGGTAATCTTCGGTTACCTGTTCTTTGGCACTTTACCCACCCTGATTTCCTGGGCTGGAATATTTTTGATCACCGTGGGTGGCATTTATGTCGCAAGAGCGTTGCACGTACGGAACATCTCGCGGCGCGCACCCAAGATCTAAATGTGGGGTGCATTGACCGCCATGGAAGGTGGAAATGTAAATGGATTGCAGGAGCAATCTTTACCCATGCACCATAACAATTACGCATTTAACTAAATTCTCCTACCATTCGAATAAAATTGTCGACCTGTTTTTCATCGGTTGCCCAGGATGTTACGAGCCGAATTATCGAG
>JAUVCH010000048.1 GCA_030595795.1 Gammaproteobacteria bacterium
CCGAATTATATGCGAGCCGCCCAGAGCCTTGGCGCGACCCCAACCCTGGCCTTTATTCGCGTTTATATGCCACAGACCATTCCGGGCATCGGCGCCGGATGCATCCTGGTATTCATCGTTGCAATCGGATACTACATCACACCTGAACTAGTGGGTGGTAAAGACGGCCGCCTAATCGGAAATATGGTTGCCTATCATATGCAAAGATCCCTCAACTGGGGATTGGCCGCCGCAATGGGCACTATTCTTTTGGTTGGAATTTTATTTTTATACTGGATGTACGATAAAATTATCGGCATCGACAACATGAAGATGGGTTAACAGCATGGCCTTACCTATATACACAACTCCGGGTCAGCGTGTTTGGCATTACACTTACATCGCATTTTGCACGTTTGTGTTGTTTTTCCTCGTAGCGCCTCTGGTGGTTGTCATACCACTATCATTTACGTCGTCACCCTTTTTAAGCTTCACGCCTGAAATGCTCTCACTAGACCCGGAAGGTTTTTCAGTGCGTTGGTATAAGGGCCTGTTTGGTATGTGTGATGATATCGACGCCAACATATCTACGATGTGCACCGATAAATGGATGACGGGGGCCCAAAGCAGCATACTCATCGCCATTGCCTCGACACTTCTAGCAACCTTTCTTGGCACCCTCGCAGCACTCGGTTTGAGCAGTGAAAACATGCCTGCGCGTCGCCTGATCATGGCTCTGATGATTTCACCTTTAATCGTTCCTTTAATCATTACTGCTTCAGGTATGGCTTTTTTCTTCGCAAAACCTTTCGGAATCGAGTGGCTTAGCCTGACTGCTACCTGGCCAGGCATCATACTAGCGCATACCATACTCGGCTTACCATTCGTGGTGATAACGGTTACTTCGACACTGGTTGGATTTGATAAGTCGCTAATTCGCGCTGGTGCAAACCTCGGCGGTACCCCGGCCTATAACTTTTTCAAGATTCAGATGCCTTTAATCGCACCGGGCATGATCTCAGGTGCTTTATTCGCTTTCATTACTTCATTCGATGAAATTGTTATTATTCTGTTCGTCGGTGGCCCGGACCAACATACTCTGCCATTACAAATGTGGTCAGGTATTCGCCAGGAAATTAGTCCAACAATTCTCTCAGCCGCAACTATCCTGGTATTGTTCTCTGTCGTCCTGCTGTCCACATTGGAAATGCTGCGTCGGCGTAGTGAAAAGCTGCGAGGAATCACGCCTCATTAGAGATTCGCCTCAGCTTCACCGGAAATAAGATGCAAGCAGGCGACATGGTTTACTACCTGCACATTAACGCAGTAGGTACCGAAGTAAAGTTTCCGGCTCTGGTGCTGGACATTGGCGATAACGGCATACATATACGCGTCGGACGCTTTAACCCGACCACCAGCAAGCTGGCGACATTCGAATCGACGGTGGAGAACGATAAGCTCACCACACGCACCACTGCTTTCAGTTTTGAGGAAGAATTAAAAGGCGTCGTTTAAAAAAATTGTTAAGTCGATAATCGGCTCTGACTCAACCCAACTAAAGCCGACCCCCTTGATTACCACCCTAAATGCCATAGCACCAATATTCCTGATCATCATTATCGGATATTTATTACACCGTTCGGCCGTAGTTGGTGAGCAAGTCTGGTCAGCAATAGAGCATATCTGTTTTTATCTACTATTACCGTTTCTCATTATTCGCACACTCAGTCGGGCTAATCTGGGTAATGTTCCTATTTTTGACTTCACTCTAGTTATCATTGTGGCGATACTGGGGATGTCTGCATCGCTAATCCTTGTTTATAGCCTGTTACGTAAACAGTATCCGGCCGGCGGCCCCAGCTTCACCAGCGTTTTCCAGGGAGCGACACGATTCCACGGCTTTGTTGCGCTGGCCATCATCGGCCCTTTATATGGAGATGCTGGCGTCACCCTTGCAGCAATAGCGCTGGCGATTATGGTGCCGTTGCTGAACACAATTTCGGTCATCATACTATCGGTGTACGGGCATGGCTCGAAAAGTTTCGAGCTAAAGCTGGTCTTAAAACAGATAGCAAAAAATCCGCTAATTGTTGCCTGCATTGCTGGCATCATTTTAAACTGGACCGGCATTCCCGATATCGCATTCGATACAGTGGAAATAATTGGAAATGGTGGCCTAGGCCTGGCGTTACTGGCAGTGGGAGCAGGCATGCGACCCGGGCAGGCAGCAAAAGATAAACTTTTGATATTTGTCGGTGTATTTATACGCCTCATTGGTATGCCACTTATCGTCATTTTAATGGCCTGGTTAGTTGGGTTAGAAGGCTTACCCCGAACCATTGCAATTATTGCCGGTGCAGTACCAACTGCGGCATCATCTTATGTAATGGCCCGGAAAATGGGGGGTAATGCCGAACTCATGTCGAACATAGTAACTTTCCAGATAATTTCGTCCTTTATTACTCTGCCCTTCTTCATTTACCTTTCTGATAATTTAAACAGGTTTTACTAAGCCATGTACGAACACAATTATCTCGCCCAACATTTACGTAAAGCCTCGATTAACCACGAACAGGATATTTTTGCCGAATCGAGAGATGCCCCGTCGATGTCCTACGGTGAATTGTTTTCCGGTGCAGAGTTAATCGCGACCAACTTACAGGCGATGGGCTTGCAAACTGGTGACCGAGTGGCCGTTCAGGCGAAAAAATCACTGACCGTCATCCAATTGTACCTGGGTGTCATTCTTGCTGGCGGTGTTTATTTACCTTTGAATACCGACTATACCGCCACCGAAGTCGATTATTTTCTCGGCAACGCAAGGCCTGTTTTCTTAGTCTGTGATCCGGCAAAGTATGAATCGCTAATACCCGTCGCAACCGATGCGGGCGTTAAGAACACCCTCACGCTCGATAGCGAGGGTGAAGGTAGTCTTGTCGATGCACTAAAAGTATCCGCTGACGAATTAGTCAAAGTACCGCGAGGTAAAAATGATCTCGCAGCGATTCTCTACACTTCGGGCACTACCGGATTATCCAAGGGTGCCATGCTCAGCCACGGCGCGCTGGCTTCTAATGCCCTGGTACTCGCAGACTACTGGCAGTTTAGCCGCCAGGACGTATTAATCCATGCGCTGCCAATATTCCATACGCACGGCCTGTTCGTTGCTACCAATATCGCGCTAATTGTCGGCTGTCGCCTGATATTTATGCCACGCTTTAGTCCAGATGCGATTATCGAAGCCATGCCCAAAGCGACTAGTCTCATGGGTGTACCGACGTTTTATACTCGCCTGCTCATGCATCCGAAATTAACCGAAGCCTTAACTTCGAATATGCGGCTATTTATTTCTGGCTCGGCACCAATGCTCACCGAAACTCACGAACAATGGCAGCAAATAACCGGACACACCATACTCGAACGCTATGGCATGACCGAAACCAACATGAATACTTCGAATCCCTACGAAGGCGAACGACGAATTGGTACCGTTGGTTTCGCCCTACCCGGCGTTGATTTACGACTTACCGATTCCGACTGTGTCGAAGTTAGCCCGGGAGAGATTGGTAGCATCGAAGTCAGAGGCCTGAATGTTTTCAGCGGCTATTGGCAAATGCCCGAAAAGACACGACAGGAACTTCGCGAAGATGGCTGGTTTATCACCGGTGATCTTGGCTGCATCGACGCAGAAGGTTATCTCAGTATCGTTGGCCGATCCAAAGATTTGATAATTTCAGGCGGTTTCAATATTTATCCGAAGGAAATCGAATCGTTAATCGATCGAATCGATGGCGTACTAGAAAGCGCAGTGATCGGTATTGCTGATGATGACTTTGGCGAAAAAGTAATTGCGGTGGTAGTGGCCGAACCGGATCAAACCACTAGCGCCGAACTAATCCAGAATAGTCTCTCCAGTCTGATCGCGAAATTCAAACAGCCACGGCAGATTCATTTTGTCGATGCCTTACCCAGAAACGCGATGGGCAAGGTGCAGAAAAACCAGCTTCGAGAAACCTTTTCGGCGTAGGCTGGTGGTATTAAAACAAAGCTGCAACGTATTTTTTGTAGAATACCGCATCGATCCGATTTGCAATCGGTAAAATGTCGATATAAACCTCTTTAAACCAGGCTAGAAATATCCGCCGAAAAAGTCGGAAACGCAAACATCTCGCCACCCAGATCATCGGCACTAATATTGTGACGCATCGCTAGCGCAAACAGGTGGATTAATTCTTCACCGTGGTGCCCGACCAGATGCGCACCAACAATTCTACCCGAATCTTTTTCTACCAGCACTTTCGCCCATGCTACCGTTTCGGCATAAAATCGTGCAGAGAACCATTGCGACATATCCGAAGTTTTCACCTCGACATCGATCCCTGCTTTTTCCGCTTCTGCTTCAGTCATGCCAACACTACTCAATGCCGGTACGGTATATACCGCGCTTGGAACTACCGAATAGTCCGGCGTTTTATGCGGGCCATCGACAATATTTTGCCCGACAACTCGACCTTCGTAAGTAGCCAATGGCGATAACTGCGCGGAGTGTACCAGTGCATCACCTGCCACCCATACTGCCGGATTAGATACCGAACGCAGGTGCTCATCGACTTCGATGCGAATGCCATCGTGCTTAATATTGGCCGATTCTAAATTCAAATCGGCGACATTAGCTATACGGCCTGTACCATTAACAACTCTGTTGGCATCGATACTAAGCTGCTCGCCGTTGTGAAGGTAATTAACACGTAATTTGCCATCAGCTTCTTCAATGCCCTGCACATCGACTCCGGTTTTCAAAGTGATACCAATACGCTCGCTTTCCTTGCTGATTGCCGCCACCGCATCACCATCCAGGCGAGGCAATAACTGTGGCATCATTTCCAGGATCGTAACCTTTGCACCGGCACGCGCGTAAACATGGCTGAATTCCATGGCGATGACACCACCGCCGATAAATACTACTTCGTCTGGCAGTTCGCGTTCCGTGAGCACATCGTCAGAAGTAATCAGGTATTCCAAACCTGGCATCGACAGCGGGCGTGTAATAGAACCAGTAGCGATAACGAAATTATCGGCTTCGATTTGCGTGCCGTTAACTTCAACAGTGTTCGGGCCGATAAACTTCGCTTTACCTTTATAAACTTTGCCTCGTCCCTTAGCGGTGTCTTCCATCGCGCCAGGGATGAAATCAATCATGTCGGTCTTGCGATCGATTAACGCCGCCCAGTTGAGTTTCGCAGGACCAACTTCGATTCCATGTACATGGGCAATTTCAATCTCGTGCATCGCATGAGCTGCGGCTACCAACACTTTCTTAGGCGTACAACCCCGATTCGGACAGGTACCACCGAACTGGTCGGACTCGATAAAGGCAATCGACTTGCCCGCAGGATGGGCGATTTGGGATACGCCGAAACCGGCATTACCGCCACCTATAATGACAATATCGTAACGATCAGGCATGACTATTAATCCCCAGGTTGCATTATTGACCATACGGTCATAAACTAGTTAAAATTTTAGCCGCTTGCACAAGCAAGCGACCACTGAGCAGGATAATAGTTATTATTGACCGATTAGTCAATAATTATTTAAAATATTTTTATAGCGATAAATCAATATGGCCAGACCACGCGAATTCGATGAAGACAGAGTAAAAGAAGCCGTCATGAAAGTGTTCTGGCAAAAAGGCTACGAGGCGACCTCGATGCAGGATCTGGTCGATGCAACAGGCCTGCTCAAGGGAAGTCTATATGGTGCATTTGGCGACAAGCAGACGCTTTATATGATCGCGCTAGCGTATTACGACCTCACTCGTATGCAGGCAGGAATCGATATGCTGCTTGGCGAAGGCAGTGCTAGACAAAAAATATCAGGTCTCTTCGACTCCGTGATCGAAGCGGCGAAGGCCGGTGAGTTTGCAGGTGGATGTCTGCTATGCAATGCCAGCATCGAGATGGCCCCTGTCGATTCAGCAGTAGCAAGCTCGGTAAAAAGTACTATTCGTCGATTTCAATCTGCGATAAAGAAAGCCATCGAACCCGCAATCGAGCTATCGGACGACGATAACAGTCTATCCGGGCTAATCTTAAGCGCCTACTTCGGTACACGAGTGCTGGCAAAGGCAGGTGCACCTGTGCAGATGATCACCGATACGCGAGATCGATGCCTGAAAGATATGAATTAAAAGGGGCGGAAGTTCTGATTTCAAACCGATAGTTTATTACTAATTATTTTATATTTTTTATTTATTATATTTATTTACCAATTTAACTTAATATCCATCTTGCAGTTAATTTAAATAAATAAATACTTTTTAATAGCTTATTACTAAATGGTGAAAATAATGGCTAACAACATCTTAACCACATCAACCGGCACACCGGTCGCCAATGACGACACTAGCATCAGCGTCGGCCCCCGCGGATCGTTAACATTCGACAATCACTATACTTTTGAAAAACTGGCGCACTTTAATCGAGAACGTATACCAGAGCGGGTTGTGCATGCCCGAGGTAATGGTGCCTATGGCACATTCACAACTACCCAATCGTTATCAGATTATACAATTGCCGATTTTCTACAGAAGGCTGGACAAACTACGTCATTATTCGTGCGTTTTTCCACCGTCGGTGGTGGTCAGGATTCGAGCGACTACGCACGCGATCCGCGTGGTTTTGCGATTAAATTGTATACCGCACAGGGTAACTACGACATCGTCGGAAACAACACACCGGTCTTTTTTCTGCGCGACCCGATTAAATTCCCTGATTTTGTGCATTCGCAGAAAAAGAATCCACGCACCAATTTACCCGATGCAGCCGCAGTTTACGAATTCTGGGCTAATCATCCGCAATCACTGCACCAGATGACGATCCTCATGTCAGACCGGGGCATACCCGCTTCGTTGCGTCACATGCATGGCTTCGGCTCGCATACCTTTAGTTTCTGGAATCAACAGGGTGAACGCTTCTGGTTTAAATGGCACTTCAAAACCAACCAGGGGATCCAGTGTTTAACCGATGAACAAGCTTCGCTACAACCGCCTCATGGCGCTCAACAGGATTTAGTCGAGGCGATTGACCGTGGTGACTTTCCGAGCTGGACAGCGAGTGTGCAAATCATGAGCGAAGCACAAGCCAGTGACTCACAGGTAAATCCCTTTGACCTCACCAAAACCTGGTCACAAAAGGATTACCCACTCATCGAGGTCGGCCAGTTGCAACTCAATCGCAACGTCGATAATTATTTTGCTGAGACCGAGCAGGCCTGTTTCGCACCGAATAACCTGGTGCCCGGCATTGGTGCTTCACCCGACAAAATGCTACAGGGGCGTTTACTCGCCTACCAGGATGCGCATCGTTATCGTGTCGGTGTCAACGCCAATCAGTTACCTGTGAATGCGGCAAAATGCCCGGTTCACCATTACCAACGCGATGGCACCATGGCAGGCGGCTGCCCTATGGGTAATAGCCCAGGCCCACAGACTTCGGCGGTAAACTTTTACCCGAATGATCAAATCAACGACGGCGCACCAGTTCCCGAGCCATCTGTAACCGAACCACCGATGCCAGTCGAGCAGGATGCCTGGATCAAAGCCTACGACCTGTCATCCGATGAGGATCACTTCAGCCAGGCAGGTGATTTATTCCGTTTAATGGATAATTCGCAAAAAGATCAACTCACGACAAATATTGCGAAAGGGCTAAGCCAGGCAAGTGCATCGGCCCAGCAACGTATGCTGGCTCAGTTCACCAGAGCCGATCAGGATTATGCTGATCGTGTGGCAGCGAGGTTGAGTAATTCGTAAAAATATCAAATAACTGAAATTTATATGCGAATCAACACAAATAGGTGGAATCACTTTTCAAGACGCGACCCCGTTTACCAAAGACTCGTGGAAAAACCTGTTTAATGCCTATCCAGATCGTTTTATCTTCGCTCTCGATAACGTGTCGGAATATCACTGGCAGGATTCATATGATGAGAAAATGAAGTATTGGAGCAAGGCGCTGTCCGAGCTGCCAGTAAAGACGGCAGCATTAATTGCCCATGGAAATGCGGAACGTTTATGGAAGTTAAAGTAATAAATTTTAACGGTTACATCCTGCGATACTCACAGGGTGGGGTAAAGTGACCGTGACCTGGTGGAGCCACAAGATTAAGGGTTTGCACAGGAATGACTTGATTGTGGCGGCGCGGACGGATGGGGTGGTTGGTGAGTAACTAATAAAATCTGTCACGGAGCATTAAAGCCCATTACCCCGCTGGTAAAAGCGGGCTCTCGGAATTATGGACAAGGAAAGTTCTTCTGAAGCTTCATTCCAGTTATTAAGTAACTCATTTAGCATGGCCGCCAATAATCTTTTAGCAAACAGTAATTTCTACTCAATGGTTGAGCGGTCATCGGGACTCGCTGTTAAACCTTCGTTAGCTGATAAAGAGTTAATCGAAAATACAAAATCAAACTTCAAAACTTTAGAATCGGCAATTGAACATGCAAAGAAAGCCACTGTAACCGTTCGAACTGCCAGCGGGCATGGTACAGGTTTTGCGATAGGCAAAGGTAATTTGATTCTAACAAATGCTCATGTAGTTGGTAATGCTAAAAAAGTTACATTAGTGACTTTTGGTGGAATCACACTTACCGGAGACGTTCTCAAAGTTTCGAAGGATCGCGATATCGCTTTAGTCGAAATAGATAGATACAGTTGGATACAAAGCGATACTGCTATTAGTAGCGGAAATAGCGGAGGGCCGCTCTTAAACCCGGAAGGTCAAGTAGTCGGGGTTTCGACTGCTGGTTACCAGGTTTCAGGGTCTCAAGTAGGGCTAAATTTGTTTATTCCGATATTAGAAGCTCTAGCATATAGCGGGCTGAGAATTGAATATTTGGTTCCTGAAAAAAGTGATAGAATGATGTTTCATGGTGATCTAAGTTTAGCATAATCAATCACTTATGGCTTAACTTACTGGCATTGACTCTGACACTTTTGATTCTGATGGAAGTAGTGCTAAGTGGTGACCATCGAATACAATCAATCATGGTTATGTCGGGTTACGGCCATCGGCCCTAACTCGAACTACGAGCTGTCTGATCAGTGCAATATATCCGGCCAGCGCTGTTTACTGTGTATAACTCTTAAAATCTGCACCGTGTCGTCCTCAATCGCATAGGCGAGTAAGTAGGGCGTTTTCTTAACAACCCACTCCCTTGTACCTGTAATTCGACCTGGACGACCCATTTTCGGTTGGGTCAGCAATAATTCTGCTGCATCCCAGATACGTTTTGCGACTGCCTGGGCGGCCACTGGATTTTCTTCCATTATATAATCTTGTGCAGTAATGAGTTGCTTGATCGCTTGCTTCGTCCATTTAAGTTTCAACCTGAACGCCCCATAGTTTAAACGCGTCTTTTATTTCATCCTCGCTGGCGAATTCCCCGCGTTTCGCTTCGGCCAGGCCTGCTTCGATTTCCTGTCGAACATAGGCTTCATAAGCGATATCTTTCCAGGTGGCATCATCCGGTAATTGGTCAGCGAGGCTGTGTAAAGCTTTTTTAATATCGTTTGCTGTTTGCATAGCAGTCTTCTCTTTCATCTGATCAATTAACTTACTTAAGTGTATCAGTTTTAGATAATACGTCCTGATTTTTGCTCTTCCACCACGATAAGAGGACGCTATTGTTTTTATCACTCATTACTTTGGGAATGTATACTTCCTTTAATGTTGACAAGAAGCAACGCCTACAATATCAATTATCCCTACAGATAGTTGGGGAAACCAATATACTTTATCGTCAAATATTTTTCCCATTGAGCACTAAACCATTGAGCGACAGTTACTTTGATCTAGGGAACTATTCCCGGTCTATTACAACCTCATCGAAGCAGGCAGAAGTCTGGTTTAACCGAGGTCTAAACTGGTGCTATGGATTTAATCGGGAAGAAGCCGTACGTTGCTTCCAGCAGGCCATCGATCTCGATCCGGATTGCGCTATGGCATATTGGGGTGTTGCCTACGCGGCCGGGCCTTTCTATAACAAACCCTGGGAATGGTATGGCGAGGAAGAGCGAATCGCCTCGGCGAAATTTTGTTTTAATCATGTACAACAGGCGTTAAAACTTAAACATTTGGTCACCGACGTTGAGCAAAATCTCATCGAGGCGCTGGCGCAAAGACATCCGCGTGATTATGGTGACCTGGAAACCGAAATGCCTCAGTGGGGTAAAGACTACGCTCATGCCATGCGCGAGATATACCTATCCTACTCGGATGATCTCGACGTCATTTGCCTGACCGCTGAAGCTTTAATGAATCTCACGCCATGGAAGCTATGGGATTTGGGAAAAGGTATCCCTGCACTCGGTGCCCATACCGAAGAATCAATAGATATCCTACAGCAAGGTGTTGACCTGATCGAACAGCAGGGCTGGCAGCAGCATCCCGGTATCGTGCATTTCTACATACACGTATTCGAAATGTCACCAACGCCCGAGCGCGCTTTACCACTGGCCGATGAATTACGCGATCTTTGCCCAGAATGCGGGCACCTGCTTCATATGGCCAGCCATGTCGATGCGCTATGTGGTCAATGGCAAGAAGCAGTTATCGCTAATGGTCGCGCTATCGATGCTGATCTCGACTACTTCAAATTACGAGGTACTGGCGAGTTCTACATGATTTCGGCATTACATAATTATCACTTCAAAATGTACGCAGCAATGTTTCTCGGGCAATACCAGCCAGCGAAATCGGCAGCCGATGGACTGAGGTCGTTAGTCAGTGATGACATGCTATCGATTGATGAGCGGTATCTGGCATCCACACTGGAAGCTTATTATGCTTCGGGCATTCACGTATTAGTTCGCTTCGGACTCTGGCAGGAAATTACCGAGGAAGAATTCCCGAATAATCAAACTCTTTATCCGATTACTACAATTCTGCTTCACTACGCGAAGACGATAGCTTTCGCCGCGGTTGGCAATACTGAAACTGCAGGCAAGCATAAAAGTCTGTTCGAAAAGTTATTAGCCAATGTCCCCGACTGGCACATCGTCGCCAATAACCCAACAATCAATATATTAAAAGTCGCCGAGGCGATGATGAACGGCGAACTCGAATACCATGCCGGGAATCACGAGCTGGGTTATCAATACTTGCGCCAGGCAACAGAGTTGAGCGACCAGCTAGAATACTCCGAACCCTGGCCCTGGATGCATCCACCGAGGCATGCGCTTGGTGCATTGTTGCTGGAGCAAGGCCATGTAGAAGAAGCCCTGCAACACTATGAAGACGACCTGGGGCTAAACCAGGCATTACCTCGATGCGTGCAACACCGCGATAACATCTGGTCATTACATGGTTATCACGAATGCCTGAAACGACTGGGGCGCGACAACGAAGCCGAGGCGATTAAGCCAAAGCTGGATATCGCGCTGGCTAAGTCGGATATTAAGATATCGTCATCCTGTTGCTGTCGTAAGCATACGTTGTAATTATTAGTCGTCCCTGCCCTTAACCTTCACTTCGTAACCCGGTTCTTCGGGTTCATCATCTAGCATCTCGGATGGGAAACCCGGTGCCAGTACCTCAACACCGGCAACCTCTTCGAGGCGCCTGATAATATTAGGCGAAAGCTCACGCGAGCCGTAACGTTCCTGACCATCTTCGAATATTCTCTCAAATAGTGGGCCGAGTTCGAGCTGCAGGTTGCCGCGTTTGGCGACGTCATTAAACAGGCCAATATCTTTGCAGACCAGATCCATAGTAAAGCTAATATCGCGACTACCATTTAAGATAACCTGGCTTTCAGTTTCGTGAACAAAGGAATTACCCGATGATATGCGGATCGCTTCGTAGGTCGTATTTAAATCCATGCCCGCGACTTTCGATGTCACCAGAGCTTCGCAAACGCTGAGTAAATTCGCGGTGGCGAGATAATTGGTCACAACTTTCAATACCGAGGCCGAACCAAGCGGTCCTGTGTGTAAAATTCGCCGGCCCATCCTGGTTAACATCGGCAACACTTTTTCGAAAGCCATGCGTTCGCAGCCAGCAAAAATAGCGATGTTACCGGTGTCAGCTCGGTGACAACCACCGGAAACTGGGCAATCAATCGGCTCAGCACCGAGAGCTTTTACTTTCTCGCCAAGCCGGATGACTTCGTCTTTATCAGTGGTGCTCATTTCCGCCCAGATCTTGCCTTCGCTTAAGCCCGCAAGCGCGCCGTCCTCGGCCTCCATAACCGCAGCACTCGCGGCAGGACTCGGTAGACAAGTTATTAAGATATCGACGTTTTCTGCCATTTCACGCGGGCTATCGGCCCATTTTGCGCCACCGTCGAGAAACGGCTGAGCGATCGACTTATCGAGGTCGCGCACCGTCAAATCAATCCCGTTGCGTAACAGGCTTCCGGCTAGTTTGCCTCCGACATTGCCTAAACCAATAAAACCTACTTTCGACATATTAAGGCCTACCCACTAGTGAATTAAACCGAGAAAATCAGCGCCTATTATTATGAATATAGTTTACGAATCAATCTATAATTTCAAACCCCTATAACTCAGTTAATCAGGTCTGGATTTCCGCTAAAAGCCTATTTATACTCGCTGCCCAGAACCACTAACCGAGCTCGTATAATGCCCAAATTAACCACCGTCTACTGGCGCGATATTCCCGCCCAGGTCATCGCCAAGGAACGCCGCGAAAACGCTAAAATTGTGCTCACCGAACGCTTTGCGGAAGCCATCGATAGTGCCGCCATGCGCGCCAAAATGGCCGGCACCGATGCCTACCTCGAACAATGGCGACAGGAAGTAGTGAAATGCGGTAAGGATTTGCAGGCAGCTGTAGATGAAACTGCGGCTAAACTGGAAGCGGCTTATGATGATGACCGGCTAGATGTACTGGTTCGTAGCGGTGGGGTTGAGGCGGGTTGAATCATCGTATTCTTCGAAAATTAAAACTTAACTTTCATTCCATGCATAGCCAAGTTCTATCGCAATAGCAGCAAGTCGCCTATCCTTTGTCCATAGTTTGGTATCAGCATTAATAGCCACGGAAGCCAGGAGTTGAACGTCGATATAGCCTACCCCTTTTACCATTAATTGATTGCTCTCTATGAAATAGAGTGTTTCTTTATGATTAACTTCTGCCAATGAGTCAAGGCTTTGCCAGAGCCATAAAAGTTGAATGCGATTATGTAAGTTGCCGCAGGCCAATTCACCGAGTACTAACGGGTGCATAACCACTTGATTTTGATCTAGTAGTTCGGAAAGTGCAGAGCAATTATTACGTAAATGCTCTATCCAGACCGATGTATCGACCAATATCACTCGTCGCTACGACGTCGGGGGATGTCATCAAGAGAGGTTTCCGAACCTCCGAGTTTGGAAAGTCGCCTCGCGCTCTCGCGTTGAATTAAGGCTTTAAGGCTCTCCCGTAAAAGAGCAGTTTTTTCTTTCACGCCGGTAAGCCTTACAGCCTCTTCGTAAAGCTGATCATCAATATTTAAAGTAGTTCGCATTGCGGCACCCTGTTGATACAAATTATACATAAGCATATGCATAATTTGTATGCTATTCAATTTTTAGTTAAGCCCAAATAAAGATATACCCTTGTAATTTGTGAGTCCAAATTCACGACCAGGTCAGTACTTAATATCGCTTAATATACCAATCAATTCCTGCATCGACTGATAACGATCACCAGACTTCTTCTCCAGCATTTTTAAAATAATCACATCCAGACTTCCATCAATTGCATCATTCCCGGAAGACGGTGGCTCAGCCGTCTGAGTAATATGTTGCGCCATTACCGCAGCGGTATCACCCTGAAAAGGTAGCTCACCAGTGACCATCTGGTACATCGTAATACCCAACGAGTAAATATCGGAACGCGAGTCGATATCCTCACCGGCCGCCTGCTCCGGGCTCATATAGGCGGGTGATCCGAGCACTAATCCGTGCGCGGTTTTAATGGTCGTCGTGTGGTGCTTTGCGATTCCGAAGTCGGTTATCCGATAAGAACCATCATCCGCAAACAGAATATTTTCAGGTTTGATATCGCGATGAACAAAACCCTTTTCGTGCGCAAACTCCAGTCCTGATGCAATACCTTTGACGATTTCAATACTTTCCTTAATCTTCAGACTACCCGACTTTTCTATTCTGTCTTTCAGGGTACCTGCGGTGAGTAGCTCCATGACTAACCAGAAACGTCCATTTTCTTCCAGCATGTCATAAACCGGTAAAATACGGGGGTGACTGAGTAAAGCCAGTGCCTTCGCTTCTACCTTGAATCGTTCCGTCTGCGCTTCATCCATGGCCAGGTCTTCCAGCAACTCCTTCAAGGCTACCTTTCGCCCCAGCACCATATCTTCAGCCTGATACACCACACCGGAACCGCCACTCGCCAATGCCCGGTCGATTCGGTATCGTTGGTTAACACCAATATATCGAACCTTTTTCACGGCCTTTTTGACTACCCTGGTTTTTCCGGTTTCGGTCTCTGTCTCGGACTCCTGCATCTGGCTTCCCTCTTCCGAGGCTGATAATCGCAAACGTAGGTTGTTGGCTGTCTCTAGCAATCTTTCCGACAGCGAAGGGTTGCTCACGCTGACTTCCTGAGATTTCTCGATTAACTTTTGAGCTTTTTGTTCAGCCTGCTTAACGCTTTTGGGCAAATCGAGAACCAGGATAATAATAGCCACGATCAAACCCGACCCCCAAAATAAAAACATTAATTGCGAATAACGGCTATCTCGCAGAGCTTCCAGCTGTCTTAACGATGGTGAATTCAATAAATTCGCCATCGTATTCTGAAACGAATCATGATCCAGTGGATAAAGATAATCGACGATAGCCTGACTAATTGGCCCAGCAAGAAAAGCCAGAATAATCAGGCCGACAATCAGATATAGCCTTTCCCGGGTGAGTTTTAATAACCAGAATTTCAACAGTTCGGGTTTTCGAATCACCTGAGGTAACGGCGTTGCCGCAGTGACCAGAGCCATACAATGTTGCTGGATTCTATTCATCGATTTATTAATCTATCTATCGGTTCTATCAAATCTCGACCTTCGTGACGCGAATTATTCACTGCCGTACTCACCGCATAGTATTGATAAGGTGACGGCGCAGAAGCAATCATCTCAGCAGCCGCGTCGGTTTGTTCAGATCGACAATCCAGCCACTGCGGATAATTATTGACCGCGATAGTTACCGGCATTCTAGTATGAATATCACTCATCGCGCCGCTAGCCTCGGTAGTAATAACCGAGCAAGACTGAACCTGATTACCCTCGGCATCTTGCCACAGCTCCCAGATACCCGCCATAGAAAACAGACCATGATCTACATGACAACAATAGGGTTGTTTAAGCCCGTTTTCACTGCGCCATTCATAAAACCCATTGGTCGGGATTAAACAACGCCGTCTTTTAAAGGCCTGCCGAAACGAAGGTTTTTCTGAAATCGTTTCCGCCCTCGCATTGAACATTCGATTACCCATCGGTAAATCCTTCGCCCAGGATGGAATCAACCCCCAGCGAAAGAAGGTCAGTTCGGAGTCGGTTCTGGCTAACACCGGAGTAGTCGGCGCGATGTTATATCGGGGAGAAAAAATATCGGGGGCTGGCACATTATAATGTTCGGCAATGTCACCGACAGGTATATCGAGGAAAAATCGTCCACACATTATTTATCTTTCTCAAAATTTAACGCCAGCGTTAATCGGTAGGCCGTAGTGGTTTTTATGTGGATAGCCCTCTCATCCATAGAGTTTGACTTCCAGCAACTGGTTTAAAAGCCTGAAGTGTTTATCAAGCGAGTAAACTTTACAGCTATTTTGCATGGCATTTTGAGCAATTATCAAGTCAGGAATTCCCACTCCATTCGCCCCTGTTTTCAGGCACTTAACCTGATACTCAATAATCTCTTCCCAATTAATAGATAATGGAATCTTATTTACCTCATGGAGAAGCTTAATGACTTTAGTCTGCCGCTTGATCTTCAAATAGGGTATCAATTCAGCAAGAATGATGTCGTTGGTAACAATGAAATTTTCGTCTATAAGATAATCCAGGTCGTTAGAACTGTCACCGGCCTTGAAATAGTCGATCCATATTGAAGTATCGACCAACACATCCATTAATTACGATCTCTTAGCTCGTTAAGATCAATTTCCAGATCAATCTTACCTCGATACTTCTTGATATCGGAAATCTTTGATTTTCTAACTAATTCTTCAAGAGCTTTAACTATAACAGCGGTTTTAGTCTCTGTGTGAGTAGCCATCATCGCCTCTTTTAGTAAATTTTCGGGTAAATCCAGGGTTGTTCTCATTGTTCACCTCCTTATCAGACGCATACGATATTACGATTTTATGCATATAATTTCAAGGAGGAGAATGTTCACTATAACCGGAGAACAATTCAACCAATGAAATCACAGAGTTATTGATAATAAAGCATGCTGATCAGTTTACCTGATTGCTTTACCACAGCATTCTCGCTTCAACTTGCCTCATTTGTAGCATGTTGCTACAATTCTTTATAAGCACTATAGGGTAAAATGAAATGGCAACAACTAGCATACGATTAGATCAAGACCTTATTGAGAAGGCCACTATTATGGCTAAAGCCTTGAGCCGTACGCCACCTAAACAAATCGAGCATTGGGCGAAAATTGGCGAGATTATGGAAGATAACCCCGATTTGCCCTACGAATTTGTAAAACAGGCGATAATTGCAAAAGCTGAGCGAGAAGCAGGTAAGCTGGAGGACTACAATTTTGACTAAGGCGGTCAAGGTTGTACAGACACCCACTTTTAAAAAGACAGTAAAAAAACTTCAGTCTAACCAGAAGAAAGAGCTTGATGTTGCCGTTAAAGCATTAATGGCAAAGCCGACACTTGGCGAAGAAAAGAAGGGCGATTTGGCATTTTTAAAAGTCTACAAAATTAAGATGAATAAACAGCTAACGTTATTAGGGTATAGTTTTGATGACGGCAGGTTGATTCTCGAATTAATAGCACTTGGTTCTCACGAAAACTTCTACCGCGATATCAAAAAACGTATATAAAATTGTTACCAGTGTTTATGAAACAAACACACCAGTCTGCGTATAATAGCGCCTCTAAATTTTGGCTTCCTCATGAACCTGATCACCGCAAAAAATCTTTACCACAGCTATGGCGACCATCCGCTGCTCGATAAAACCAGTTTTAGCATCGAATCGGGTGAGCGAATTTGCCTGGTTGGTCGCAATGGCGCGGGTAAATCGACGCTATTAAAAATTATCGCTGGTCAGTTTAAGGCCGACGAGGGCGAGATAGCCTATACCCGTAATTTACGCATCGCCGAGCTCAAGCAGGAAGTCCCGGAGGATTTGCAGGGTAGTGTTTATGATTGTATCGCGGCTGGTATCGGCAAACTGGCGCAGGTTTTCACCGACTGGCACCATGCTGCGCTCGAAGCCGTCAACGATGCTTCGGCACTCAACCGCATGCAGCAGTTGCAGGATGAAATCGAGGCTAATAACGGCTGGAATTTGGAAAATCGTATTTCGACCACCATTTCCAAACTGGGCTTACCGGCTGATACTCAGTTTAATACCCTATCCGGCGGCATGAAACGCCGAGTCTTGTTGGGCCAGGCATTAGTCGCTGAACCCGATTTATTGCTGCTTGACGAGCCCACCAACCACCTCGATATCGAGTCCATCATCTGGCTGGAAGAATTTTTACGGCAGTACAACGGCAGTCTGTTATTCATCACTCACGATCGCTCCTTCCTGCAATCGTTAGCGACACGAATTCTGGATCTCGATCGAGGTCACTTAAGCAGTTGGCCTGGTAGCTATGAAAAATATTGCTCAGCCAAGCAGGCGCTACTCGATAATGAATCTACCCACAACGCTTTATTCGACAAAAAGCTGGCGCAGGAAGAAGTCTGGATACGTCAGGGTATTAAAGCTCGACGAACCCGCAACGAAGGTCGTGTACGTGCTTTAAAAAAGTTACGCGACGAACGCATGCAACGAAGAGAAGTTACCGGAAAAGCCAAACTCGTCACTCAGAAAACCGAACTATCCGGCAAGATTGTCATCAATGCCGAAGACATTAGTTTCGCCTGGCCGGATAAGCCCATCGTATCCAACTTTAACTGCAAAATTTTGCGCGGTGAAAAAATTGGCCTCATCGGTCCCAACGGTTGCGGCAAGTCCACCCTGATCCAGCTTCTACTCGGTCAGCTGGAACCACAACAAGGGAAAGTCACTACCGGCACCAAACTCGAAGTCGCTTATTTCGACCAACATCGCGAAGCGCTGGATCGGGGAAAATCGGTACGCGACAATCTCGTTAGCAATAGCGATGAAGTCACTATCAATGGACAGTCCAAACACGTCATCAGTTATTTAAAAGACTTCCTCTTTAACGAAAAGCAAATCCGCATGCCGGTTAAAGCTTTGTCGGGTGGTGAACGAAATCGGCTTTTACTGGCAAGACTGTTCACACGATCATTCAACTTACTGGTGATGGACGAACCAACTAACGATCTCGACATGGATACGCTCGAATTGCTCGAAGAAATGCTCATCGAGTTCGATGGCAGCCTTATTCTGGTCAGCCACGACCGTCAGTTTATCGATAACACAGTAACCAGCACGTTGGTATTCGATGAGCCTGGTGTGGTGAATGAATATGTGGGTGGTTATGACGACTGGTTGCGGCAACGCCCGGCGGCTAAAGTTACGCCTAAAGTTGCGGTGAAAGGAAAGGCCCCGGTAATCAGGAATGAACCATCAAACCTTAATCAAAAACAGCAAAAGGAATTAAAGTTCTTACCCGGCAAGATCGAAAAGCTGGAAAATAAAATTGCCGCTTTACACGAACGCTTCGCCGAACCCGACTTTTACCAACAGGAGGAAGAAACGATTGCCGGGGTTCAGCAAAAGTTATCCAAAGTCGAAGCTGAACTGGCAATATTATACCAACGCTGGGAAGCGCTGGAAGACTCCTGACTTTAAACTAATCACACCATTTCGCATTTCTAATGATATGATTCGCGCATTCTAGGTAATTCAATAAATATAGTGAGTAATAGAGAGAACCGTTCAGACAAATTAGCGATTATTCCCCGAGACCAGCATAAAATTTCACGAAAATCGATATCAGAAGCCGCTTTAAAGGTTTTGTATCGTCTCGACAAGTCAGGATATCGCGCCTGCCTGGTTGGTGGGGGAGTTCGTGACATACTGCTCGACAAGCAGCCCAAGGATTTCGACATCGCCACCGATGCGACGCCGGAACAGCTGCGTGAGTTATTTCGCAATAGTCGTATTATTGGCCGGCGTTTTCGGCTAGTACATATCCGCTTTGGTCGCGAGATTATCGAGGTCGCGACATTTCGTGGTCATTCCGAAGATTCACCCAAAAACGAACTCAGCACCGAGGGTAGAATCTTGCGCGATAATACCTTTGGTGATATCGAAGACGATGCCATTCGGCGAGATTTTACCGCCAATGCACTGTATTACGATATCAGCGATTACTCGCTGCTAGATTATGCCAACGGACTGGAGGACATCGAATCTCGTATCCTGCGCATGATTGGGGACGCGACGACACGGTATCAGGAAGATCCCGTGCGCATGCTACGCGCGATACGTTTCGCCGCCAAACTCGATTTCGAGATCGAGGAATCGGCATCAGAGGCTATTTTCGAATGCGGCTCGCTACTGGCCAACATACCCGCAGCCCGGCTATTCGACGAACTCGTAAAGCTCTTCCATAGCGGTAACGCCAGCCGAGTATTCGAGCTATTACGCCATTATAAGCTGCTGGCTTACCTGGTGCCTGCGCTGGAAGAATGGATTAATGACGATCCCGACGAATCCATGCTCGACTTCATCGATCAGGCTCTGGTGAATACCGACATACGCGTGAATAGCCAGCAACACGTCTCCCCTGCTTTCATTTTTGCCGTATTACTCTGGCCGGTGGTTCACCAACAGGCCAACAAAATACAGCCTGACAAAACGAAGGCTATACCAGCATTGAATGAGGCTGGAAGTGATGTTATTTCGCGACAAGTCAAACATATTGCTATCCCACGGCGCTATTCGCAAATGTCGAGGGATATCTGGTCGGCCCAGCCTCGTTTTTTTCGAACGAATGGTAAATATCCACTCCGTCTGATCAACTACCCCAGTTTTCGGGCTGCCTACGACTTTATGTGCATTCAGTCGCTGGTCGGTCTGGTACCGAAGAAGACCTGTGAATGGTGGACCGAATTCCAGACCCGGCACCAGCCTACCGAGAGTAGGCCACCCCATCGATCTAACAAGCCACCTCCACGACGACGCAGACGTAGTAGAAATGCCACTTGAAGAAGTCTACATCGGTATCGGTAGTAATATTGGTGACTCAGCCGTTATCGTTAGCAATGCAATCGAACGCCTCAGTGAATTGCCAAAATCTGAACTGGTTCGGCATTCGTCGCAATACCGCAGCGAAGCGGTTAGCGATATCCCACAGGATGACTACATAAATGCCGTCGCCCTACTTAAAACCAGCTTCCAACCCATGGAATTGCTGCTGGAGCTGCAGGCAATCGAAGAAGCTTTTTACCGGAAACGAGACCCAGCTCTGAAGTGGGCTCCGAGAACCCTCGATCTCGACATTATTCTGTTTGGTTCGCGCAGCTGCGACGATAGCCACCTGACCGTTCCCCATCCAGAAATGCAAAATCGCCTGTTCGTTTTACAGCCCATGTTCGAAATCGGTGGCGATTTTTATATAGCTGGACTGGGGAGTTTGCAGTACCTGATTAATAATGCGCCAAGTATCGCCTTAGAACGAATATAAAACTGGGACTAGCTTAGAACCAACATGTCACATCAGCACCGATACATTGTAGTCGAAGGGCCTATCGGGGTCGGTAAAACCAGTTTGGCAAGAAAGCTGGCTAAAACCTTCGGCCACGATTTATTGCTGGAAAAAGCCGAAGATAACCCCTTCCTCGCACAGTTTTATCAAAACCAGAGACAATACGCGCTATCGACGCAATTATTTTTTCTGATGCAACGCACACAACAAGTACAGACTTTTCGGCAAATCGACCTGTTCCAGAACGCCCATATCGCGGATTTCCTGATCGACAAAGATAGATTATT
Source organism: Gammaproteobacteria bacterium (assembly GCA_030595795.1). Classification (GTDB taxonomy): domain Bacteria; phylum Pseudomonadota; class Gammaproteobacteria. Next base: position 21,162 of record JAUVCH010000048.1, read on the forward strand.
TGCCGAACTCACACTCAGTAGCGATGAACTCGGCCTTTACCAGCAAATATTTACCCATTTAACCATCGACGCACCTCGGCCCGATCTGGTGATTTACCTGCAGGCGCCGGTCGATACCCTACGCGAACGCATTGTCAAACGCGGCATCAATTACGAGCAGCAAATAAAAGATGATTTCCTGCAACGCCTGTCGGAGTCATACACGCGTTATTTTTACGATTATGATGACAGTGCATTACTCACGGTTAACACACAGTCGACTGACCTGATTAACAATGCGGGGGATTATCAGGCATTAATCGATGAAATCGATGAAATACGCTCTGGACGACATTATTTTAATCAGTCATCCTTCCTTGATTGAGCAACACTTATTGAGCAAGATTAACTGAACAGGCTCAATGAGCGAATCCTATTAAACGGAAACTAGCATGTACTTACCCAAGCCCCTGGAAGATAGTATCACCGTCACCCACCTGAAAAAGCTAAAGCAACAGGGTGAAAAATTTGCCTGCCTGACCGCCTACGATTATAGCTTCGCCAAACTGATCGAAGAATGTGGTGTCGAGGTAGTACTGGTCGGTGATTCGCTGGGCATGGTGATCCAGGGACACAACACCACCATTCCGGTCACCCTCGATAATATAAAATACCACGGCACCACAGTTAGAGCAGGACTGGACAAGTCCATGCTTATGCTCGATATGCCCTTCGGTTCGCTTAATTCGCCGCAACAGGCGCTGGATAACGCCAGTGAACTACTCAAGGCGACCCAGGCACAGGTAGTGAAACTCGAAGGTGGTAGCACGCAAATTAAAACCGTCGAAATGCTTTCTGCATTTGGCATCGCAACCTGTGCTCATCTTGGTTTACAGCCACAGTTGGTCAATAAACTCGGTGGCTATCGCGTCCAGGGTAAGGCTAAAAGTGCTGCCGAGGAAATGATCGCAACTGCAAAGGAGCTGGAAGCCGCAGGCGCCGACATTTTGCTACTCGAATGCGTACCAGCCTCCCTGGCAGCGGAAATCACGAATAGCCTGGAAATTCCGGTAATCGGCATAGGCGCAGGTGCTGAGGTAGATGGCCAGATACTGGTTTTGCATGATATTTTGAATGTAACCGCCGGCAAAAAACCAAAATTCTCAAAAAACTTCATGCAGGGACAGTCAAGCATCCAGGCGGCCATCACTCGCTATGTGACGGAAGTTAAGCGAGGTCAATTCCCCGACAAAACGCATAGTTTCTTATAATGGATCAAGCCACCTCAGTTGTTGAATTGCGCCAGTACGCGCAGCACTGGAAGGATCATCACGAGTCGATCGCCTTCATTCCAACTATGGGTAACCTGCATGCTGGGCATTTATCTCTAATTGAAAAAGGTCAGTCACTTTGTGATCGCACGATATGCAGTATCTTTGTTAACCCAATGCAGTTCGGTGCCAACGAAGACTTCAATCACTACCCCCGTACTCTCGAGCAGGATATTAAATATCTGGAGGCAATCGGCTGCGATCTGGTCTACCTGCCCACCGCCTCCGAGCTATATCCGCAGGGCCTGGAACATATCACCCAGATAGCCGTTACCGACCTGACCGATAACTACGAGGGGGAACACAGGCCGGGACATTTCACCGGCGTGGCTACGATCGTCCTCAAACTCTTTAATATCGTCAAACCCGATGTCTCGGTTTTCGGCAAAAAAGACTTTCAGCAATATCGCGTAATCCAGAAAATGGTCGACGATCTCGATCTGGATGTCGAAATTATTGGATCCGAGACGACTCGCGAGCCATCCGGGCTCGCCACCAGTTCGCGCAATCAATATCTGGATACGCAACAGACGACCGCAGCAGCCCTTATTTATCAAACCCTGCAAGACACGGCCAGACGGATAGAGGAAGGCGAAAGGAATTATAAAAAGCTCGAACAACAAGCTTTTGAGAACCTCAATCAAGCCGGATTTAACACTGATTACTTTTGTATATGCAATAGCGACAAGCTACAACCCGCCAGTTCAGAGGATAAAAAACTGGTAATTTTAGTGACTGCGAGTCTGGGGAAAACCCGGCTACTCGATAATATTGAAATTGATCTCTGGTAGCTAGCTGATATCTACCTATAAACCTGCTGCATAGCATCAATACGTTCGATTAAGCTACTACGCAGACTTTCAGGCTCTAACACCTCAACTTCGTTACCATGTTTTAGAATGTCCATAATGAGTTCAATATCCAGACTATAGGGGATTTTTAAAATATAGTAACCGTCTTCGTCATACTCTCCCTGCTGTTCTGGATGCCACTGCTCGCGAGACACCCAGCGGGCAATCTGTGGACTAAATCGCAACACCGCCTCGCTGGTATCAGAGCCAGAAAAAATACCATAACCACTTTCCAGTTGTGCCACCAACTGCTCTGGAGCAACGTCCGTGGCCGCCTCGCCGAGTATTTGCAGAGATCGAATCGCGTCGATCGAAAAACTGCGCAAACCCTGGCGCAAATGACACCAGCTATCGAGGTACCAGTTATCTCGATAATAAATCAACCGTTGCGGTGATATATCTCGGCTAGTTTCACTATCACCCTGCCGACTGTAATAGCAAATATGCAATCGCTTACGCGTCAGCAGGGCATGAGTAATCGTTTGAAAGTTTTCGTTTTTATAGGCCTTCGCGGCTGCCGGAATAATTCGAATACGTCGAGCTATTTCATCGACACTATGGTCGCCCTCTTCCAGCAACATTCGTATGCGGCTGCGCAGGGGTTTAATATGACTGGATAAAACTCCGGGCTGCAGGTTTTCCAGTAACGCATCCATGCTCAACAAGGCCTGAATCTCGCTGGTATTAAACCAGAGACCTGGTAACTGGTATTGATCGGCACCGACCTCGTTGGCATCGTATTGATAGCCTCTTAATTCGCTATTCCAGACAATCGGTGCCGCCAGACGATCACGTAGATATTCCAGATCACGCTTAAATGTAGCTGGTGAAATCTCCAGTGTTTCGAGAAACTGCGCCCGTGTGACAAGACGCTGATTACTCAACATCTGGTCAATGATATGAAAACGTTCGGTACGATCCAGATCTTTACCCTCCTGGTACTTTATCTGCCTTTTTAAGAGTATGTAGCTCACGCTATGAGCCACCATGGGCGGATAATAGCATGATCGAAAACATGAACAGGGAAAATGATGTCTTTATTCAGTCAATTGCTTTTCAAAATATCGGCTTTCTGCCGCTGTCGCATCATCAACGGACCCGATCAAAAGCCTTATCTGGAACGTTATCACTTATTCCGTCTACCCTTTGGTTACCAGGTTTACCTACACCGTTTTGTCGCGAGCGATCCTGGACGAGGCCTGCATAATCACCCGTGGAACCGAGCCATTTCACTGGTACTTAGCGGCCACTACGAAGAAATTCGCATGACCAATGCCGAACACGAAAATAAACTAATCTCTCGACGAGTCGGCGCTGGCAGTCTTAACCGCATAAACGGCAGCATATTCCATCGTATTAATCTGCCCGATAACACCGAATGCTGGAGCCTGTTCATCCATAGCCCTGGTGCCCAGTCCTGGGGTTTTTTACAACAGGATCAACGAACTTATGCATTCCATGATCATAACCAGGTAGTGAACCAAATTAGCAATCCGCTGTGGTGGAAGACCGCCAGCAGACCGCTAAATAGTCCACAGATGCGTAAACCTTTAGTCTCAATTATGTAAGATATGAATCACCCTTGACTTGGTTTTTTGACCAAACTCGACTATGCTCGGAAGAAAATCGCTTACAACTCAATGTTCAAATCACGTAGGAAATTTCTCACCTATCTTGGTGCCGTCGGCTTACCCGTTACTTTAGGTTCGGGCATTTCGTTCTTCGGCAGTAAAAGGCTTGCTTCTCGTCATGTAGATGTCATTACTCCTGATCTACCGGATCAACAACCCAGCATACTGACAAAACTCTATAGCCCGCCCAGCGTCTACCCGCACAGTTCGGATTGGCATATTGCTGATAACCTGAATGTGAGGCATAAGCCTGCCGCAAAGAATCCTGCGGATTTGATATTAGACGACCATAGAATTAAGACTCTGGACTCTGCAGTAAATCGTCTAAGCCGATTGCAGAACTATGTTGGATATGGCAATTTCAACGTCATCGGCTGGGATCAATCTTTAAAACAGGCGAAAAGAGCCGCAAACGTCGGTGCTTTCGAGAAAGAGGAACTAGGTTTGATCGAGGAAGTATTTTACAGCGATGCCGATATTATGGGGTTTTATGGAGAAAAGATCGTGACCAAAATTTCGTCAACTATCTCGCGCAAAGAAATTAAGAAAATTGCGGGCACCGGCCATTTCCTATTTAAAGGCAACTCGATTAAAACTTACGAAAATATTTGCCGAGACGTTGGCGAATACGTGGTATTAACCTCTGGCATCCGTAGCATAGTTAAACAGCTCTACCTGTTCCTGAAGAAAACCACCGAAGTCGGCGGCAACCTTTCAACCGCATCGTACTCACTGGCACCACCGGGGTATTCCTTTCATGCTGTCGGAGACTTCGATGTTGGCAAGGTCAATTTTGGCAGGCGTAATTTTACCGCCGCGTTTGCCAAAACCGACGAATTTAAGAAACTGTCGGATCTCGGTTATATCGATATTCGTTATCCCGAAAATAACCCCTATGGCGTTCGTTACGAACCCTGGCATATTAAGGTCAGCTCGTGAAAAAGTTCTTCGCATTGGTGCTTGCTCTGACTATGCTTTATTCGGGTTTCGCTATGGGGCTCGAATTTACCCTGCATAAGCTCGATTCCGGAATTGCCGGGCCAACGCTATTAGTGATAGGCGGTATACAGGGCGACGAACCGGGAGGCTTTACCGCGGCTTCACTATTGGTGAACGATTATGAAATTACCAAAGGGCAGGTCTGGATAGTACCGAATTTAAATTTCGATAGCATCATCAGCCGCTCGCGTGGTATTTATGGTGACATGAATCGCAAATTTTCTACGCTACGAAATAACGATCCAGAGTTTGAGGCAATTAGCAAAATTAAGGCCATCATCAAAGAACCGCAAGTCAGCATGATATTAAACCTGCACGATGGCAGCGGTTTTTATAATGAAAAATATATCGACAAGGATGAGAACCCACGACAGTGGGGGCAGAGTATTGTTATCGATCAATCGACTATTCCAACAAAGCTTTATGGCAACATTGAATCGGTAGCCAGACGGGTTATAACTAGCGCCAACCGTAATACGGCCAACTCCAAAGCCAAATTTCGGTTAAAAAATACACGCACCCGTGAAGGCGATAAAGAAATGGAAAAGACCCTGACCTATTTCGCGATTAATAATGGCAAGGCGGCGATGGGTATAGAGGCCAGTAAAAACTACGACACGCATGTTCGAACGCTACATCATCTGCGCGTGCTGGAGTCGATGATGGATACCATGGGCATTAGCTATTCGCGAAATTTCAAACTCACCTCTAAATCGGTATACGACAAGATCGGTAGCAATATCCAGCTCGCGATGTTTGACAATAAAATCAGGCTCGACCTGGATGACTCGCGTCGATCCATCGGTTATGTGCCGATGAAAAAGCGTTCTCCGATAGAATTTACCGCCAATAATCCGCTGGTAGCGGTGGTGAAATCGAACCAGGGCTATAAGGTCCGCTATGGAAACCGGGGGGTGACCTTTCTCAATCCGCAGCATTTCATATTCGACGATTCGTTACAACAGGCGGAATTTAAAATCGATGGTAAAAACCGACTCGTTCCTCTTGGCACTGTGGTCGATGTGAATGAATCATTTTCGATTACGCCGATAAAGAATCACCGGGTCAATATAATTGGGTTTAAACGCTCCGGATATCGCAACGAATCCGGCTTATCGGTCCGCAAGCATGAAATCCTGCCGCGATTCTCGGTTGATAAACAGGCGAATAAATTCCGCGTCGAATTTTATAAAGGCAAAAAATACAGTGGCATGGTTCTGGTTAATTTTGTTGGCGACAATAAGCTGGCGAAAAACTGAGTTTCGACTCAATACCCTAACTCGGGGCGAACAATATTCATCAAAGGCTCTCCAGCCTGATAACGACGCATATTCTCAAAAAATAAATCCAGTGTAATCGGTACATAGTTGTCGCCATCGTCGGCGGAAACATGCGGGGTGACGACGAAGTTTGGTGCATGCCATAAAGGCGAATCTGCGAGCAACGGTTCATCATCAAAAACGTCGATCACGGCACCTGAAATATGACCATCAACCAATAAATCCGCCAGCGCTTCGTAATCCATCACCGATGATCGACCGACGTTGACTATTCCTGCGCCGGGTTTCAGACTGAGCAAGCGCTCTCGATTGAACAAGCCATTGGTTTCCGGAGTCGAAGGTGTCGACACGAACAGGTAATCCATACGCGGCAAGACGGCATTTAGCTGATCGATGGCGACCATTTCATCGACGTATTCATGGGGTTTACCATGGCGGGTCACGCCGATAATATGCACTGGAAGTTTACTCAACTGCTTTGCTGCACCACCGCCGATACTACCAACACCGATCAAGCCAACTGTTTTACCTTCGATCGGTGTGGAGAATAAAGACTCCCAGACTGCTTTTCGCTGGTTACTAAGTATGGCTGGCATTTTATTGTGTAGCATTAACACAGCCATGAGCGCGAACTCACCGGCCTTATCGGCATGAGCACCCTTGTTATTGGTAATAGTCACGCCTTCGGGAACCCAATTCATAGGGCAGAGGTGTTCCACGCCTGCGCCGATGATATGTATCCATTTTAAGTTCGGCGCGACCTCGGCGAGATTTTTTGTTGGCAAGTTCCAGGTTAGCAATACTTCGGCAGTTTTCATCGACTCATCGAAATGATCTGTATCCCAGTCAACAAAAGTATCTATTTGTCTGGACAACTCTCCATACTTTGCGGCGGCAATATCGTACTTATCTTTTGAAATGGTAAACACCGACTCGCTTTCTGGTGTCGACGGAAAAGTATCGGGCCCGGCGTGGTTATTTTTAATATGGAGCTTAATTGTCATCTTACTAATGCCCTGCTTCGAGTCGTTTCAGAGCATCGATAACTTTTTGATCACGCTCATCGCCCGTCATCTTTTCGACTTCGAATTGTAGTTTCATCACCGTCTCGCCAATCGACTTTAATAACTGACTATCGTCTTCGTCATTTCGAGGCACATTCAAAACGGTATCGCCACCATAAGTCGGCACCGGGTTTGACCAGTAATCAGCGGTATGTTTGGGTTTAATACCTTTTTCGAGATCGCGACAAAGCTTACGTAGTTTCTTACGGTATTGAATAATGCCATGATCACTTGCTGCAAGATGCTCCATTTTCTGATCCGCTATGCGCCCCATGCCTTCGACCGCTTCGGCATCGCCCGGGAAGCGCTGACGTTCATCGTAGCTGCGATCCATTAACTCACCCTGCTCAATCAGATCCGGACCTTCGGGGGTGTTGTATTCGTGCGGGTCGGCACGATCACCAAACACCGCCCAGGCAAAGGCGGTAGTATTTTCATCATCAATCGGCACCACCCAGCGCGAAAAGGCAGTACGCCCGTAGTAAATAGGTTTTGTACCATCGGCAGAAAACGCTGCACCTGCCTGGGTGTAATTCGGTAAAACCAGTTCATTCACGCGTACCCAGATATTGTCGCCGACACGGCGTGTATTACTGCCGAGAAAACTCATTTCGCGTTGATAAAAAGCCAGTTCTCCGAGTTCGGCCATACCTTCCGAAAACTGTGGCCGGCTCATGCGTGAATGCAAAAAAGTGGTATGGATCGGATCGAGAATCGCGTCGAGCACCTGAATCCAGTTACAGACATAATCGGCCCGATAAGGCACCAGAGTCTGATCTGGAATTTCCAGCGTATCGTAAACCGGAAACTCGGGCATATCTTCAATCGGGCCGAGATAGGCGAAAATCAAACCGCGATATTCGTGTACCGGATAAGCACCCAGGGTCGATTTTTGCTTGATAATATCGACCGAGCCTTCGGGCTGCCCGGGAATTTCCAGTACCGTACCATCGATATCAAACAACCAGCCGTGATAACAGCAGCGGATACCGCGCTCTTCGCACATACCGAATTCCATCGAAGCCCGTCGATGCGGACACTGACGATGCACCAGACCATAGCGTTCCGATTTATCGCGGAATAAAACCAGATCCTCACTCATAACCCGAATCAGCCGAGGCATATCTTCGACTTCCGAAGTCAGAGCCACCGGCTGCCAGTAACGGCGCATATATTCACCACAGGCAGTACCGCGACTGGTTCGCACCAGTAACTCATCGCTTTCGCCCCGGTGTGGTTGTTGGTAACCCTGGTAGGCGCCAGCGGTAATATCTGGTTTGGTCTCTGTCTGGGTCATAATTGGTCTCTTTTTCTTTCGATGTTACAGTCGGCCGATTCTGTCAGATAAGTCGATCTGGATAGAGCGATATTAATTTATTTTTGATGTTAGTTAAATTTACATCGTGACAATTTTGCTTTCACTTTTATAACTGGGTAATAAAGCTTACAACTTAAGGTGATGATTTACATAATAGCAGTCATTCTAATTATTGGGGTGATTGGCTGAGTAGTGCCCTGAGCCGACCTCCAGTCAAAGCACCGTATAGGTCAAGAATTGGCACGATGCGGACATTTCCTGTTTTGAGCTAGTTTCCAAATTACAGTGAATTATCATTCCGTTATTGCCTGCGCTGGAGGTCGGTTAGTTTAAACAGTTTTTAAATTGGTAAGCGTCATCGCGTTCAATCAGCTGGCGTCGGCCGCCGTTACAGCGAAAAGCGGTAGCTTACGCCCAGCAACAGGATGGTTTCGTTGAAGTCGATAACCGTCTCGCCGCCAACATCCTCTTGCGCGTAAAGAAATTTCACCAGCGCGTAAAACCCAAAGTGCTCGAATCGCTTCCAGTGAAGGCCCGCGCCGAAGTTGAAAAGCTCGCTATCGACCTTGCTCCCCTGATATGGAACCTTGAGTCGACCAATTCCGGCGGACAGGAAGTAGTCGGTTCTCTCGAATCCGGGTAGCGGCTCGGTGTACAGCAAATTCAGCGCGTACATGTTCGAGATTTCATAGCTGTGTTTCGCATCCGGAACCGGACCCTTGGTGTAATACTCGCTGGAGAGCGTAAACGCGAATGGCGACCCGCAACGGGTAAGGTCCAACGCGAGTTGACCACCGCCGAGCTTACCGTCTTCGGCGCGACTATCGCGGAAACCGCCCTGGCCCCACCGAACGGTCAAATCCACGTTCTTGCAGTCGTTCGAATCAACCGCGTGCGCCGTTGGAGCCATGGTGGCACATGCCAATATCCCAAGAACCGGGAACATATTCATGGTTCCGGGTAAAAGCCCGGACAAAACTCGAAGTAATCCAGACATAACCAGACTCAACGGCATCAATTATAAGAAAGCCAGATTACCACCCGCATCGAGTTTTCATTTGATTCAAATCATTAATGACAGACAAGCCATTACCCCTGGATTAAATAATTATAATGGGTGACCCCAATCTATTTACCTTATAAATGTCAACACCCAGGGCTTGTCCAACACCGGATTAAGTCGCGGCTACACGCGACCTATCCTGTTTTGTTATAAGGCAATTTAGATTTATTTAAAATGTGCGCGTACATCGTCTTCATTTTGCACCAGGCACGCTTCAATTTTGCCTCTGTACTTAGCATTTGTACTGGATTCCCAGTCATCCAGCCAATCGATATCTTGACCAGTTTCAGGTAGCGGTGGCGTCATGGCTAGTTTGGTTAAACATGACTCCGAGATAGCTTTTCCAAATTCTGTTTGCACCCACGCTTGATCTGTTTCGCTTAAGCCGTGAACTGATGTGGATAGGTCAACCCACCAGTGCTTAATGTTGTGGTCGTTGACATACGACAAGGCGAATTTTACAGCCTCTATAACTCGTCCGCCCTCATCATGCTCGGTATACCACTTTAAATAAATGGCTTCCAGATATTCGTTCCAACTAATTGTTACCAGGCCGGGGTAGTCCTTAATTAGTTCAGTCGACATCCGATGCACTCATTGCCTTATTACGCCTTGCATCAGCGGTCAGCAAAGCGCGTAGCGATTTGCTGATCCGACTGCATGCGATTGTTGAACGAAGCCGCTCTGCGGCAAAGATAACTGATTTGATTCATAAGCGATAATTCCCCTACACACCCTGACCGGGGTGTGACTACTAGAGGAATTACACTATGAACAAGACTCAACAACATCGTTTCAACTCACTG
>JAUVCH010000175.1 GCA_030595795.1 Gammaproteobacteria bacterium
AATACTGGCGGGAAGTTTGCGGCGACGGTCGATGCGCACAAACAGGGAATCTTTCGGATCGAACTCGAAGTCGAGCCATGAGCCACGGTAAGGAATTACCCGTGCGGAATATAGCAATTTACCAGACGAGTGCGATTTACCACGGTCATGGTCGAAAAACACACCTGGTGAACGGTGCAACTGAGAAACGATAACTCGCTCGGTACCGTTGATAACGAATGTACCATTATCGGTCATCAGAGGCATTTCGCCCATATAAACTTCCTGCTCCTTGATATCCTTCACGGAACGATTTTTTGCCGAGGCTTCCTTATCGTAAATAACCAGGCGAACCAGAACACGCAATGGCGCAGCATATGTTAGCCCGCGGATCTGACATTCTTTAACATCAAATACCGGATCGTTGATACGGTAACTGACGTATTCCAGCTCAACACTGCCAGAGAAACTGACAATTGGGAAAATGGACTCAAAAGCTCGCTGTAAGCCGGTATTTTCCTGCTTACCGTCCAGATCCAGAAAACGCTTATACGAGTCGGTCTGGATAGCCAGAAGATATGGTTCGTCGATGACTGCAGGTCGTTTACCAAAATTCCTACGAATTCGTTTTTTCTCAGTAAAAGAGTAAGCCATTTATATTCCTCAGTAAAAACATTACGTTTTCATGTCACATTCAAAGACGTGCTAAAAAACCAGCTCATTAAGCCGATAAGCACGCGCGGGCCGATGGCATTTTCAGCCACCAGCCCTTGCGGTTAAGTATGGGTACGAATACCCGACAACTTCCCAAAAACTTAAGCCAAGTTACTTAAGTTCGACAGTTGCGCCAGCTTCTTCAAGCTGTTTTTTCAGATCTTCAGCTTCGGTTTTAGAAGCGGCTTCCTTAACAGTAGTCGGCGCACTTTCTACCATGTCCTTCGCTTCTTTCAGACCCAGGCCTGTGATAGCACGTACTGCTTTGATGACACCTACTTTCTTCTCACCAAAACTAGCCAGAACGACGTCAAATTCGTCCTGTTCAGCAGCAGCTGCGCCAGCATCGCCAGCAGCGGTGGCAGGTGCAGCGGCAACAGCCGCGGCAGCCGAAACGCCGAATTTTTCTTCCATTGCAGCGATTAGATCAACAACTTCCATCACGCTCATGTTTGATAAAGTTTCAAGAATATCTTCTTTAGAAACTGCCATTAGTTTTTCTCCTGATACAGAAATATTAAATAAAGTTTAAGCTTGCTTCTGGTCGCGTATAGCAGCCACTGTGCGAGTTAACTTACCGGGTACTTCATTCATAGTACGAGCAAGTTTTTCGACAGGCGCTTTCATAACGGCCATTAACAGGCTGATTGCCTGATCGTATGTTGGCAACGAAGCCAGTCGTTTGATCTCCGAAGGATCGAGTAGCTCACCGCCAAAGGCGATTAGCTTAACAACCAGTTTCTTGTTGGAGTCAGCATATTCTTTCAAGACCCTGGCGGCACCGCCTGGCTCTTCCATCGAAAATGCGTAAACCATCTGACCTTGTAAAGCATCACTCATGCAATCGTAGTCCGTGCCTTCGAAAGCGCGTTTTGCTAACGTGTTTTTTACCACGCGCAACGTCACATTCGATTCACGAGCTTTGACGCGCAAATCGGTCATCTCGCCAACTGTCAAGCCCTGATACTCGGCTGCAATGACAGAATGAGCTTGCGCAGCAACTTCCGTTACTTCGCTAACTACAGCCTGCTTTTGCTGGAGTGTTAAAGGCATATAAGTTCTCCTGATTAATTAACCATACTGAACCCCGGTCGTAAAACCTGGGTCAGCCCATCATCCTTGCCTGACATCCCTATCGATTCCGTCACGACCTCTTAACCAGGTATTCCTGTCTCAGAAGATCGTCTACGCAGGAAATTAAGACAAGGTTTCCCTTATCACCCACGGTCTTTGACGAGTCGCCAGCAACCGTAGTCGCCGACGTTCTCAAAGATTCTTTAATACTTCGCTACTTTACTTTGCTACTTAAATTTTCTATTTAAGCGCTAGCGAAGCCTGATCAACCGCAACACCCGCTCCCATGGTGGTTGAGATTGATATTTTCTGTAAATAAATCCCTTTCGCACTGCTTGGCTTGGCCTTTTGCAGGTCGGCCAACAGGGACTCAAGATTTTCGCGCAATTGCGCAACTTCAAAACTGGATTTACCGATAGTGCAATGGATAATGCCGCCCTTGTCGGTACGGTATCGAACCTGACCACCTTTGGCATTTTGAACCGCAGTAGCAACATCGGGTGATACGGTTCCAACTTTCGGGTTAGGCATCAAACCACGAGGGCCAAGAAGTTGACCAAGCTGGCCTACGACACCCATAGCATCTGGACTGGCAATGACAACATCGTAATTAAGATCGCCGCCTTTCATCGAATCAGCCAGCTCCTGCATACCAACCACGTCGGCACCTGCTGCTTTGGCTTTATCTACATTCTCACCCTGGGTGAAGACTGCAACTCGTACTACCTTACCGGTACCATTAGGCAATACGCTGGAACCACGAACATTTTGATCGGATTTACGGGGATCAACACCGAGGTTGATCGCAGCATCGACTGATTCGTCAAATTTAACCGTACTTAGCTCTTTCAGTAACGCCAGACCTTCGTCTATAGCGTACTGACGCGTGCTATCGATTTTATCGCGGATTGCGGTAAACCGCTTTGATAATTTAGCCATCTTACACGCCCTCCACGTCGAGACCCATACTACGGGCACTACCAGCGATAATCTTAACAGCGGCATCCATATCGTTAGCGTTTAAATCCTTCATTTTAGTCGTTGCGATTTCTTCAAGCTGAGCCCGATTGACTTTACCCACCTTAACCGTATTAGGCGTACCACTACCCTTGGCAACACCGGCAGCTTTCTTTAACAGCACTGCTGCGGGCGGAGTTTTAATTTCGAAGGTAAAGCTCTTATCACTATAAACAGCGATAACAACTGGTAAAGGCATACCATTTTCAACATCCTGAGTTTGCGCGTTAAACGCTTTACAAAACTCCATGATGTTAAGACCATGCTGACCGAGAGCAGGGCCCACCGGTGGACTTGGGTTTGCCGAGCCCGCAGGTACCTGCAGCTTGACGTAATTCTCTATTTTCTTAGCCATTCAGCCATCTCCCGGGTGCAATCGGACTACTCATTTCGCCCTCCCCATTGTTGCTTTAACAAGCAAATTAAAAAATGGTCAGCAAGCCGACCGGTATTACTATTTAACTATTACTATTTAACCTTTTTCTACCTGACCAAAAGCTAATTCTACTGGCGTAGAACGCCCGAAAATCTGTACCGAAACGAGCATCTTGCTCTTTTCGTAATTCACTTCTTCGACCACACCATTAAAGTCGTTAAATGGACCGTCATTAACGCGAACCACTTCACCCACTTCAAACAGAACCTTAGGCCTCGGACGATCGACGCCTTCTTCAACTCGATTAAGAATTGAGTTAGCTTCATCTTCTGTTATCGGTGCCGGCTTGTCGCTAGTACCACCAATAAAACCAAGTACCTTGGGTACCTCTTTAACCATATGCCAGGTATCACTATCCATTTCCATTTGAACCAGCACGTAGCCAGGGAAAAATTTACGTTCACTCTTGCGACGTACGCCCTCGCGCATTTCCACCACTTCTTCGGTGGGCACCATGATCTGTCCGAACTTGTCTTTATGCGCAGAACTGGCAATGCGGCTAGCCAGCACCTTCTTCACATAATTCTCGAATCCGGAATAAGCGTGCACTACGTACCAGCGAACCGCAGGATTCGTATTCGGTTCGGATTCTTCCGCGACCACTACTTCTTCGTCTGTCATTAGCCTGTCTTATACCAGTAAACTGTTAACACCCAAACCGAGTGCCGAATCAATGAGCCAAAGCATTATTGCAACAATCACCACCATGATTAATACGGCAACCGTAGTTTGCAGAGTTTCCTGCCGAGTCGGCCAGACAACCTTACGAACTTCGACCCTGGCGTCCTTCACAAATCCCAGGCTCCGCCGACCAATATCGGTCACCGAAACGATAAAAAAAGCAATACCAACAACCGCGAGCATACCGATCACGCGCAGCAGTTGTGACTCCTCTTCAAAATAATAAAACCCTACGACACCGCCAAGCAATATATCCAGCGCCATCATGAGCTTCAAGGTATCTAAACCCGACGATGTTTGCTCGGTCTTTGTGACCACAACTTACCTCTAAATGCGTCTAAAATCGGCGATAATGGCAGGACAGGAGGGAATCGAACCCCCAACCTGCGGTTTTGGAGACCGCTGCTCTGCCAGTTGAGCTACTGTCCTAAATTTCTGACAGGAAACAATCCCGCCTTCAAACAAAGGGCGGGGATGGTAGCCCATCTCCCGCCCTGATGCAATGGTATTAAACTATCTTATTCGATAATCTTAGTGACGACACCCGCACCTACGGTACGGCCGCCTTCACGGATTGCAAAACGCAGTCCATCGTCCATTGCGATTGGCGCGATTAGTGTGACTTCCATCTTCACATTATCACCCGGCATGACCATTTCAACACCCGATGGGAGTTCGCAGGCACCGGTCACATCAGTCGTACG
>JAUVCH010000138.1 GCA_030595795.1 Gammaproteobacteria bacterium
GGGCCTCGGATTTCTCTGGTTCAACACCTATCCAGCCCAGGTGTTCATGGGTGACGTAGGTGCGCTGGCTCTCGGTGCGGCACTGGGTGCCATTGCGGTCATCGTCCGACAGGAACTGGTGCTATTCATCATGGGTGGCATTTTTGTGGTCGAAACCGTTTCCGTGATCGTGCAGGTGGCCTCGTTCAAATTAACCGGTCGGCGAATCTTTCGCATGGCACCACTGCATCATCACTACGAATTAAAAGGCTGGCCGGAACCGCGAATTATAGTGCGCTTCTGGATCGTCACCGTGGTTCTGGTTTTGATCGGTCTGGCGAGTCTAAAAATACGGTAATGTCAGGAATGAATGCACAAGCTCGACAGCATGCCGATATCAACTACCTGGTAGTCGGCCTCGGCTTAACCGGTTACTCGGTGGCGAGGTATCTGTTGTCGCATGGCTATCGCTGTAAGATTCAGGATAGTCGGGATATACCGCCTTATTATCAGCAATTGAAAAGTCAGTTTGCCGATGTCCAAATTACCAATCAGACCCTCGATGCCGAGTTGATTGGCTGGGCCGATGCATTGGTGGTTAGCCCTGGATTATCGATTCATGTTCCGCAGATTCAGCAAGCGATAGATCTAGGTAAGCAGATAATCGGCGATATCGAATTATTTGCTCAGGCGGTTGATAAACCGGTCATCGCGATTACCGGATCGAATGGTAAAAGTACGGTGACAACCCTGGTCGGAGAGATGATTCGCGCCGATGGTAAACAGGCTGCAGTCGGCGGTAATATTGGTGTGCCAGCACTCGACCTGCTCGACCAGCCTGCCGAAATTTATGTATTGGAACTGTCAAGTTACCAGCTAGAAACAACCAGTTCTCTGCAACCTGTTGTGGCAACCGTGTTGAATCTTTCTGAAGATCATCTTGATCGCTATGCTGATTATGCCGAATACGTGCAAGCCAAATTGCATATTTACGATGCAGCCAAAACCTGTATTAGTAATCTTGACGATGAAACTACTCGTCATGATAGCGGCGATATTCTCTTTAGTCTGACGGATAGCGACGCCGATTTTAGCCTGATCGAAGACGACGGATTCTGGTTGGCAAAGCAGGGCCTACGCTGGTTACCAATTACTGAGTTAAAAGTCTCAGGCCGACATAACTGGGCAAACTGTCTGGCCGCAATGGCGCTTGCGGATGCAGTAACCGTATCGAAGTCAGCCATTATTCAGGCGTTGAAGGACTTCACCGGGATTGCGCATCGCAGCCAATGGGTGGCCGAAATTAATGGCGTCGAGTGGGTTAACGATTCCAAAGCAACCAATGTCGGGGCAGCAAAAGCTTCTATCGAAGGGCGAGATCGTCCAGTGATTCTGATCGCCGGCGGGCAATCCAAAAATGCCGATATGTCGGTCTTATGCCCGGCATTAGAGCAGGGCGTGAAGCAGGTGATGTTGATGGGCGAAGATGCCGAACGCATTGCCAAAGCCTGGCAGGCATCGGTGCCGATTACGCGGGTTGAAAACATGGGCGAAGCCGTCGAGACGGCGAATCAACTTGCACAAAGTGGTGACTGCGTATTACTTGCACCGGCCTGTGCGAGCTTTGATATGTATTCTAAATTTGAAGCGCGCGGTGACGATTTTATCGATTGTGTGCAGAGCCTGAACCATGACTAGCTTTAGCAATGGACAGGCGGTTCGCACTCAGGGCGAAATTAGCCGCAGTCGGAAGGAGTTTACTCCCACTGCCGGACTCGATCGCACAATTTTATTCCTCTATGGCACGCTGGTGTTTCTCGGCATTATCATGGTCGCATCGGCTTCTATCGGTATTGCTGACCAGCAAACTCAGGATCCGTTTTTCTTCGCCAAGCGCCAGTTTTTGCGTGCTTTACTAAGCTTGGTATTGGTCTGGGTGGCATACCGAATTCCGCTCGAGTTCTGGAAGAAAAATGGCATGTTGCTTATGCTAAGTTCGATTGTATTGCTCGCGGTCGTATTAATCCCTGGCGTCGGCCATACCGTGAACGGTAGTACACGATGGTTGAATTTTGGTGTCTTTACCTTTCAAATTTCTGAAGTCGCCAAGCTATTCCTGATTATTTATCTTAGCGGTTATTTAATTCGTCGTACCGACGAAGTCCAATCTAATACTATGGGGTTTCTGAAGCCCATGTTCGTTCTGGCCTTTGCCAGTGGATTGTTAATTATGGAGCCCGATTTCGGTGCGGCGGCTATCTTGCTGTTAACCGGTCTGGGCTTAATGTTCCTCGGTGGTGTTCGTTTTGGCCAGTTTATGCTGTTTGTGATGGGCACCCTGGGCATCATGGTATTACTGGCGATTTCTTCGCCTTATCGCATGTCGCGTATTACCTCATTTATCGACCCCTGGGCCGACCCGTTTAATAGTGGTTTCCAGTTGACACAGTCGTTGATCGCCATCGGTAATGGGGGCTGGTTTGGCGCTGGCCTTGGTGGCAGTGTACAAAAACTGTTTTATTTACCCGAAGCGCATACCGATTTTCTGTTTGCAATTTTCGCCGAAGAGTTCGGACTGGTTGGTACGGTATTGTTAATCGGCATATACGCGTTGTTTGCCGCACGCTGTTTCGCTATCGGCAAAATGTCACTCAATGCTAAAAAAGCTTTCGGGGCCTACCTGACTTATGGTGTTGGACTATTAATTACACTACAGGCAACGATTAATATCGGCGTAAATATGGGGGCGTTGCCGACCAAGGGTTTGACACTACCTTTCATGAGTTACGGCGGTAATAGCATTCTGAGTATGTCGTTGGCAGTTGGACTGGTGCTTCGAGTTTATCGCGAGTATCAAATTGGTGAGGGTGCAGGCCTGGTCGGCAAACGACGCACGGATTCCTACAAGGTGAAGGCATGATGAGCACCGAGCAGAGACCAATTGTTATAATGGCCGGTGGTACCGGTGGCCATGTTTTCCCTGCGTTGGCGGTCGCAGAATATTTGCGTGAAAAGGGTGAGCGTATCGTCTGGTTGGGCACACAGGCAGGGATCGAATCGCGAGTCGTACCTGCAGCCAATATTGCGATCGAGTGGTTGAGTGTCCAGGGCTTGCGTGGCAAGGGACGATTAACTTTACTGTTCGCACCATTCAAATTAATTCGTGCCTGCTGGCAGGCCTACCGCGCCTTACTGCGATTGCGTCCCAAGGCGGTATTGGGCATGGGTGGATTTGTTTCCGGGCCGGGTGGATTGATGGCCTGGCTATTGCGCATTCCCTTAATTTTGCACGAACAAAATTCGGTAATAGGCCTGACCAATAAATTGCTGAGTCGATTTGCCAGTCAAAGCTATTTTGGTTTTCCGGTGGCTGCCAGGGGCGTACCACGTAGTGAATGTATTGGTAATCCAGTGCGTGCTGATTTTTTCGAGCTTGAGTTTCCTGAAGGCAGACTGACAAAAAGGCTGGATACAAGCTTGAACCTACTGGTTATCGGTGGCAGTCTCGGAGCTGCCAGTTTGAACAAAGTTCTACCCCTGGCCGTATCGAAGCTTGATCTTAATTCACGACCCAATATCAGACACCAATGCGGTAATAAACATCTGTCAGCTTGTCAGCAAAATTATCGCGACGCTGGTGTCGATGCCGAAGTGATCGATTTTATTGATGATATGCCTTCGGTTTATGCCTGGGCTGATCTGGTGGTTTGTCGTGCCGGTGCTTTGACTATTGCCGAATTAACCGCAGTCGGTGTCGGTTCGATTCTCATCCCATATCCCTACGCAGTTGATAATCATCAATATTACAACGCTCGTTTTCTTGAGGAAAACAATGCCGCGCGTATTCTTACCGAAGATGACTTAAATGCATGTCGTCTTGTCGAATTAATCCAGCGTTTTCAGCAGAATCGACAGGAATTAATTGCGATGGCCAAAAGAGCGCATGAACTCGCCAGCGTGGATGCCACAGAAAATTTGGCACAGGGCATACTAGCGAGGGCGAAGGCATGACCGTTAGCTCCAAGCATTTTATGCGGCGCATTAAAAACATTCACTTTATCGGTATCGGTGGAGTCGGTATGAGTGGCATCGCCGAAGTGTTTCATAACCTGGATTATGTCATTAGTGGCTCGGATATAGCCGAATCCGCGATGGTGCGTCATCTACGCGGCCTGGGTATGACGATTTATCTGGGTCATAGCGAAGATAATATTAAAGATGCGCATGTAGTGGTCGTTTCCACTGCAATTGACGAGGATAATCCCGAAATTATCGCCGCTCGTGCGCAGCGTCTTCCTGTTGTGCGACGTGCCGAAATGCTCGCCGAACTGATGCGCTTTCGTCGTGGTATCGCAGTTGCCGGAACTCACGGTAAGACTACGACCACCAGTCTGGTAGCCAGCTTGCTGGGCAAGGGCAATATCGATCCGACCTATGTGATCGGCGGCAAGCTTAATAGCGATGCCAGTCACGCGCGGCTGGGTCTGAGTGACTATCTGGTGGCCGAGGCGGACGAAAGCGACGCCTCATTTTTGTACCTGCAACCGATGATGTCAATAGTCACTAACATCGATCAGGATCATCTGTCTACTTACGAAGGTGATTTCGAACGCCTCAAGCAAACTTTTGTTGAATTCCTGCATCACCTGCCATTTTATGGCCTTGCTGTTTTGTGTATCGATGACCCGGTGGTTCGCGAAGTTATGGATCAGGTAGCCAGACCGATATTGACTTATGGTGAATCCGAAGACGCTGACATACGAATCACTGAGATTAAGCCACAGGGCGCGAGAACCCATTTTAGCCTGACGCTACCAAATGACGATGAACCGCTCGATATTGAGTTGAATCTCACGGGTAGGCACAATGTATTGAATGCGACTGCGGCAATTAGCATCGCCTGGGAGCTGGAAGTCAGCCGTGAAGCGATTAAGTCCGCGCTGTCAGAGTTTTCCGGCATCGGTAGACGTTTCGAGATCAGTGAAAATGTGCCGGTCGAGCAAGGTCATGTCATGCATGTCGACGATTACGGTCATCATCCCACCGAGATCCAGGCGACGGTAGATGGTATTCGCCAGGCCTGGCCGAATAAACGTCTGGCGGTAGTTTTCCAGCCGCATCGTTATTCGCGCACACGCGATTTATTCGAAGACTTTTCGCAGGTACTATCCGAAGTCGATCAGTTAATACTACTAGATGTTTATCCGGCAGGGGAAAAGCATATTAAGGATGCCGATGGCCGTGCCCTGGCGCGTTCAATCCGAGGCCGGGGAAAAATTGATCCAGTCTTCGTCGAAGATATTGAATCTCTCACGGAAGTTGTCGAAACGGTACTACAGGACGGCGATATTTTCCTCACACTCGGAGCCGGTAGTATCGGCGCCTGGTCAGCCGAGTTTCTGTTGAGTCATCAGGAGCAATCAAAGTGAACGCGCTAGCGATGAATCAGTTACGCGGTCAACTTCGGCATGATGAGCCGATGTCGAAGCATACCAGCTGGCGTGTCGGTGGTCTGGCGGACAAGTATTACGTACCTGCGGACCTGTTCGATTTACAGGTTTTTTTGTCGATGCAAGATGCGAAAACACCGATCACCTGGGTTGGCCTCGGCAGTAACATGCTGGTGCGCGATGGTGGAGTTCGCGGTGTCGTCATTGCCCCGCTTGGCGGATTGAAAGATTTACATCTGGACGACCAGAGTCGGGTTTATGCCCAATGCGGTTTGTCCAACTCGAAAGTTGCGCGTTTCTGCGACAAAAATAACCTAAGCGGCGCCGAATATCTGGCCGGTATACCGGGCACTATCGGTGGCGCGCTCGCCATGAATGCCGGTGCTTTTGGTAATGAAACCTGGAACCTGGTTGAGCAGGTCACGATGATTAATCGAAAGGGTGAGCTGGTAGAGCGATACCCGAATGAATTCGAAATTAATTATCGTCATGTCCGAATACCGACTGATGAATGGTTTGTAGCGGCGAGTTTTCGTTTAAGTGAAAAAAACTCTGGAGAAGAAAGTGAAATCAAGCAATTACTGCAGAAACGTAATGACAGTCAGCCGATTGGCTTGCCTTCCTGTGGTTCGGTGTTCAAAAATCCACCTGGGAAACATGCTGCTCAGTTAATTCAGACTGCCGGCTTAAAAGGTCACTGCATTGGGTCAGCTTGCGTTTCTGAAAAGCACGCTAACTTTATTATTAGTCAGGCGGATACGCGAGCCAGTGATATCGAAAATCTGATCGAATTTGTTCAGAACACCATCAAACAGAAATTCGATGTGTCACTGGAAACCGAAGTACGTGTCGTCGGGGAAACCCTATGATTAGCGTCATTAAAAAGCCTTCGGCTAGTTCAGCAGCCCTGTGTGGCAAAGTAGCAGTGCTACTGGGCGGTACTTCCGCAGAGCGTGAAGTGTCACTGAACAGTGGTAATGCGGTTTATCAGGGTTTAATCGAAGCGGGTGTCGATGCCTTCAAACTCGATGTGCAAAGCAATGTGCTGGAGCAATTGCAAAACCTCGAAGCCGACCGTGTGTTTAATATCCTGCACGGTCGTGGCGGCGAAGATGGGACTATCCAGGCGGTGCTTGAGATGCTAGATATTCCTTATACCGGTAGCGGCGTCTGTGCCTCGGCACTGGCAATGGATAAGCTCGCCACCAAACGCATTTTTGCTGGAAGCGACATCCCAACGCCCGACTATATGGAGCTTGCTAGCGAAGCCGACTGTCAACGCTTGCTCGACGAAATCGGTTTGCCTGTTTTTGTTAAGCCAGTGCTCGAAGGCTCGAGTATCGGTATGACGCCGGTACACAGGGCAGAAGACTTGGTTCCAGCCTGGGAGACGGCCAGAGCTTATGGCGACGTTTTCGCCGAAAAATTTATTACCGGCGCGGAATATACCGCGAGTTTCCTCGGTGGTCAGGTTTTACCGCTGATTAAACTGGAGACCCCCCGCGAATTCTACGACTACGACGCCAAGTATATTTCGGATGACACGATATATACCTGTCCATGCGGTTTGCCCGAAAACATGATCGCACAAATTAACGACCTCGTCGAACGCAGCATCCATGTCACCGGCGTTCGTCACTGGGGTCGAGTAGATCTGATGCTCGATGACCAGGGTCAACCCTGGGTAATCGAAGTCAATACCGCACCGGGTATGACCGATCATAGTCTGGTACCGATGGCAGCTCGACAGGCAGGACTCGAAATGCCGGATCTGGTACTCAGAATTCTGGAGTTAACGCTGGAAGGAGATGAAAACCATGTTTAGTTTCCGCAAGAAAAGTGTACAGGCTAAAAAGCGTAGTAACGATTCAAAGCCAGACGTTGAGATGGAATGGAAAGCGATTTATAACTGGATACTGGTATTGACCATTCTATTTGGTGGTATTGGTTATCTGACTCATCAGAGTTCATTATTGCCGATCAAAACCATTAAACTTTCGGGTAGTTTTCAGTATATCGAGCAAAAAGATGTCGAAACGTCTCTACTGCCTTATGTCGGGAAAGGATTCTTTTCACTCGATATCCATGCAGTGCGACAGGCATTAAGCGACAAACCCTGGACCGATACGGTGTCCATTCGACGAGTCTGGCCCGATCAACTAGACATAAGTATTGTCGAAAAGAAACCGGTAGCGCGCTGGGATGAAAAGCGATTGATCAGCGATAGAGGGATTGTCTATTCGGCAGCCACAATAAACTTTCAGCAACTGCCATTGGTGTATGCAGTCAATAGTTCGCCAGTCGATTTACTGCGGCAATATTATTCTCTGGACAGGCAATTTAATCTTCTCGATGAGACTATTATCGCATTGCGTCAGGATAGCCGCGGAGCGCTTGAAATTGAGTTGGCCGATGGCCTCAAAATCAAACTCGGACGCGATCAGGTCGAGCATAAAATCGAACGTCTAATCACAGTTTATAAGCAGGAAGTTCTGCCCCGTCGAACCGAAATTCAACAACTCGATTTGCGCTATAGCAATGGTTTTGCGGTGGCCTGGAAAAAAGAAGTGCAAGAAGACCGCAATCAGGCGGCAGTGGGGAATCAAGATCATGTCTAAAAAGGTGGCGAACAATTTAATCGTTGGACTCGACATCGGCACCTCCAAGGTGGTTGCCATTGTCGGTGAAGTGACGGTGGAAGGTGAGATCGATATTATCGGTATCGGAACCCAGCCATCCCGTGGCCTGAAAAAAGGTGTGGTGGTGAATATCGAATCCACGGTGCAATCAATACAGCGCGCGGTGGAAGAGGCCGAACTCATGGCGGGCTGCCAGATTCGCTCGGTTTATGCGGGCATTGCTGGTAGTCATATCCGTAGCATCAATTCGCACGGCATTGTCGCCATCAAGGATAAAGAAGTCACCTCGGCCGATGTCGCCCGCGTTATCGATGCCGCTAAAGCCGTCGCCATACCCGCTGACCAACGCATATTGCATGTATTGCCGCAGGAATTTGTCATCGATAATTCAGAAGGCATACGCGACCCCATTAGCATGTCTGGTGTGCGCCTGGAAGCCAAGGTACATCTGGTGACCGGGGCAATGAGCGCAGCACAGAACATTATCAAGTGTGTACGCCGCTGTGGACTCGAAGTCGACGACATCATCCTCGAGCAACTCGCGTCGAGTGCGGCGGTACTCACCGAAGACGAAAAAGAGCTCGGCGTCTGCCTG
>JAUVCH010000087.1 GCA_030595795.1 Gammaproteobacteria bacterium
CCCGACTGCTAGAGAAGCTTGCCGAACATTTAAATGATTCGGGGATGGTCGCCCTGGCCGACCTCGACAAAGAAGACGGAAGCTTTCATCCAGCTGAGACCGAGGGTGTGTTCCATTTTGGCTTTGAACGGGATAATTTACACACAGCCCTCGAAGACCATGGTTTCAAGGACATTGCGTTTTTTACCGCCCATACCATCAATGGCGACACCAGGAATTACCCGGTATTTCTGGTTACCGCGAGTAAAGCCTGATTTCCAATATGACCAGCGCCGTGGGGCGTAATAGCACAGCGTACTACACCCCGCCGTACCATAGAGTATTCCCTACAACAAAAACCCTTCAACCAATTGCAACCAAACCACAGCCAGTCCATACATCACCAGCGCATAAGGCCAGTTCCACATCGCTGCCTTCCAGCTCGGGATATTATACCGCCCCTGAAACACCAAATGCGTTCCCGACAGGGGGCTGGAGGTGGTGCCGAGATTCCAGGCTAGTAGATAGGTAATCGCTAGCAGATTTAGATTGGGTTCGAGTGTCAAAATCAGCGGCGTAAAACTCGAGATCAATATAACCGGGTGTATGCCCATCGCCGCGAGCAGCAGCATGATGCCGAGCAGCTTGGCTGCCGTTGTCGCATTAAACGTATCAAAAGGATTGGGAACTACGCCTTGCTGAATCAAAGCCGACATACCTGCAGCAATTAATCCAGCCGCGAGGAACAGGGTAAGCTCGTTGACGATACGCGGCAGACCTTCAATCACGTAGTTGCCCATTTGCTTGAAAGCCAATCGTAAATTTTCTCTATACAGTAGAACTGCCAGTGTGATGAGGATTGCGCTTAGTGAGATAATAATCAGTACAGGAACGGCTGGCATTAACCAACTAACCAGTGCTACTGTGAAAACAAGTAGCAGGGGTACAGTAAGGCTCTGTAAATGCATAGGATAACCGACAAAACTCTTTACCTTGTCTGGATAACGTATTTTTGCTTCGAGTAAAACCAGTAAAAACCCCATGATAGTAAAGGGTAGCCCGGCCACGATAATACGGGATAACTGCGCTCCGCCAAGATAGTTGAGTACAACTGCCATCGCCCCAAAAAATGGCGACCAGGTTGCTACGCCGCAAAACACGCGCGTCATCGATTGCGAAGTAAAGCGTTGTAGGGGATGCGTCCGATGGATGCGATCAGCGATCAGGATAGGCGCCGATATATTAATCACCGAGGCCGATATGTTTAGCCCCACTAGTGTTTGTAAGTAAGCCTTAGGCCCGGTTGGTAGTGCTTCATTCCTGTCGACAGCCGGAAACGCTACCAGACGTAAGAAACCCACGGCAGCCACCATCGTTAAAAGGTGTGTATTACCGCTGATGACTTCCCCTGGATCGACCTGGCCACCAATTGATATCGCGTACAAACCCAATGAAAGGCCGACCAGGACAATCATGCTAATCTGGATGCGTAAAATATTAGGTGTGTCAGAGATTAATAAAAAGGCAGCTGCCCAACCTGCAAGACCAGCGATCCACAGGGGGTTGAATGACAGTTTGAAAAGGTTGAATCCATCGACGATGGTCACGACGATCATGATAAAAATCAGGATGCCTGCGAGTGGTTGACGCCTATGCATTATCTATGGCTGGCAGGCGGATTTAAAAGTAACAGGCGAAACCCTACTAGCGCCAGCATAGCTATTATTATTCCCAATCCTGCCATCCATAATGGTGCGGCCGGGTCGCCACTGACATCTCGTGCGTAACCCGCGATGCTCGAACTAATGCCCATACCGATGTAATAAACAGTAAAAAATACACCCATTCCGATAGCCCGGTTTTCTGTCTGCAGCACCTGTGCCGGGAGCGCCATAATTAACCCTCCCGAGAGTCCAAAAAGGATACCCAACAATGCAAACATGACGACGTAGTATGGGGTCAGTGGAATAAGCCAGACGGTAACCGCGATGGCGACAAAACTGGAAATCATAATTGAATACGGTCTGCCCAGGCGTTCTGCCAACCAGCTTCCCAGGGGTAGTGCGGGAATAATTAGCCATCCTGTAAGGCTGGTTATTGCTCCTACCAGGGAAAGTTTGACCCCCTGAGAAATGAGAAACTCCGGACCAAAGCTGAGCGGTAGGATGAAGGCCACGTTATAAAAGCACCAGACGCAACCACTCAAAATACAACCCCATAATTCGTGTCGTGACAGACTATGTTTTGGATTGCTATCTGGCTGAATTGTAGCTTCTTTCTCAATGCCAGGCGCGGAATATAAGGTGGCAATTAACAGTATTGAGATCGAGCAAAGGATAACAGGCGCGGTAAAGGCCCAGGCTAGACCATAAGCTTCAGCCAGTGGCCCCATGGTCAAAAGTGCGAGTGCAATTCCGAAAGGCCAGCTCGAAATTAAAAATCCCATTGCCAGTACAATACGCTGACCGGCAAACCAGTCGGTCACCATCTTGGTTACCAGGACATTGAGAAAAACAGCTCCGATGCCGGATACTAGACGACCGACTACCATAGTCTCGTAGCTTTTCGATAACGCTAGCATAGCGCCGCGACTGTCATCATTGCTATGCCGATTAGTACTATCTTTTTATCGCCAAATTGCTTGCCAAACCAGCCGCCGGGAATCGCAATCAACGCACCGGGTAACAGGTAAATGCCCATCAAGGTACCTAGAGCGGCATAACTAATAGCAACT
Source organism: Gammaproteobacteria bacterium (assembly GCA_030595795.1). Taxonomy (GTDB): domain Bacteria; phylum Pseudomonadota; class Gammaproteobacteria. Next base: position 2,714 of record JAUVCH010000087.1, read on the forward strand.
TCGCTAGTCAGCGAGGATCCCAGGGCAGCGATGCCCTGAAACTGAAATCCCATGGTTGCTCTTGCCAGGGTAAGAACTGCGAGGATTAGCCATTGCTGATGCATAATTAAGGGGATTTATTTGATTTGGCGGGAAATCATTGATGCGGCAAAATATAAAAGAGGAGCTTTGGTTAACCCATAACTCCTCTAATATCTACCATAAAAATAAGGTGGTAGTGAACTTTTGGCAAATAAGCCTAAAACGATTAATTGCCGTTATAAACTAGTGCAGGCCCAGCCGAAGCCTTTCAGTTTTTCAGCTAAACCGTTGGCTTTTTCTTCGCAATACGCGCGGTCGGTTTGTGCTGTCCAGAGTACTTTAGAACCCAGATTTTCAGTTTCCTTGCTGTATACGACCGAGCAAGGTGTTGATGCGCCGTTATCACCTTCAACTGATAACTCGCGCATCAAGTCACCATTTTCGCAAATCCATGACTCGGCATTGGCACCCGTTGGTAAAGCTAGTAAAGCTATGATTACGGATAATCCAGTAAATTTTAATTTTTGCATTTCTATTTGACTCCTAATATTAGTTTGTCGCCCGATGGGACGGGCTGGCTTTGCACAATGGATAATAATACCTGCAACAGGAAAACAGGTAGTAAATTTTTACCTTAATGGCAATAAATCTCTGGCAAATACTGTGTCAGGTTAATCGTTTATAAGCGACCAAAACGCATTGACCAGCGAATTTTTCAGATTTTTTTTCAAGGCAAATAGGCCAATATCGTAAGGGTCTAACCTGGGTTGTACATCCAGTATCTGAATTCTATCTCTCACCGGACTGTGTTCTAGCACAATTGCCGGTACGACACCGATACCTAGCCCGAGACTAACCATGCTCACAATAGCCTCGTTGCCTGCGACCTGCGCATAAATCCTGGGGTTAACATCAATTTTTCTAAACCAGGAATCGATTCGATTCCTGGCGATACCACCTTCTGCCAGAATCATTGGAACCTGCGCCCAGTGAGCGGGAGACTCCGGTGGCTCACCTGGCACCTCTATATCGATTTGTTCGCCAGGGCCAATAAATACCAATGGTGAGACTGTAATGGGTTTAAATGCCAACCCCCTGGGTAGCGAGCGTGGATGGGCGGCGATGCTGATATCTTCCTCTCCGGCGATGACTCGGGAAATTGCATGCTCTGGGTCACCGGTGTGTAACTTTATTTCAATGCCGGGGAAGTCGCGTCGAAAATGATTGAGCAGATCGAATAGCAAGCTGTAAACCGCAGTAACCGAGCAGTACAGGCTAATTTCACCGTGGATTAGATCCGAACTATCCGATAGCTGGTTGCGTACCTGATCCCATTGTGACACTGCTTCGCGCGCGTATACCTGGAATTTTATGCCTTCTTCGGTGGGAACTACCGAGCGGTTATCTCGATTAAACAGTATTACCCCGAGTTCGCTCTCCAGTTTTCGGATATTGCGGGACAATGCGGACAGGCTGATATGGCAGGCGGCGCTGGCTCGGCCAAAATGTAAATTATCTGAGAGTGCAAGGAAGTTTTTTAGAGTGCGTATGTCCATATGGGAATTGTATCTATTATTGCAATAATTGGCACATAAAGTTGCATATATATCGATTTACGAAAGATAATATCTTCGTTAAAGTATCGTCACTAAAATATCCGCCCTAACTCTACCGGAACTCTATTATGTCTAATAACTACTTTAATTCACTGCCGCTACGTGTGCAGCTAGCCGAGCTGGGCAAATGCCGATTCATGCATATTTCAGAATTCCCCGATGGCGTTGCTGCGCTTAAAGGCAAAAAAATGGTTGTCATCGGTTGTGGCGCACAGGGTCTTAATCAGGGGCTGAATCTACGTGACAGTGGCCTGGATGTTTCATACACACTGCGCCAGGCGGCCATCGATGAGCAGCGTCAATCCTGGAAGAGCGCGACAGAAAACGGTTTTACCGTTGGCACTTATGAAGAATTGATACCGACTGCCGATGTAGTGTTGAACCTGACCCCGGATAAGCAACATACTTCGGTGGTGAATGCAGTCATGCCGTTGATGAAAAACGGTGCCTGCCTGTCTTACTCGCACGGCTTTAATATCGTTGAAGAAGGCATGAAGGTTCGTGACGATCTTACCGTCATCATGGTTGCACCCAAATGTCCGGGTTCGGAAGTACGCGCCGAATATGTTCGTGGTTTCGGTGTTCCGACCCTTATCGCGGTTCACGAAGATAACGATCCCAACGGCGAAGGCCTGACGCTGGCGAAGGCCTATGCTTTCGGTACCGGTGGTCACAAGGCTGGTGTATTGATGTCGTCTTTTATCGCCGAAGTTAAATCCGACTTAATGGGTGAGCAAACCATCCTCTGCGGCATGTTACAGACTGGTTCGCTACTGTGTTATGACAAGATGATCGAAGAAGGCGTAGATGCGGGTTATGCTTCTAAACTGATTCAATTCGGCTGGGAAACCGTTACAGAAGCGCTCAAATACGGTGGCGTGACTAACATGCTCGACCGTCTCTCTAATCCTGCCAAGATCAAAGCCTTTGATCTGGCGGAAGAGCTTAAAGGTATCATGCGTTCGCTATACAACAAGCATCAGGACGACATCATGACTGGCAACTTTTCTAGCACCATGATGGCCGACTGGGCTAATGATGACAAAGAATTGCTGGGCTGGCGTGCCGATACTGCAGAAACTCCCTTCGAGAAAATGCCGGCTGGCGACATGGAAATTTCTGAACAGGAATATTTCGATAATGGCATATTGATGATTGCGATGGTAAAGGCAGGTGTCGAACTGGCTTTCGAAACCATGACGGCTGCAGGCATTATCCCCGACTCTGCCTACTATGAATCGCTGCATGAGACGCCGTTGATCGCAAATACCATTGCGCGCAAGAAGCTCTACGAAATGAATGCGACAATTTCGGATACCGCCGAGTACGGCTGCTATCTGTTTAATCACGCCTGTGTGCCGTTGCTGGCTGACTTCATGAAAGGCATTAAATCTGACGTTATTGGTCGCGGCCTCAGTGTCGATGACAATGGTGTTGATAATGCTCGTCTGATCGAAGTTAACGCTGCGCTGCGCAGCCACCCGGTTGAAGAAATCGGTGCAACTCTGCGCGGTCATATGGCCGATATGAAGAAGATCGTATAAATAGAAATAGTAGTTAACGAGTGACAATTCGCCTTGATGACTTTACGGTTCAGTTTGACCAGGGCTTTCAACTTAGCCATATCAACTGGCAAATTGAACCAGGTCAACACTGGGTAATTACCGGCACCAATGGTGCCGGTAAATCTGCTTTATCTGCTGTGCTGGCGGGTGCCGGTGATCGGCTGTCGGGCAGCATCGATAATTTACCTGAACGTGTCGGTGTGGTGTCCTTTGAAGCTCAGGCAGAACTCATCGCGGCCGAGCTTAAAAAAGATGATGCCGATATTCTCGATGTCATCTCCGAAGGCACTCCAGTACGCGAGATTATATTCGACGATTGTGCTAACCCTGAAACAGCGTGCGATCTGATCGCTCGCTTCGAACTCGACTACCTGCTCGACCGGGCTTTCAGAAAACTCTCTACCGGTGAGTCGCGCAAAGTTATATTGATTCGGGCACTCGCTAGTAACCCAGATTTGCTGGTGCTGGACGAAGTGTTCGAAGGGCTAGATGCGGCGACACTATCGATGTTAGAGCAATATCTGCCAACATTAGCCAACCGTGTGACGATGGTCATGGTGTTGAATCGCTTCGATCAAATTCCCGAATTTATTAGTCATGTCGCCTACGTCGAGCATGGTGAGTTATTACACCAGGTACGGCGGAACGACGAAAAATCCTACGCCGAGCTATATCAGTTGCTGCATCTTAAAACTACTCATCTAGATGTTCCGCCTATAGATCCCGACACGGAAATCCCGCAGCTTGACAGCCAGCAGCCACTGGTACGACTCAATGGAATCAGTATCAAATATGGTGATTTCACGCTACTCGATAAGCTCGACTGGTGCATCGAAGCGAATCAGCACTGGCAATTGAGTGGGCCGAACGGTAGCGGTAAAACGGCTTTGCTATCACTCATTACGGGCGACCACCCACAGTGCTATGTGAACGATATAGTCGTGTTTGGCTATCAGCGTGGTAATGGTGAAAGCATCTGGCAAATCAAACAATTTATCGGTTATGTCTCAACCGCTCTGCAGTGGGAATATCGGGTTGGCACAAGCCTGCGTAACGTCATCATTTCCGGTTTCTACGATAGCATCGGCCTGTATAGTAAATGTACCGATAAACAACGTCAGATCGCCGATCAATGGCTCGCACTGCTGGGCATGAGAGGTCGGTCGGACCAACCTTTTAATAAACTATCATACGGCGACCAACGCCTGCTATTAATCGCCCGTGCGATGGTAAAGCACCCGCCGCTATTGATACTGGACGAACCCTGCCTGGGGCTGGACGACATGAATCGCCAACTGGTGCTGGCACTAATCGAGAAAATATGTGCGGGTAGCGAAACCTCGGTGATTTATGTTAATCATCATCCGGAAGACTGTATTAAGGGGATTGATAATTATCTGGCGCTGAAGTGAAAGCAGGCCTTATAGCAGAGATTTCCTAAACTTGATCCTTCTCCGGCAAAAAACCACCCGCTTGCATATTCCATAAATGCGCATAATGGCCGTTTCTTTGTAACAGTTGATCGTGGGTACCATCTTCGATAATCCTGCCTTCGTCAAACACCAGAATACGATCCATGTGGGATATAGTAGATAGGCGGTGCGCGACCACGACTACGGTTCTGTCTTTCATCAGGTGCTCAAGACCGAGCTGGATCTTTTTCTCGGTGACTGAATCGAGTGCTGAAGTGGCTTCATCCAGAATTAAAATCGGTGAATCTTTAAGGATCGCGCGGGCAATCGCGATGCGCTGTCTTTGTCCACCGGAAAGCTTCACCCCGCGTTCTCCCACCAGCGAGTCGTATTTTAATTCCGTTTGCAGGATAAACTCATGCGCATGTGCTTTTTTCGCGGCCTCGATCACCTCGTCATCACTGGCATCGAGGCGTCCATAACGAATGTTCTCCATCAGGGAACGGTGAAACAATTGTGGATCCTGTGGGATCATCGACACGCTCTCGCGCAGGCTATCCTGGGTGACGCTCAGAATGTTTTGTCCGTCGATATTAATAGCACCACTTTTTGGTTCGAACAGGCGCAGAATCAAATTCACAAAGGTCGACTTACCCGAGCCTGAGAACCCGACCAGGCCAACCTGTTGTTTCGGCTCGATGACGACGTTTAAACCTTCGAATACCTGCAAACCCTCGTCATAGATAAAGGTGACATCGTCAAAGGTGATTTCACCCTGATCGGCTTTCAGCTCCGGCGCATCGGGTTTATCGACGATCTCGTGTGACTGAATAAAAACCGAAACCCCGTCGCTGATATTGCCGATGTATTCAAAAAATTCGAGGAAGCTGCGACTCAAGCCCCGCGCCGCTTCGATCAATAAAATCGCCAGGCCAGCAACCATGGAAAATTCGCCTACCGTGAGGTTACCGTCAGACCAGATCTTCAACGCATAACCTACGATGCCGACCATCAGCACCATCGCAGCAGTGAACTGAAACCAGCGCAGCTTTTCCATGTACCAATAAGTCCGCAGCGCATGATCGACTTCGTGATTGAGATAATCAGTTAAATAGTCTTCTTCGTACTGGCGGCGCGCGAACATCTTGGCATTCATCACATTGGTGACCGAATCGACTATCTTACCGGTGACCAGTGAACGCGCCGCAGCGAAATCCTGAGCATAGGCCCGACAGCGTTTGGCGAGTAAATATGATACATAGATATAAACCCCCAACCACAGACTTAATACCATCGCTAGATCGCCATTGGCGCTAAACAGAATAATCAACGCTACCGCCGACTTGATGATCAACGGATAAAAGTCGAAAGTAATTGTCCACAGGGCATGCATGCTACTCATCGACACCTCGGCGATACGGTTCGCCAATGAACCGGCAAAATTCGAGATGAAATAACGGTGCGAGTGATGTTGCAGATAACTGAATAACGATTTACGAATTTCCCGGCGCAACTTAGGCCCGGTCAGTACCAGCATCGCACCGCTGGCGCGACTGAACAGCACAATGCCGAGATTCAACACGGCAAACAGAATTAAACCACTTTCAGCGGTATCGAAGATATCCAGGTTTTTCTCTTTGGCCAGGGTGACCGCATCGATGATTTCTTTTACCGCATAGGGCAACATGATGGTACAGGCCGCCTGTACGGCTTCGAAGACGAAAATCGCCGCCAAAGTGTATCGAGACTTCAGATAGAAATATAACGCGAAGCGCCAGGGTGAGCGGGAGAGGGGAGGAGCGTCTCCGGCGATTGTTAGTGTTGTGTCCATGGTGGGAGTTTAACGGGGAAAGAAGGTTAAATCAGAATTTAATCATCTCCTGGATAAGACTAAAAATCGTAGATTCATCTATCTGTTATCAACCCCGACGTTCCAGGACCTCACGTCGGTCGGGAATAATTGCAGCACTTCGAATACGCGCACGACGCGCAGTATTTTTGCGGCGCTGCTCCCCACGTTGTGTCTGAGTATCTTCCTCCTCAGTCATTCCATCGTCCTCGATAAGGTAGGTTATGACTCCGGTACCAGCTAAGGCCTGTTGAAACATTTTTGCTGTTCTGGCATCCATGTTTTTGCCCAGGGTGACGGTTTGTCCATCGAAAAAATCACATTCCTCCTCGGTGTCAAATTCGAATAGACTCTCGAGCGTATTGCGAGCCTCATCCCGATCTTGCCCAGATTCGACCTCGCCTTTAAAGATTAAATTGATACGCGCTTCAGTCATAGCATCCCTCTATCGAGTTTATAATTATGCGTTTATTCTAGCACCGTAAATGGAGATATTCTAAAAATCAGATAATAATCCTTAATCTGATAAAATTACCAGTATGTGGTTATTACTAAAAAGATCCCTCGTATTTTGTATCGCTTCAATTCTCGCCGGTTGTGGTCAAGCTTTCGAGTTAGTTTACTGCGATTATGGTCATGGTGCGGTGCAATATCAGTTTCACCAAACCGGTGTTAAGCTCCTCAATAGGTGCCTTGAATTAGAGCACCTTTCGATTGAGCAACAGGCAGACTACCTTCAGAGCAGAGCCTGGGGCCATCACATCCTGGAAAATAACAAGCAGGCACTGACCGACCAGGAATTAGCGTTCGAGTTAAAGCCGCCTACGCAATATAACGAGTTCATCAATCATGCCGCTTATTTAAGGCGGTTACAGCTTTTCCAGGAAAGCCTGAACGCCTTAAAGCCTGCACAGAAAATCGATGAATTAAATGGGCAGCCAAGCATGATGACTCAATATAATCTGGGCTGGTCGCTCTACAAATTAAATCGTTTCGAGGAGTCGATCGTCGCCTTTACTAAAGGTATTCCCCAACAACCCGACTATCCGTTTGTTTATTTGCGACGTGGACTTACCTTTCATAAGCTGGGGAAAAGTGTTGATGCCAGGGATGATTTTTCAGAGTTTTTATTACTGGTTGGTGAACAGAAAGTCAATATTCCTGTCGAGATTAAACAGGAACTACTCGAATTGCCGTCCACATACAGCGACATTAAAAATTTATGAAGGCGCAATGCTTGATCCGGTTTCGTCTACCCGTCGAAATCTGTTTACCCTCACTAAAGCAACACCTGTCAAAGTGCCACGAAGTTGTCCTCGAAGCGCCGCCGGGTGCGGGTAAAACGACTGTGGTACCGCTTACTCTGATGGATGAGCCGTGGCTTGCCGGTCAGAAAATCATCATGCTGGAGCCGCGACGTATCGCGACTAAATCTGCGGCACATCGGATGGCGAGCCTGATCGATGAAATTCCCGGTCAAACCGTCGGCTATCGTATGCGGCTAGATACCAAAATTGGCAAGCGCACAAAAATTGAAATCATCACCGAAGGCATTCTGACTCGGATGTTACAACAGGATCCTTCACTGGAAGATGTTGGTCTGGTGATATTCGATGAATTCCACGAACGCAGTCTGGATTCTGATCTGGCATTAAGCCTATGTCTAAAGGGTCGTGCTTTATTTCGAGACGAACAAAATCCGTTGAAGATTCTCGTTATGTCGGCCACGCTTGATAGCAAAGCAACTTCGAAATTGTTGGGTAATGCGCCAGTGGTTAAAAGTGCTGGCAGGGCATATCCGGTTGAAGTGATTTATGGTCGTGCCAGTCAGCCGAAGGAAAGAATTGTTGATCGTATGGTCACGACGATCAAACAGGCGCTGGAAGATAATCCAGATAGTAGCGTACTCGCTTTCCTGCCGGGGCAGGGCGAAATTCGCCGTGCTACCGATGCGCTTTCGAGCTGGTTAATGGACAAAAAGATGAAGGGTATTCATATTCGTCCGCTATTCGGTAATTTGTCGATTGACGACCAACAAAGAGCCATTGCACCTTTATCGGGCAAAGAAGTAAACGATCAAAAGGTAGTGCTCGCGACCAATATTGCTGAAACCAGCCTGACTATTGAAGGCGTTGATGTGGTGGTTGATTCGGGTCTGGCGCGAGAAGCCCGGTTTGACCCGGCTACCGGTATGACGGGATTACATACGGTAAAAATTTCTAGCGCATCCAGCGTTCAACGCATGGGACGAGCGGGTAGATTAAGGCCGGGTAAATGTTATCGGCTCTGGTCCGCCGATCAACAGCAAAAGCTTGCGCCGCATACTACGGCAGAGATTCTTAAAGCAGACCTGGCGCCCCTGGCTTTGCAGCTATTGCAGTGGGGGGTGGATGATCCAACCGAGTTGAGCTGGCTGGACTTACCGCCTAAAGGGCCATGGCAGCAAGCTATCGAATTGCTTGAAACCCTGGGCGCTATTGAGAAAAAAGCTAACTGGTTACTCACGGCTCATGGTCAGGCAATGACGTCGCTTCCGGTGCACCCTCGGCTCGCGCATTTACTCATTCGTGCCGCGGAGATCGGTTTTATCAAGCCGGCATCGTTATTAGCCAGCCTGTTGTCCGACCGGGACCCGATTAGTCAGAACAACCCTGATATAAGCTATCGTCTCGAATTATTGATGGGAGAAGGTCATTGCCCACCTCGGCATCATGGCTGGTTGCGAAGAACTCAGCAGCTAGCTCGACAAATAGAAGACCAGGTTAACAAGGTAAGAGTAGAGCGCAAAATAACGCAATCGCTCAACGAGGATCAAATTCCCGGATATTTACTCGCATGCGCCTACCCAGATCGAATCGCCAGGCGAAGACATTCAGGCGGATACCAGCTTGCTAATGGCCGCAGTGCTAACTTTGTTAGTCAGCATCATCTGGGCAATAATCAATGGCTTGCAGTGGCTGAAGTCAGTAGCATGTCGGGTGGTAAAGGGGACGTTATACGCTCCGCCGCTTCTCTTGACGAAAAGCTTTTCTCTATAGCCTTGAGCGATCTCGTGCGGATTGAAACCATCGCAGAGTGGGATAAGAAGACCAATCGATTTCTCGCCGAAGAGCAACAGAAAATTGGCGTATTAATCCTGCAACGGACTTCGCTAACGACGGTACCTGCGGCTGCCAAGACGGCCGCCTTAATTAAGCACATCAGGAAAGAGGGGGTAAGGCTCTTGCCCTGGACAGCCGAACAGCATCAATGGTGTGCCAGAGTTTCTTTGGTTAGGACGATTGATAAACAGGACTGGCCGGATACCAGCGAAGAAGCTTTACTGGATAATCTTGAAGGCTGGTTAGCGCCATATCTGGACAAGGTTAATTTATTACAGGACTTCAAAAAGGTAAATTTAAAAGACATCCTGGAAGCGTTTCTGCCCTGGGACAAGCAACAGCAGTTAAACCAGTTAGTACCAACAAGATTAAAAGTGCCTTCGGGCTCATCCATCGCCATCGACTATACCGAGTCTCCTCCGGTGCTCGCGGTTAAGCTACAGGAAATGTTCGGCTGTGAAGAATCGCCAACCGTGCTAGCAGGCAAACTGCCCTTAGTCGTGCATTTATTATCCCCAGCGGGTAGACCGATACAAATCACCCAGGATCTCGCCGGATTCTGGCGTTCGTCTTATCATGATGTGAAGAAGGATATGAAAGGCCGCTATCCAAAACACCCCTGGCCAGATGATCCTCTGGTTGCAGTCGCGACTCGGAAGACGAAGAGAAGGAGCTAGCTGATATCGTCCCGAATGGTATTTACTTAAATAGAGTAATCATGGGTATTACGTATATAATTCTGCCCTAATTTCCTGAAGCATACTCGCTGACAAATGATGCGGGCCTGTGCACCAAGTATAAGTAGTAATGACTGAAATCAAATTAAACTCATCGAAGTCCGATAGTAGCTCTCTTACTTTAGAGACTAAATATAATGCGACCTCGGGCAGAGTATTTGTCACCGGCACCCAGGCTCTGGTGCGCCTGCCGATGATGCAGCGCCAACGTGATCTGGCGAACAAGCTGGATACGGCAGGATATATTTCCGGCTATCGGGGTTCACCAGTCGGCGGCTACGATTCGGCGCTCTGGCAGGCTTCTAATCATCTTCAATCCCACCATATTAAATTTCAACCTGGCGTCAATGAAGACCTGGCGGCGACGGCTTGCTGGGGAACACAACAGGTCGGTATCTGGGAGTCAGAAAATGAGCAGGCCAAATACGACGGTGTGTTTGCAATCTGGTACGGCAAGGGCCCGGGTGTTGATCGTTCGGGCGATGCGCTAAAGCATGGCAATCTTGCGGGCACTTCGGCAAATGGTGGGGTGCTAGTTCTCGCGGGTGATGATCAGGGGGCAAAATCATCTACCACTGCGCATCAATCCGAACAGGCTCTGGTCGCGGCGATGATGCCAATCCTGTATCCCGCCAGTGTGCAGGAGTATATTGATTATGGTTTGATGGGTTTTTCCATGTCGCGGTATTCTGGCTGCTGGGTCGGCTTTAAATGCGTCGGCGATATTATCGAAAGCACCGCCTCTGTATCTATCGACCCCGATCGCTTCGATATCAAATTACCAGAGCATTTCGATTTCCCTGAGGACGGTGTTCATATTCGCTGGCCGGATAGCCCATTAGAGCAGGAAAAGCGGCAGGTCAATGTTAAGCTCCAAGCTGCGCAGGCCTTTGTCAAAGCGAATCAGCTCGACAGGATCAGCCATTCAACAACAATAAAACGTCTCGGTATCGTCGCCCCCGGCAAGGCCTGGCTGAATGTCGGGCAGGCATTCGAGGAGCTTGGTTTAAATGATGCCGAACGACAGGAACTCGGTATTGGTGTTTTCAAAGTCGCCATGCCCTGGCCGTTAGAGCCGAGTGCTATTCGAGCCTGGGCCGAAGGCTTCGATGAGATACTGGTGGTCGAGGAAAAGCGTAACCTGATCGAAGATCAACTGTCCCGCATCCTCTATGATTTACCCGAAGCTCAACGTCCACGCCTGATCGGTAAGTTCGATACTGAGGGTAATATTCTACTACCGAACTTTGGCGAATTGAATGGCAGCATCGTCGCCCAGGTGATTGCTAATCGATTTCTGCATGAGGGTGAGGGTAACTGCCTGGTATCGGCTGCCGCAGCGATTAAAGCGCGCAGCGCGGGCACAGGCCTGTTAGCTACACCGCCTGAACGATCCCCCTGGTTTTGCGCCGGGTGTCCGCATAATACTTCGACAAAGCTACCGCAGGGCAGCCGCGCACTGGCTGGAATTGGCTGCCACACCCTGACGGTTTTTATGGATCGGAACACCGCAGCCTACACGCATATGGGGGCCGAGGGTGCTACCTGGATCGGCCAGGCGCCGTTCACCACAGCCAAACACGTTTTTCAAAATCTGGGCGATGGTACCTATTATCATTCGGGTCTATTGGCTATTCGCGCTGCGGTATCGTCCGGCGTTAATATTACCTACAAGATTCTATTCAACGATGCTGTTGCACTCACCGGTGGCCAGCCGATGGACGGTGAGTTGTATCCCTGGACCATCTCTCGACAGATCGCTGCCGAGGGAGTAGGGCACATCGCTGTGGTGACGGATGAGCCTGAGAAGTATCCCAGCACTATCGACTGGGCACCGCAGGTCAAAATCTACCATCGCCGCGAGCTAGAACGTCTGCAACTGGAAATGCGCGAGATGCAGGGCGTCACGGCGATCATCTACGACCAAACCTGCGCCGCCGAGAAACGCCGTCGTCGCAAGCGTGGTCTTTATCCCGATCCACCACGGCGCGTGTTTATCAATGTGGCAGTCTGCGAAGGTTGCGGTGATTGCAATGCAATATCCAACTGTGTCGCAGTGCGTCCGCTGGATACCCCGCTTGGGCGCAAACGAGTGATCGATCAGTCGTCCTGCAATAAAGATTTCAGTTGCCGGCAGGGTTTTTGTCCGAGCTTCGTCACGGTCGAGGGTGGTAGCTTACGAAAGGCTGAACCACTGATCATTGACGGTGATAACCCGGCGGCAGGTCTTGCTGATCCTGTCCCAGCAGAGATCGACGGTAGTTATAATATTTTACTCACCGGAATAGGCGGCTCCGGCGTGGTTACAGTGGGTGCTAATCTCGGTATGGCTGCGCATATCGAAGGCAAGGCCTGTTCGGTTTTAGATCAAACCGGCCTGTCGCAGAAAAATGGCGCGGTGATGAGTCATGTCTCGTTCTCGAACAATCCCGATGCCGTACTCGGTACGCGTATCGGCACGGGTATGAGTGACCTGGTCATCGGTTTCGACATGGTGGTCGCCGCAGGTCAGGCCTCGCTCAATACGATGGATGCGACGCGTAGCCGAGCAGTCGTGAATAATAATCTGGTGCCTCTCGCGGTTTTTGCAGAGAAACCCGACCTGCCGCTGGATGCCACCGGTTATAGCAATGCGATTGAAAATGCATTAGGCAGTGATCGTGTAGACTTCTTCAATGCCACCCAGTTTGTTACCAGGCTATTAGGCGATAGGATGTCGACCAATGTATTTTTGCTTGGTTATGCCTACCAGAAAGGTTATCTGCCGTTGAAGGCTTCTTCGCTGGAAGCGGCAATAAGGCTGAACAATGTTGCCGTTGATTTAAATCTACGCGCATTTGCCTGGGGGCGAGTGGCTGTGGCGCAACCGGAAAGACTGGTTGAGTTACTGGGGCCAATTGAAAACAGGGTCGAGACAGAATTTGATCTCGATCAGTTTATTGCAGACCGCGAAGTTGATCTAAACGCCTACCAGGACAAAGCCTATGCGGAACGCTTTCGAGCTACCCTGGACAGGATTAAACAGGTCGATCATGATGACCGTGCGTTGACCGAAGCGGTAGCACGGACGTTGTTCAAACTCATGGCATATAAGGATGAATACGAAGTGGCGCGGCTTTATACCGATGGTCGTTATTTTGAAAAGCTAAGTGCTCAGTTTGATGGCGACTACCAGATTAAACTCCACCTTGCACCACCCCTATTTGCATCAAAAGACGGGGTAACTGGTGTACCCCACAAAAAGCAATACGGCTCACTGATGTGGAAAGCTCTGAAATTAGTGGCACCGCTGAAAGTTCTACGAGGTACGCTGTTCGACCCTTTTGGTTATCTGCGAGAGCGAAAAGAGGAACGGCGGTTAATCGTCGATTATGAAAGTACCCTGGATAAGATCATCGACGGACTGACAGCGGATAATTATCAGACAGCGGTTGAGTTAGCGTCTTTACCATTGAAAATTCGGGGATTTGGGCATGTTAAATCCCGGGCTATCGAAGAGGTTAAAATTGAGCAGCAGAGGTTAGAGATCGAATGGCAAAATCCCAGGCAAAGGAATTAAATTTGTTGATGCCTCTAAATATAATTCAATTATCAATTGATATGTCTGTACCCAATGTATATATTCTGCGCTCTTCCTAATATGCGCCCGTAGCTCAGTTGGATAGAGTACCTGGCTTCGAACCAGGTGGTCGGGAGTTCGAATCTCTCCGGGCGCGCCATTCATAAAAGAACCCATCCAAGCGGTGGGTTTTTTTATGGATGGTGTTCCTGGAACCAGATGAGAACTCTGGGGCGTAGCCCCTGTTCGACAAAACTGCTGGGAGCAATTGCCGAGGGATGTATTTCGCAATCTCCCCGGGTTGAAGTTTATTGATAGAATTGGGTTTCGTGCCTCGATTATTGCGCGTTTCAGTGGTGTCTGGAAAACAGGTTTAGCTAGAGAAGAGAATATCGGGGTTGGCTGTTTTTGGTTTCAATTCATGATTCAAGACGCGACCCCATTTTTTTTGGTGCCACCGAAATCGGCGGTTGGCAAAGCCGTCGCCTATAGTCTGGGGCAGTGGGATAAGCTGGTGCGATACACCGAAAATGGCCATCTGAAAATCGATAATAATCGCGCAGAACGCGCAATCAAGCCCTTTGTCATTGGTCGGAAAAACTGGCTCTTCTCGAATACGGCTAAAGGAGCCCAGTCCAGTGCTATTTTATACAGCCTGATCGAAACGGCTAAAGCCAATGGGATGATCCCGTATGATTACCTCAACCATCTA
>JAUVCH010000039.1 GCA_030595795.1 Gammaproteobacteria bacterium
ACTACTGGCGGTGAGGGGGCTGGCTAGAGGATTATCAAAGCTCAAAAAGCTGGTAGGGTCATGGAAAATTTATATGATGAACGTAATAAAATGGAGCACTTGACTAAAACTGATCCCAAAGATCCAAATAAGCAGATTTTGTTTCCTCCAAAATTTAGTAAAGTTAAGAAAAATATTCAGAAACGATTTCCGGAAGCATTAGGAAGTTTCAATGAGGCTTTTAAAGAATATTATAAGGGTTAGTGCTCTGGTTGACGTGGTCCGTCTTGTAACTGTTCATAATAGCAATAAATGTAGAAATGGTTAGTTATAAGTGTACTAAATATGTCAGCTGTTAATTTATATCCGTTCGTTATTATTATATAGTATACTTTATGAGACATTGATATTGACCGTCTCTTTAAATGTCTTATAATTGTAGTCTCGTATAGTATTAGAGGTTATAAGACGCCATGCCAAATGTAGGATACGCAAGAGTTTCAACCATAGGTCAAAGTCTAGAAGTTCAATTATCCAAGCTAAGGGATTTTGGATGCGATGAAATCTTTAAAGATAAGCATTCCGGCACTACTGCAGATAGGCCGAAACTCAAACAATGCCGCAAATATGTGAGAAAGGGTGATAGCCTGGTAATAACCAAGCTGGATCGCCTGGCTCGGTCTACCTATCACCTCACACAGATAGCTGAAGAGTTAAAGCAGAAGGGCGTTGAACTGATCGTCTTGGATCAGAATATCGATACCTCTAACCCTACTGGTAAGCTTTTATTCAACATGTTAGCCTCCATAGCGGAATTTGAAACTGAAATCCGCAAAGAGCGGCAGATGGAAGGGATTGCTAAGGCCAAAGAGAAAGGGGTTCGATTTGGACGAAAGTCTAAATTGCAGGACGAGGATATCGAGCAATTGCGGCAGGAGCGTGAAAATGGTGTGAAAATTTCAGACCTTATGTCTAGGTATTCCATCTCCAAGGCAAGTGTCTACCGCCTGTTATCCCAATCTGATAATCAAATTGACTAAAGCAGACGTTAGGTGTTTTGGCCCCATCACTAAATGAAGTCGATCGAACATAATCTCTGACCATCTCCTTCAGGGTCGATTAGGTTGGAAACACTTTCTTAGTTACTGGGTCAAAAATTTAAAAATCCCAGGGAAGAAACCGCGCTTCCCAGTGGATTTTGAAATATTAGAACATTCATTGGTCGTTTTATACCATGACCCTGGCTTACATGAGCAGCTAAATCTTTAAAATGGCAGGGCCGATCAGATTGAGTTTGAGTGATGGTAAGTTATTCTAAATACTTGAGTCCAACCTTTGGATTTACTCCCAGAGCCCTGCAGTAAATTACATATTCATAAATATCCAGACGCCTTTCGGCTGCTTCAATTTTCCCCACAAAGGAATGTGGTTGATCAATCTTTGCTGCCAGATCACGCATAGATAAGTCCTTCTGTTGCCTGATTTCTTTCAACCAGGAGATTAGTGACAAATATTTATCTGATGTGATGGCCTTATGCATTTGTCCCTATATTAGGAACATGCTATGTTGTGCCCAAATTAGGTACACTGCTCTCATATATGGAATCTAGAACGTCAGGAGGAGGTTGTGCGGATACAGGAGATCAGACAAAAACATATCATATTGAATTCTATCCTATGTGCATTCACTATCATTCTGGCAGTTGTGGTTTATAAGGTTTCTCATGGGGAATTTAGTGAATGGAAATACGAGGACACCTATCGAGATAAAGAAAAATACGATCAATGCGTCCACTCATATCTGAATGGAGAAGAAGATATGATTCTTCTGAATGCCATTATTCCAGGTTTCGCTGACCGGACATGCCGACAATGGAAAAATAGAACAAGAATTGTTTCAATCAATTCTGTAATTCGAGGACTAATTAATCATTTTGAAAGACATCCTGATTACTACTTTGCATTCGTGTTTGTAATTTATTTCTTACCCAACGCTATATTCATGTATTCGAATACCGCTAGTGAGGGGTGGAAAAGACTTTCACTATTAGCCTCTCTGCTATTCGCCATTACCGTGATTGGTACCCTGTCCATGAACCAACCCGATTCTTCGGGCTCAGTCCCGCCATTATCTATATTGATAGGATTTTGTATATTTCTAATTCTTGGATTGAATCTAATATTAGGGGTCAGGAATTTATATCTTTGGATCAGAGAAGGTTTTAATCGTGATAGATCTGATCCGCCGTCATTAACAAAAAACAACAATCAATCTGACGACATCGTTAGAGATAAAATAGTTAAACACAACCCATTCTCTCAAAGATACTTTTGGCTGCTATTACCACTCGGTATTCTTGCTTTCGTTGGTAATTATTTCGTTCAAGGAGATGAAGCGATCGTAACGCTAATTTCTACCGTAGTCGCAGGAATTGGTATTATATTATTTTTTGGTATAGTAAAGTTGATAAGGCGAGTGTTCGCGAAGTAATTACTACCCTGTCGTTAATTTATACCGTATTGCAAACGACGTTAAAATAACTGCTAAAAAGGTGATAGGCCCTCTATGTCCAGGTACTACACCATCTATATATAGTAACTGGAGCCTTCATAATGAAGAAAGAAACAAATACTGGTAATGACGCACCGTTCATGATTCCGATGCATATCAAGTTCGAGGAAAATTTAATCATTAGCGAAGTCACTGGAAAAATGCCAGAGACCCATATGCCAGCAATCGATTGGATAATAAAAAAGAGGATACTAGGAGGTTATCTCAGAGAATACTATTCCATACATAATAACCTACCTGACGGATGCCATGATATCGGGAAATTTAAAAATTATCACTCCTCTAAATTAGTTGTTGATTTCGATGCAATCAGGCAAAAAATTCATGATGATCTAAAACATAAAGACTGCTTGAATCTACGGGCCTGGAACGAGGGTGGAGTGATTTCTAATTTCCAAGTACAAAGGGAAATAATGGTAGGAATATCAGAGCAATTTGGGGGAAGAAATCCGAACGAGTTGATTTTTAATATGAGGCAACGAATTGAGAATAGAGAGAGGTATTTTACCTGACATTTACAGCATCAAGTCGAGTAGCTGTCAAACTGGAGCTGGACGTAATAGCTGGAATCTGATCTTGCAGATAGTGTCAGATTTGATCGGAGCTGATCGGTTGCTTTCGCATAAAGCAGTCATTCAAAAACCATCGTTCATCGGCAGGACTCGACCCTTTGCTGCCGTTAACGCCCGCCTTCAGCGGGACAGGCGCGTCAGCGACTGTATTCGTTGGAAGGCATTGTTAATGCTGTTAGTCATTAAATTGTGCCAGTAGTTCATGTGCTTGAGAGTCGTCAATTAACTTTATCCCCTTACCGCGGTTAAACCCCTTAAAGAAATAGTTCGGATCGTAGCCAAGAATTGAGACAACTATTTCTCTTGGAACAAAACCTACTGAAGCTTCAGCATTAGTAGGGATACCAATACTCCAATACGCCTTTCCAGTACCATAAGTTTCAGACTGCCCCTCATATAAAGACCTTCGATAAGGCTTACCCGTAACTTGACCAACATGAACCAAACCCATTTTCCCTACTGGGGTTTTATAAATTTGTTGGTTAATTTCAAGCTTGCCAGAACCCTTTAATTCATAGAAAAATACTTGATCACCTATCAGAATTTCATCAGCAATACTTTCATATTTATCTTGTAGATATATATCGCAAGCCAAATCCAAGTCGTAAGGATGTGGGCCATGAGTCGTAAACCAATTTGCCATCGTTTCTCCTAGTTTTATTTGGTGCTAAAGTGAATTATACAGACTCTCGGTTAACTGGGTTAGGCGGAGTCTGTATAACCCAGTATACGTGAATAGTTAAATGACTCCTATGTGCCGTTCAGACCCATTCAATTTCATCGGATGAACGTCGGCTAACCGGAAGCAGCCGCTCGGAGTTCATAGGTCATAGGCTGGAGACGACCCGCCGCAGCCATTTGAGAGGCCTGATATACTTCAGCCATGTAGTCTCTGATCGGTCAAAAGAGGACTGTGATAGGGATGTTGCGGGCTGACCTATTTGTGGTTTCCTTTCTAGTTCAGGCACCCTGTTCGCGCGGTTGTTTTTAATAGCATTGGATTCAGTCGAGAAGATTCGGAGGTGGCAACGATGTTGCAGTTTTTCCGTTTTGTGTGCATGAGATGTATCATGGCAATCGTCACGCTGCTCATCGTGACCTTGACCATCTTCACTTTGATGGAGCTTAGTCCGGTGCAATACGGTGAGCGCTGCCTGACGTTTTTCAACTTTTATAATCTCCCTAATCCTTATGAAGAACCCGTCTTCATTCGCTGGATGTACTGGGTAAAGGACGTATTTGTGCATGGCGATTTTGGCTATTCTTGCATCTTGCGGACACGGATTAATTTATTGCTAGGAACAAAATTCTGGATTTCGCTCGGGCTCTGCCTGTCGTCGTTGCTGTTGGCATACCTCATAGCCATACCCGTAGGTATCTACTCAGCCACTGCTAACTGGCGCGCCCTGAATGTTTTCCTTAGGTTTTTTTCCTATCTCGGAATAGCGATACCGAACTTCCTGTTTGCGCTAATTATCATACTGGTATGGTCAAATCTATTTGGGGAAACGATCACGGGGCTGTTCAGCCGGGAGTATCATGACGCCGTCTGGTCTTATGACAAGTTCGTTGACTTTCTGGCACATGCCTGGATATCGATAATCGTTCTTGGGTGGTCGGCGACCGCAATCGCGTTGCAGACCGTGCGTGCCCTGATATCGGATGAATACGGTAAGCCATATGTCACCGCCGCACGGGCGAGAGGACTGTATGGACAGCAGTTAATCTGGCGTTACCCTGCGCGTCATGCCTTCGGCCCAATCATTAATTCCTTGGGTTTCGACCTCAATCGCGTTTTCAACGAATTGCCAATAGTTGCCTGGATTTTGACGTTAACCGAAGCTGGTGCACTGTTGTTGGATTCACTTGTGGGATCGAACGATCAAGCACTTGCCTCAGCGATCCTGTTTTCGTTAGCCTCGTCGATTATTGTCCTGAACTTTCTAACCGATATTATATTGGCGATTTCCGATCCGCGGTTTCGTCGCGGTCTTATGGGATAAGTCTTGACTCGAGCGAACGACCCCTTTATCAACTAATCTGTCATAGTTGTAAGGATTACAAATAACTCACCAAAGCATCTTTCCGCAGGTATATGAAATCTGTAGCAGCGACTGCTATGTGCCGAATGTTGCCTGTCTGACCAACTATCTGAACGGCTGCTGTTGGCCGAACTGGGAAGTTCCTGGAACTGAGTTGAATGACGGCTCTCAAACGTTACGTAAAACTTTAGCCACCGGCTTAGAATCCACCATCATAAACGACCGACTCTTTCTACCTACTTGGATTTCAATGAGCGGATAAGGTACAGTAAATTCCACTTCTTTTTCACTAGCCGTGCAAGCATGTAACCAGGTATGCCGACAATCCGAAGTGAACGGCGTTGCTATTTTCAACCGATAAACGCCTTTACCACAATCACAGGCGTATTCAATTAGTCGAGCGTTAACGGGCTTTGATGTTCTGGGCATGGTAGTAGTTTAGCGGTGGGTTGGCTCAAGGGTTGAGCCGCTTTGTAATCCTTGTCTTACAAAATAATCATCCTTGCGCTATTTTCAAAGCTATTTGGATTTGGCATAGTTACCTTATTTGCTAAGGACTGGCGAGTTAGTTAAGTAATATCCACCCCCTGTTTAGTTCTGCTAGGCAGGGGTTTTTATTGAGCGATTCTAAGCCCTTTTACGCCGCTGAATACCAACCGGTTAAACTGCGTCCAATATTGATCCATTCAAATTCCGATGCAATTCCCCAGTTTATTGGCCATTACAGCCCCTTGGTAGACTAAATTTGGTTTCTAAAATCAACGTCTAATGTTCTCGATTTGACAGGCGGTATAATGAGGAGCAAAATTTTTCCTTTGAGGAGAGGATTCCTTGTCATGGAAAAAATACTCAGCCAAGAAGAAACCCAAAAATTTTCGGAATGCTTAATTCTCCTTCGAACCAAGCTACGCGGGTGGTCGGGCACTAAGAAAGAACGAGCCGAATGGCTGGAACTCCCGGTTAAAACCGTAACTGAATTAATGAGGGGTAATGCTGATGGCTTCAGCCTAAACCAATTAGAAGCAATCGCCAGGAAGGCCGGGATAACGGCTAGAGTGCGAAGGCCACATAGTGAAGTAGATGACTTCCCTGGTATAAAACCCCATAAGACAGTAGACATAAATGGCATAGGGGATTTATTTTCTGGCAGATATTATGTGGATGAAGTTTCACACACATTTAGTCAGGACGGGTATCGCAAACGATTTGATCTGGGTAGAAATGCTACTGGCCAATCTGAGGACTCGGAAAATGACTAGATACCTCGCAATTGCATTTCTAATACTTTCCAGCTTTGCCATTGCAGACCAAACGATCATTAATAACTTCGATGCCAGTAAGACGATATTCTGGCGTGACCTTTATCCTACTAGCGGCCATACCCTATTATTGTAATCAGGAGTTTGCTGGACATTCAGGACTTGATGTAGAGCATGTGTACCCAGCCAGTTGGATGGGTGATCACCTGAATTGCGGCAATCGATCACAATGTAGACGACACGTAACCCATGGCACTCGGTTCAATCGGCACTGTCAACTTAACTATTCAAGTTAATGACAAGCAACTTGAATATTTTAAAGCTAGGCCATTTCCAAATTTTGGACACACGTAATCTGGGACCACATATCAAACGCACGCTCTCTAAAGAATCGATAATGTTTTGCCTTGAGGAGGTGACGCTGTAATCGAAAGTGATTGTTTATCACCGCATGACAGGCTAAAAACCGTTGCGCTTGGCCAGGCGATTTAAACTTTCTCATTTGTCTCTCTCGCTGCCTAGTAGGTTGGTGTGATATCTCAACGATGTTATTTTTGTATTGATCGATATCATGTGGAATTGATGATCCGATGACCTTAAGTGCAGCTGAGTAACTACGTAGCTTATCGGTCGTTATTCGGTTTGGCACCGGGTTAGACTTAAGAAGTTTGCGCAGGAACTTCAATGCTGATCTCTTGTTACGTTTAGCTTGAACCAAGATTTCTAGTGTATTGTTATCTTGATCAACCGCACGCCACAGGTAATGTTGAACACCATTGATCCTGATAAATACCTCGTCCAAGAACCATTGATCGCCCAGCCGCCCTTGTGATTTCTTGAGCAATGCCGAGTAAGCTTGACCGAATCTTAAACACCACCGGCGGATAGCTTCATAGGAAACAATGATACCTCTGGCTGCTAATAATTCTTCAATATCTCTAAAGCTGAGACAGAATCGATGGTACAGCCACACAATATGACTGATTATTTCACTGGGATAGCGAAATCGTTTATAGGTTTTCATGAGGGAATTGTATAATTTGGCGAGTTAAGTTGACAGTGCCGTTGGAAATGCTCCTATTGTCATTTTTTGATTCATCAACTTGATAAACCCTTAGTTTCACTCAATAACTATCAATTCACGAGCAACATCACTCAAGCGCTCACCACCATTCTCGGTAACGACAAAAGGTTCTGAAACTGCTGCACCAAAGTTTTCCAGCCATATGCCAGACTGGAAATGAAAGCACATGCCTGCCTGCAACTCGGTGGTATCTCCGGGTCGCATGCTGGCCGTACGCTCGCCCCAGTCGGGAGGATAATTCAAGCCGATAGAATATCCAACACGGCTTTCCTTGCTGTAACCGTATCGTTTGAGGACGCTTTGCCAGACGGCTTCTACCTCCTCGCAGGTAACTCCGGGTTTGGCTATCGCGAGCGATTCGTTTCCGCCTTCTACAATGACATTTGTTAATCGTACGATTTCGTCTGGTGCAGGCCCAATATGCATAGTCCGTGTTAAAGGTGCATGATAGTGACGTCGAGCCGCACCAATCTCCATCACCACCAGGCCACTATCCGGTAGAGGTTCATCGGTCCAGGTCAAATGCGGTGTGCTGGTGCCTTCACCGACCTGAATCAGCGGGCACAGGCTGGTGTAGTCACCGAACTTATTATCGAAGCCGGTAATTTGCCTGTGATAAACATCGGCTATCACTTCGAACTGGCGAACCCCCGGTCGAAGCCTGGATATAGCTTTATTCATGGTGTCGGTGACGATGCGACCGGCTTCCCGCATGTAAACCAGTTCAGCCTCTGATTTAACGAGTCGTGCCCAGTTCACGATTTCGTGGTTGTCAGAAATAGTCGCATTCGGTAATCCGTTTACAATATGTTGATGAGCACGAGCGGTGTAATAATGCGCATCGAGCTCAACACCTATGCGTGCCGAATCCCAACCACGCGCGATGACCAGATCGCATAATTCATCGAAAGGGTGTTTGCTGGGATGCTGGACTAGCGGTTCGGAGAAACCAATGAGATTATTGTCGGGAATATCGGTAGTAATTTGTGCCGATTTTCTGTCCTGAGCCCGACCAAACCATATTGGGGTTGCCTCATTCAGATGCACCAGCACGGCCTGAGGCGTATAAAATGACCAACCGTCAAAGCCCGTAAGCCAGCCCATGCTGGCCGGATCCTGACAGATTAGAAGGTCGAAGCTTGCAGCCTCCATGCGCTGTTTTACTTTTATCAGGCGTTGCTCGTACTCGGATTTTTCAAAAGGTTTTTGGTAACTCATCGATTATTATTCTCTACTGACTGAAACTCTCGAATTTAATCATGATAATCTCTACTATTGCCAGCAATTACTGAATTACCCCGGAGCAAGCCAATGTCACACTCAACTTATCTTCCAGAACGAATGGGGACTGCAGTGGTTGAACCTGATGGAAGATTCGAAGCCGGATCGTTTCAGTCTTTCACGGTTACCTATACGGCTGGGTACTTTGGCATCGACGATACCGGTTCAATAAAAGTTGTACATCGTTTTGCGTCCGATATGGGTCGGCCCCAATTCGACAATCCTCAGGCAGCAAATTATACGACCGTAGAGGCGACCAATGGGGCGGTGTTGCATGTTGAATATGACATGAAACGCAATATTCGTCCCTGGGATAAAACGCTTTATATCAAAGTGGTACGTGGTTTTTTGCGTGAGGGAGATCAAATTATAATCCGCTTTGGAGATACCCGGCAGGGCTCACCCGGTATTCGGCTGCAAACCTTTTGCGAGCATACATTCGAATTTCGCGTACTGGTCGATGCCATCGCGACTTACAATTACGTCGAGTTGCCCGAGCAACCGGTTATTGTAATCGTTCCTGGATCACCTGATCTTTATAAAGCCGTGATTCCCACACAGCAGCGCCAGGGGCAAAAATTCAAATTACGTCTCAAGGCAGAGGATCGCTGGGGGAACCCATCTGACCAGTGCGATCGAGAATTTTCTCTACGCACAACTTTGCCGGTACAGGGCTTGCCAGAGACGGTGGCTTTTACGCGGGGGAAATTGTCGCTCACTGTTGATGGGCTCAGTGTTGCCGAGACTGGCGATCTAACCATCAGTCTGGTCGATGATGGGGGTCTTACAGTTTGTACCTCCAACCCCATGCGCATTGTCGCTAATGCTGACTTGCTGCCTTACTGGGGTGATTTGCACGGTCAATCAGAGGAGACAATTGGTACTAACTCGGCACGAGATTTTTATGAGTTTGCTCGCGACAAGGCCTTTCTCGATGTCTGTGTGCATCAGGGTAATGACTTTCAGATCACTAGTGAATTCTGGGTGCATCTGAATGAGCTTTCCGAAGAATTTACCGAGGATGACCGGTTTATCGTCTTTCCGGGATATGAATGGTCTGGTAACACGGGGCTCGGTGGTGACCGTAACGTTCTTTACATGGAAGAAGGTCGGCAAATACACCGCTCTTCGCACGCGCTGGTCGATGATCTAAGTGATGTCGATACTGATGCGACATCGGCAGCCGACCTGTTCAAAGCATTAAAAGACGAAGACTGTACCGTATTTGCCCATATTGGCGGTCGCTATGCGGATATCAAAATCGCCCATGACCAGCGCCTGGAGCGTTCGGTCGAAGTGCATTCCGCCTGGGGTACTTTCGAATGGTTGATCGAAGACGCCTTCGAGCAGGGCTATCGGGTTGGCATCGTGTCGAATTCTGACGGACACAAAGGTAGGCCGGGAGCCTCACACCCTGGCGCGACCAAGTTTGGCTCCTACGGTGGCCTGACCTGTTTGTTGGCACCTGAGTTTACGCGAGTCGGATTCATGCAGGCGCTGAGAAAGCGGCATCATTATGGAACTACTGGCAGTCGGGTGATTCTGGATGTCCGAGTTGTATTTGATCAACCCGCCGAACTTTATTCTGACGATCCGTATCTCGGGGATGTGACTTCCAGTCGGGTAGACGAGGCGATGATGGGGGATATTCTAAGATGCGAAGATGCGACGGTAACCTTTAAGATAGACCTGCACGGTGCTTCGCCAGTCGAGCGCATCGATATTCGTAATGGCCTGAAGACAGTAGAGGTTTATCGGCCTTATCAGGAGGCTGATCTTGGTCGACGTATTCGGGTTTTATGGGAAGGTTCGGAGTACCGAGGTCGAGGGCGGGAGACTATCTGGGATGGCCACGCCGAAATAACAGGTAATACATTCCAGCAACTCAATCCGGTCAATCGTTACAACCCGGACAAACGATTCGAGCAAACGGCTCCGGGGCGTGTCGAATGGGAGGCATTGACAACGGGTGGTTTTGGTGGTTTTGATGCGGTACTCGAGGATCCTCAGGCCGGAATTTTGAAAATTAATACTTCTCTTGTCAAAGAAGAAATTCCGATCAACGATATCGGACGGGATGAACTCGTATTTGCTAATGGCGGTATCGACCGACGAATTAGAGTGTTTCGTCTACCCGATGAAAACCTGCACACTGCGGTTACTCTGGAACGACGTATCAAACTGGCCAATGACCGTGACAATGCGCTATATGTCAGAATTACACACGAGGATGGACATTTTGTCTGGTCGAGTCCGATTTATATTATTAACGAATAGAATCTATTCAGATACAGCTTTAGCGAGGACGGAACATGAAAACCAGTACCGACAAACTACATCGAGCCTATCATGCTAAAAACTCGACTGAAACATCTGAAGTTTATGACGACTGGGCGAGTGAGTACGAGCAGCATATGAAAAATGTCGGCTATACGCATCCTGCGATGGTAGCCTCTATGGTAGCGCGCCATGTTGTCCCTACCGAAGAGCGAGTGTTAGATGCTGGTGCCGGTACTGGAGTTCTGGGCGAGATTCTGACAGCTCTTGGCTATCCCAATATTGTCGGTCTGGATGCTTCCGAAGGTATGCTAAAAGTGGCGCAGCTGAAAAACAACTATCTCGAACTGACGCATCAGTTTCTGGGTAAGACTCTAACCTTTGACGATGATGCCTTCGCCCTGGTAGCGAGTTCTGGTGTATTCACCCAGGGCCATGCGCCACTGGATGGACTGGACGAACTAATTCGCGTGACTCGGCCCGGTGGGCATATCGTTTTTTCAGTGGCGAGAACTTATCTGGAAGGCCTCTTCGAAGAAAAACGCCAGCAGCTAGAGCAGGCGAATTTATGGCGATATGTGGACTCGAGTTCGCGATATAACTCTGCACCGCTGGAAGACACCTTGATTTCGCAGGTGTTTGTTTTTCAAATTATATAAATCGCGATATCAGAGAAAAATTGTCGATTTTAATCGCTAAAACTTAACGAACCACCATAACAGAGCACTTGGCGTGGCGTACTACCTTAGCCGCTGTTGAACCCAGCAGATAATCCTGTAAACCAGGCTGGTGCGAAGCAATTATGATTAGATCCGCTTTCTTCTCTTCGGCTACTTCCAAAATAGTGTGATAGGGATGACCAACACGAACATCGACTTCGGTTTTTATGCTGGCTGCCTTCGCTACTGCGTGCAGTTCGTCCTGTGAAATTTGTAGAGACTTATCCTGGATGTGCGCGGGTAATTCGACTGCCGCCCATCTAGGAATTTCTTCAACCACGTTGAGGAGAATAACTTGCGTATCCTCGTTGCCATTCGCTACGGCAATATCGATAACGGATTTACTTTCACTGGCGTGGGCGATATCAATTGGGATTAATATGGTTTTGAACATGATGTTATCCTCTGCGTGAATAGTCGGGCATAAAAACCCGATGCTCTAGTGCTATTTTACATCAAGAGAAATACAATCTTTTGATGTAGGTCAGGAATTATTCGACGATCCGAGTAGAATTAAAGTATGCCTAGCCCCAACTTCGATACCAGGTCTTCTCGAACTTCGACCCTGCTCGGTCGCGAATATCCCGGAACCAAATTCCAGATTATTACTGAGGAAGGTGCTCGGATTCGAGCAGGTGAAGCTGTGCTATGTGATAGACGCCGGCCGGAAATTTTGTTCACATCCCCTGTCAGTGGGATGGTTTCGGAGATTAAGCGAGGCCAACGACGTAGTCTGGTTTCGCTTAAAATTAGCACCGAAGGTAATGATCAGATTAGTTTTGAGATGCCTGCAAAGCCTGATCGAGACAATATGCGCGGTTTAATGCTGGAGTCCGGGCTTTGGGCCAGCCTGCGTAGCCGCCCTTTTGGGCATATACCGAGTCCTGATGGAGAGCCTGAAGCGCTTTTAGTTACCGCGATCGATACTCAACCACTGGCGCCGAGCTCGGCAGTGATTATCAATCAATACAACCAGGAGTTTTCTCTCGGGCTTCAGCAGCTTTGCAGCCTGGTCGATGCGCCGGTGTATCTCTGTCAATCCACGCAGGATAGTTATAACTACGATAATTCATCGCGTGCGATGCCTGTCGAATTCGATAAACCGCACCCGGCTGGCCTGGTGAGTACCCATATTCATGCTCTGGGGTTGCCGATTTCTATGGTTAATGAAGTCTGGCATATCGGCTATCAGGACGTCATATCGCTTGGCCATTTAATCAAAACAGGGTCTGCCTGGCATCATCGAGTGGTTTCTCTGTCCGGCTCGGCTGTACGAGAGTCCAGGCTGATCACTGTACCGCTCGGTGCCAGTCTGGAAGATATTGTTGCAGGAGAACTGGTCGATGGGGAAAGCCGTGTTATTTCGGGTTCTACCCTTTCCGGCCATAGTGCCGTCGGTTACGAAGACTGTCTGGGGCGACTACATCATCAGATAACAGCCATGCTAGAACCGCAGGCAGGCCAGCCACAGTCATGGTTTAGTTTACTGTTTGATAGCGATTATACAGGTCGCTCGGCCCCATTGATTGCGACATCCGATCTCGATAGCGTCGCGCCACCGGGCATTCTCGCAGTCCCTTTGTTACGCGCGCTACTCATCGGTGATGCAGAGCGGGCGCGCGAACTGGGGGCGCTTGAACTGGTGGAGGAAGACCTCGCGTTGCTCTCTTATACCTGTTCTTCTGGTACCGACTATGGGCCGCTGTTGCGTGATATTTTGAATAAAATTCTCAGGGAAGAATTGACACTATGACCCTGATTAACGCGACAACTGTCCACATTCATTCCGGTAATAGTATTGGTCGGATTCGCAGGTTAAGATTACTTGCCATCATACCGGTGCTCATTGCGGCAGTAATCAATACGGGTTATCAATATTTGCTTGCGGTTCAGGCGAATGGCGGTTTTCTAGCGGGAGAATGGCGTGGCGGCCTGGTTCAGTTTTTCAATATCGACTATAGCAGCCCAGGTGGGGCTAGCATCGTTATCGCTGGCCTGGTTCATGTCATCCCGGTGTTCGCTATTGCTATGCTGGCCGGAGGGTTTTGTGAACGTCTGTTTGCCGATAACCGCAACCGGCCTTTTGATAAGGGTATCCTCTATACGGCCTTATTGTTTACCCTGCTTATGCCACCAGGGGTCGCAGTATTCCATATTATATTCGGTATGGCATTTGCAATTATCGTGGCACAGGGAATATTTGGCGGTGAGGGCAGGGCATTTCTCAATCCAGCATTGGTCGGTGTTGCTATTGTTCAAATTAGTTTCCCGGCGGCACTCACCAGCCACCCATTGTGGACTGGTTTGAACGGTTATGCGGGCAGTAAAGAGCTGGCGCTTTATCATCAGCAGAATCTGGAAGGGGTAGCCTGGTCTGGTCTGGACTGGTGGCAGGCTTTTCTCGGAAGTAGCCAGGGTTTGATGGGGAGTACATCGGTTTTGGCGGTGCTTCTGGGTGCTATGGTTTTACTCTATGGACGAATCGCATCCTGGCGTTTACTTGCCGGGCAACTGCTCGGTGTCATTCTAGCGGCGTCGGTATTTAACTTACTCGGTGGTGGCATACGAGACCTCCCCTGGTACTGGCACCTGGTAATGGGCAGCTATGCCTTTGCGGCGGTTTTTATCGCTACCGATCCATCGAGTTCGGCGGCTACTAATGCGGGCCGCTGGGCGCAGGGCATTCTGCTGGGCATATTACTGGTGTTGATGCGGGTACTGAACGATTCACACCCGGATAGCGTGATTCCAGTGCTATTGCTGGTTTCGATGACTGCGCCACTCATCGACCATATTGTGATGTGGTTTAACATCAGGCGGCGAGAACTGAACCGTGGCTGATCGTCCAGCGCCAGTTCCAGCCTTTAAGGTGCTGCAAATAGCACTGGGAGTCGCACTGTTGTGCGCGCTACTGGTATCTTTCACCGCGGTGTCACTACGTCCCTATTATCAGGCTAATCTGGAAGCGGAACGTATGGCCCGGTTAGGCTCGATTCTGGATGCGTTGCAGCAGGTGACGGTGAGCAAACCTGAAGATATCGAAGCCCGCGTGGTTAATCTCGAAGATGGTGCTTACTCCGAGGTCATCGACCCGGATCAATACGATGCCCGTCGGGAGGCAAGTGATCCCGGCAAGAGTGTAGCCATCCCGCCGGAGCTTGATCTGCCCGGTATTAAACGTCGCGCAAAACACGCGGTTGTTTATTTGCTGCGAGACGCTGATGGCAGGCTGGATGTGATTATTCTGCCGGTCAGAGGCGTTGGTTACCAATCGGCACTGTATGGCTATCTGGCACTGGCCAACGATGCTAATGAAATTCTGGCGCTTAAATTTTATCAACAGGGCGAGACACCGGGACTGGGTAGTCAAATTTTAAACCCGGGCTGGGAGGCGCAATGGTCAGGAAAACTGGCGTTTGATGTGACAGGCGAAGTCAGCATTCAGTTTGATGCGATCTCCGGCGCTACCCGAACCAGTATCGGTGTCGATCGACTAATACGATTCTGGCTCGGTGATTTCGGTTTCGGGCCTTATCTCAAACGTGTGCGCGAGGGAGGGGCTTAGCATGGCAAATAAGTATTGGGATACGCTGACCAGACCGCTGTTGGACGATAATCCGGTTACTCTGCAAATACTCGGTATATGCTCGGCACTCGCAGTAACGACTTCGCTGGATACGGCGCTGGTGATGACCGTCGCGGTGACCTGTGTACTGGCTCTGTCGGCAGTTGCGGTGAGCCTGATTCGCAATCATATTCCGCATTCCATCCGCATTATCGTACAAATCACGATTATTGCTTCGCTGGTCATTATTGTCGATCTCGTGCTCAAGGCGTTTTTCTTCGAGATTGGACAGCGGCTGTCGGTATTTGTTGGACTAATCGTGACCAACTGTATTGTGCTGGGCCGAGCCGAAGGGTTTGCGATGCGTAATAGCGTGGCCGCCAGTTTTTTTGACGGCATTGGAAATGGTCTGGGTTATGGACTGATCTTAATGCTGGTCGGAGCCATCCGGGAATTTTTTGGCAGGGGCAGTCTGTTCGGTAAACAAATTCTGATTCCGGTTACTCAGGGTGGCGGATTCGAGCCACTACACATCATGCTATTGCCGCCGAGCGCATTTTTTATCATCGCTGGGATCATCTGGTTTATACGCCGCAAGCGGCCGCAGCAGGTTGAAAAACCGGAATTTCAGCACGGCGGTGAAGAATCATGAATAGCCTGTTCGAAATATTCATGCGCTCGGTTTTCGTCGAGAACCTGGCGCTGTCATTTTTTCTCGGCATGTGTACTTTTCTCGCGGTATCGAAACGTCTGGAAACCGCTTTTGGTGTCGGATTGGCGATGACGGTGGTGCAAACGGTGACTGTTCCCGTGAATAATCTTATCTACGTTTATTTGCTCGCGCCCGGTGCACTGGCCTGGGCCGGGCTGGCGCATATCGATCTTTCCTTTTTGAGCCTGATCGCGTTTATCGGTGTGATCGCCGCCATGGTGCAGGTGCTGGAAATGACGCTCGAGTTCCATGCGCCGAAGCTGCACCGGTCGCTGGGTATATTTCTACCCCTGATCACCGTTAACTGCGCGATTCTTGGTGGCAGCCTGTTTATGGTCGAACGCTCGTACGACTGGCTGGAGAGCATTGTGTATGGCTTCGGCACGGGGATTGGCTGGCTTCTGGCAATCGTCATGCTGGCTGCGATTCGCGAGCGCCTGAAGTATTCTGATATTCCTGAAGGCCTGGAAGGCCTGGGGATCACCTTCGTGGTCGTCGGTTTAATGTCGCTCGGCTTTATCGGTTTTACCGGGTTGGGCTGATCGATGCTTGAAATCCTGCTTGGTGTTATTGCCTTTACCTCGATTGTCCTGTTACTGACCTTGTTGGTGCTTGGCGCGCGGCGCTTACTGATTCCATCCGGTGAATGCCTCGTGCAGATTAATCGAACAACGACTTTGAATGTCCCGGTCGGGCAACGATTACTGGAGGTGTTAAGCGATGCTGGAATTAATTTACCTACCGCCTGTGGTGGTGCTGGCACCTGCGGCCTGTGTAAAGCGCGCATCGTCACAGGCGGTGGTGAGCCCATACCTCAGGAACTGGCTTTATTGCCCAGGTCGGAGACGAGGCAAGGAGTGCGGCTCGCCTGTCAGGTATCAGTATTGAATGCGATGGAGGTCGAAGTCGATGAAATTTATTTTGGTGTCAAAAACTGGCAGTGCACGGTCGAAAGCGTTCGCCAGCTATCGACTCTAATCAGCGAAATTGTGCTTCGTTTACCCACTGGCGAGTCGGTCAATTTCCGTCCGGGTAGTTTCATCCAGGTTACCTGTCCGCCCTACCAGCTAAACTATGCCGATATGGTCGTTGACGAAGCTTACCGGGATATATGGGATAAATCCGAATTATGGTCGCATCGGGTTTCAAGCCAGGAGCCGGTGACGCGGGCTTATTCGGTCGCCAATAAACCCGGATCTGACGACAGGGTCAGCCTCAACGTACGCATTGCCCTGCCGCCACCCAACCAGAGTAATTTGCCACCGGGCATAGTATCCAGCTGGTTATTTTCACTGAAGCCGGGGGATATCGTGGATGTAAGCGGACCTTACGGATTATTTTTTGTTGAACAAAGCGACAAAGAGGCGGTATTCATCGGCGGTGGCGTCGGTATGGCGCCATTATACGCTCAAATACTCGATCTGCTGATCGCGCAAAATAGTCGGCGCAAGATAAGCTATTGGTATGGTGCGCGCTCGCAGCGGGAACTTTACTATGATGACGAATTCGAACAATTACAGTCCGAACACGATAATTTCAGCTGGCATGTCGCGTTGTCAGAACCCGAAAAGCAGAACAACTGGCAGGGCCATACCGGATTTATCCATAAAGTCATTCTTGACGAGTATCTTGGTAGCCATACGGCTCCCGAAGATTGCGAATATTACCTGTGTGGACCGCCATTGATGGTCAGCGCCGTGCTGGCCATGCTGGATAATCTCGGTGTCGATGCGGATGCCATTCACTACGATGATTTCGGTGGGAGTTGAGCGATGATCACCATGCTATTCACTATTGTCATATTTCTACTCGCCGTGATCGGGCTGGGCATTGGCGTAATGTGTCAGCGTAGCCCCTTAAAGGGGAGCTGTGGCGGTTGCGGAAAATGTCTTTGCCAGAGGAAAAAACCATGAGTAACTTACCCATTGTTGACGATTACATGACAAGAACGCTGATCCAATTTGCACCCGATGAGAATATTCACACGGCGGCGAAAACGCTACTGGAAAAGCGTATTTCGGGTGCCCCCGTGGTTGATGAGACAGGAGAACTGGTCGGTGTATTATCCAAAAAGGATTGCCTACAGGTAGTCTACAATGCCAGTTACCACAAGGATTGGGGTGGCAGGGTGGATGAATACATGAGCCGCGAGGTACGCAGCATCGAATCGGGTACCGACATCATTACGGTTGCCGATTTATTCGTCGAATCCAGTTTTCGACGTTTTCCGGTGATGGAAAATGGACGTATGGTCGGTCAGATTAGCCGACAGGATATTTTGCGGGCCCTGTACGAAATTGCCTGAGTTATCGAATAACAAAAACAGAACACTTAGCGGCCCCAGCTGACGGGTATCTTCGCCTGAATGGATCTCAGGCATTGCGTGATTCAAGCTCCTTCATAAATCGGTCACGGATAACTACCGGGTCCATCTGGATGACTGGTACTTTGATATTGCCCGACTCGCATTTGCAGACGATGATGGTCATTTTATCGCTGTCCAGGGCTGCCTGAACGGTGCTGGCAGCATCTTCGGCCTGGCTTTCGATGACATTTTCACAACCACAGGCGCTGGCTACTGCGGCGAGTGAGGTTTTCTTACCCGCGTAGGTAGGCTGATCGCCGGTGGAGCCATAACTGCCGTTATCGATAATCAGAAAAATGAAGTTATCCGCGACATCGCGGGTAGCTTCCTGGCTTTGGCGCTGATAAGTGACTACCTTGATGAATTTGGCCGCGCTTAAACCACCGGTATAACGTCCCGTACCTTTGGTAGGCAGGATATGGTTGGTGCCTGAGCACTTGTCACCGAATGCGACCGTGGCTTCCTCGCCGACAAACAACGAGCCATAGTTCTTCAGTCGAGCCAACCACCAATCCAGGTCTTCGGCCTGAACTTCGAGGTGTTCTCCGGCATATTGATCGCTGATGGTAGCGACTTCTTCGCGGGTGTCGCAAAGCACGACTTCACCGTAATCTCTCCAGGCTGTGTTAGCGGCATTGCGCTGTACTTCAGGTAAAGATTCGATGTAACCGGGAATTTTGTCGACTACCGCGTTGGCCAGTTCACGCGAATCGGTGAATAACCAGGCAGGCGAGTCTGGACCATGTTCGGCCTGGCCTACCAGATCGCAGGCAACGATTTCAGGGTCGGCAGTGGCATCGGCAATGATGGCAATCTCGACGCCGGCAACTTTAGCCGTAGCGACACTCATAATCGCTGAGGCGATATGGGCATAGCGACCTCCAGGTACATAACAGCCTGCCGTGGTCATCGGAATTAGTTTTTGACCAGCAAACAGGCCAGGGCTGAGCTCGACTTCGAATTCCTGCATGCTGTCGCGCTGGTGTTTCACAAAGGCGCTGACCCGGTCGTAGGCAAATTGAATATCGTCTTTAGCCTGTTGAGGCACTTTCGCCTTTGCCGCCTCGTTTTGTTCGCGGCTAACTATCGGATTGCCCTGATCCCAGCCGTCGAGTATTTTTGCATAATCCAGAGCTTTTTCTTCGCCGCCAGTTTCAATTTCGCTGAGCATTTTGACGACAATATCGCGTGTGTTGTCTTCTCCAGTTGCTGATGTCTTAGCTGCTTTTTTGATGTATTCGATGGACACGTAAATTTCTCCTGTAATGTAAGCGCTTACATAGGCCGTACTCGGAACAATGATCGTGCGATGGATCGCCTCCTTGGCATCAAGGAAGCTATGGAAGGAAGAAATCTGATATTGCCTCAAAATAAAATTCTTGAACGCTCTTATACGGTTAAGCAGGGCAGGGAAGCGATGCGTATATTGCTTCAGGGTAGTTCACCACCAACTGCGGTTATGTGCGGAGACGATATTCTGGCATTGGGCGCGCTGGCAGAATGTCAGTTAGCCGGAATGCGGGTGCCTGATGACATATCTATCACGGGATTTGACGACCTTGATATCAGCGCACAAATAATACCCCCGTTGACTACTATCCATGTGCCATTAGTTGAAATGGGTGAGCTTGCGGCTGATTTCCTGGTGTCACAAATTAATAATGAATCCACCTTACTACATACGGAAATGAATACTGACTTGATGGTCAGGGGTACGACTGCTCGTCCCCGTACTGAGCTATCTGGTTTTCTCAAAGAAAAGTAATCACAATCATACGAATCGCAAGGATCGCTAATAACCATTTCAGAAAATGGCGAAATACCGACTCTGGGATTTTATAGCGAATATGAATACCGATAAACGTACCGGCAATCACGCCAATCGACATACCTAGAATGATCTTCCAGTAAGAAATAAACGCAAAACCAAGAACTCCAAACAGAGCGACTTTTATTAAGTGGCTAAAGGATGTCATTGAGGCAGTAGTAACCACCAGGGCATCGCGTTGCAAGCCTTTGGCTAACAGTGATGCATAGCCTATAGGGCCGGTGGCTCCGACAATCATGCTTAGCCCTGTCTGGAATAAACCTATTGTAAAAAACTCACCGCGCGGCGCCTTTTTGAATTGTAAATTGGGCCCCCACACAATGAAAAGGATATAGGCGGCAATGAGTAGCGGTGTATATTCAAGGTTTATGTTCAGGGTGATGCCAGCCGCAACAATGCCGCCCACGATCGAACCTGAAATAAATGCTGTAGCGAATCGCCAGTGTATGTGGTTCCAGCCAAATACAGCTCGACTTGAATTGGCAAAGAGTTGAACGAGGGCATGGACAGGAATGATAGCTGGAGCCGGTAATAGCCCCGGCATTAAAGCGATTAAGATCATGCCACCGCCAATGCCAGTGATGGCTGTCAGAATAGACGTCGCAATGGCAGCCAGAATCAGCAGCTGGTCATTCATTCGATAGTTTAGTGAAAAGAGATATTAGGCCGTATATTGTCAATCGGCCGCCGGAGAGAAGCAAGTCAGCCGATAGGGTTAGCTACCGGCGTTTTAAGTTAATTAGTTATATCCAAGGATAACAGCATGTTCGAGACCTTCGTCTTCGTTGGTTTGTTGATCTGATTGATTTTGATGTTTGCTAAGGTGGTAGGCCTGTACGGTATCGGCATTATCTTCCGGCTCTGGCCAGGGTGCTGAAATCAGCGATTCAAAATTTGGGCGTTGCATATTAGCCTCCATAATAGGGCAAGTGTGCTATAACTAATATTATTAGTATCTTAGCCGACTTAAATGATAATCTACTTCTCAAAAAGATAGTAACTCATTGATAGATAAGGGCAAGAGTGAATTTTATACATTATGCTTGTCGACCCCTGAATAAACCTGATAAGTAATGCCATTAAGTTTACTGAACAGGGTTATGTTAAAATCCAGATTGGGTTAGAGTCGGGCGACTCGGAATATGCCACGGCCAAAAAATTAATAGAGAGTAAAATCATGGACTCCATGATAGATATAGAAGATCAATATAAAGCAGCCATAGAAAAGTTGAATGGGCTTCAGGCATTGCTGGTCGAAGACAATGTCATGAATCAGCAGGTGGCAAAAAAATTGCTGTCAAGAAACGGTGTCGAAGTAGATATCGCAGAGGACGGCCAGCAGGCAGTCGATATGGTGCAACAGGATAGCTATGATTTAGTACTAATGGATTGTCAGATGCCAATAATGGATGGCTATGAGGCAACTCTGAATATTCGACAGATGCAGGGCCTAAAAAACCTGCCAATCATTGCTTTAACCGCCAACGTTATGACCGAGGACGTTAAACGCATCGTCGAAGTTGGTATGGATGATTATATTTCCAAGCCAGTTGATGTTAGAAAGATGTTTATCACCATCGCGAAATGTATAAGCGAGAAAACGAGTAAGGTTTCTTAACCAAATAAGTCCATTTGCCCGCCAGATTCGGTTAAATCCTGGAGTCTGACACCGATACCTAATAGCCTGACAGGCAGCTTACCGCGATTCCAGGCCTCTTCACATAGACTGGTAATATCCTCAACAGCGGGTTTGCAATGCGATCGTTCTACTGTGGTCTGACTGAAGTTACTAAATTTCATTTTTAGAAAACAGTTCTGGATCTGGTAATCGTCATCGAGTTTTGCCATGCGTTTTTTTAACGACTCGATTAATTCAGGAATCTTCGATAAACAGGCGGCGAGGTCTGGCAGATCTGCTGCATAAGTATTTTCTACGCTTACCGACTTACGCCGCCATTCGGAAACGACGGGACGATTGTCGATGCCGTGAGCCAGTTTATGAATGTGTTCGCCAAACTGACCGAACTGCTGCACAAACAAAAAGATGTCAAAATTACGAACATCGGCACAGGTCCTGATTCCCTGCTTTTCCAACCTGGCAGCGGTGACCTTGCCGACGCCCCAGATATGTTTAACCGGCAACTCTGCCATAAATGCTTCGATTTTGTCGGGTGTGACCACGAATTGTCCGTTAGGCTTGTTCCAGTCGCTGGCGATTTTAGCGATAAATTTATTCGGGGCAATTCCAGCTGATACGGTGATGCCTACAGTATCCGAAATTCGCTGACGTATCTCCCGGGCTATAAATGTGGCACTACCTTTGCACTTTTGGCAATCCGAAACATCCAGAAATGCCTCATCAAGCGACAGAGGCTCGATCAGGTCGGTATAGTCAGCGAAGATTTCACGCATTTGACGAGAAGCTTCGTGGTATACCGACATTCGGCCCGGAATCAGGATTAAATCTGGACAGCGTTTCAAAGCGGTGGCGCTAGCCATTGCCGAGCGTACGCCGAATTTCCGTGCCTCGTAACTGGCCGTAGCGATCACACCACGTCGTGCGGCGCTGCCACCTACGGCTATGGGAAAACCTCTTAGCTTCGGGTTATCTCGAATTTCTACCGCTGCGTAAAAGCAATCGGCATCAATGTGGATAATCTTTCTTTGTGGAGGATTCTCGTGTTGACTGGCGTTCATTAGAATAAGTTTATACAAAATAGCATGATTGGGCGTTGCTTATCTCGAAAAGCTCTACTAGGCTTATTACACTTTCAAAACAAACTGATGTTACTTATGAAATTTAAAACTATTCTTTTCTTAACACTAGTCATTCCTTTTGCAGTTTCCGCAGCCGTGCCCGATTTTGCCAGCTTCAAAGATGTGAAACAAAAAAAGGCTGCTTTTTTTAACTATCTTTATCCTCTCATTTTGGCCGAGAATAAAAAAATTCTGGCTGAGCGGGCTGTGGTCGAAAAGGCTGAGGCGTCGGCGCAGTTAACCAGGATATGTGAAAAATATAGTAAAAATTGCGAAACTATTGACGCGGTAAAAATCACCGACCTGCTAAAACGCGTCGACTATATACCGCCTTCCCTGGCAATGGCTCAAGGTGCTAATGAATCCGCCTGGGGTACTTCGCGTTTTGCCAAAGCGGGCAATAATTTTTTCGGGCAATGGTGTTATAAGAAAGGCTGTGGCATTGTTCCGGCAAATCGGGATAGCGGTACCAAACACGAAGTCAGAAAATTTGGTAATCCTCAGCAATCGGTCGGCGGCTATATCTTTAATTTGAATACCGGTCGGGTCTATGGCCTAATTCGAAAATTGCGTGCCAAGGCAAGAGTGAAATCAACCAATCCAAGTGGTTACGACCTGGCAAAAGGGTTGATAAAATATTCTCAGCGACGAGAGGCCTATGTTAAGGAGATTCGAAGCATGATTTCCTATAATAAGCTGGTGCAAAAATACGACGTTAAATTCTGGAAAGAGTTAACGCAATAATTATGACCGAAAAAGTATTCTACCAGGACAGCTATCAGCAAACCCATAGCAGCCGTGTCGCTGCGGTGATTGAAGGTGGTGTGGTGCTTGAATCGTCGATTTTTTATCCGCTTGGTGGTGGGCAGCCAGGTGATACTGGCAAAATGTCAGTTAACGGTGTTGATTACCAGATCACAGATACGCGTTACGCCGAAGATCGAAATAGCATCGTCCATTTTCTATCTGGCGGTGAATTAAGTTCGATTAAAGTCGGCAATGAGGTCGAACTGGAACTCGACTGGCAACGCCGCCATCGACTCATGCGTATGCACACCAGCATGCATTTGATGTGTCATTTGATCCCGGCGCAGGCTACCGGTGGGTCGGTTGGTGAAACCGAGAGTCGTATCGATTTCGACTTACAGGGGCTTGAGGTTGATAAGGCAGATTTAACTCAGAGGATGAATGAATTAATCAACAACGACCTGCCTGTTACAATCGGCTCAATTACCGAAGAAGAACTCGATCAAAATCCGGGTCTGGTGCGTACCATGTCAGTGCAACCACCAAGAGGCCAGGGCACGGTACGTACGATTAACATCGAAAATACCGATTTTCAGCCCTGTGGCGGCACGCATGTTAAATCGACCGGAGAGATTGGCGAGGTGGTTATTACCAAACTGAAGAACAAGGGTAAGCAGAATAAACGGATTAGTCTGGCGCTGGTGAATCCTTAAGCAGCC
Organism: Gammaproteobacteria bacterium; assembly: GCA_030595795.1. GTDB lineage: Bacteria > Pseudomonadota > Gammaproteobacteria. The sequence continues at coordinate 24,479 of JAUVCH010000039.1, forward strand.
GTATTCAATTTTCGCGCCACCCATTGATGAAAATGATGCGTAGGGTTATCCATCACAGATGAAAAGACACCGCCCTTGAAGCCAGGCGACGCACGTCCTTTTTGCATGCCTTCGACAGCATCAATGTCTTCACCGAATACCACCCGCCAGGATGCGAGCGTGGTATTTCTAGAATCAGCAAAAGCATCGTCGGTGGCGTCATTGCCAACGTAGAACAGACGCAAATGTTCGATCGATTTATTACTCGCAACGGGCTCGATAATCATTACGAAGGCATGATCAGCCTGAATTCCGAGTAATACGTTGGGGTAGAATGACACGTATTCGGCTTGTTCGAGTTTATCTTTTGGCCATTCAGGAAATTGTGTCAGAGCCGTACCGGCGTCACTTGAGAGCCGATAAGCATTACTGCCCTGTCCGGCAAAGTTTTCCTCGATCATGATGTGATAATGATCATCAAGCTTTGAATAGCGATTCAGGTCAGGATGAATCCACGGCAGGTGGTAGGCCTCACAGTAATTTTCGACCGCCAGTTTCCAGTTGGACTGCACTTCTATTTGTAGACCTTCGCCCTCGATCGGAGTGGTCATCCGCGCGTAACCACTATCACCGAGAAAAGTCTGCCATCGATCAGATAACGGTTTGATGTACTGCTCAAATTCGGCTGCGTCACCCGACAGGTTGATAAAGATAACACCCATCCAGATGGCTGATCGAACCGGTTTCAGGCCATGGTCGCAATGGTTAAAGCCCTCGACTTTTTGCTCACCCAAACCACCAATATGAGGTGTGCTCTTCAATTCACCATCGAGGTTGTATGACCATGAGTGATAAGGGCAGCGTAAGGCGCCCTGGATGGCGGTTTCTTTATTGACCAGTAACATGCCGCGGTGACTGCATACGTTGTGAAAAACCTTAATCTCATCCTTTTTGTTACGCAATATAAGTATTGGCAAGCCCATAAACTCGACGGGTTTGGCATAGCCTTTTTTCGGCAGGTCATTAGCGAACCACAGCCCGGCCCAGCTTTTGCCGAGAACCTGGTCACGTTCATAGGCCATAAATTCATCGCTAGTATAAGCCTGGTTGGGTAGTCCAGATGCTGTCTCAATAGGTTGTAAGATGGCATCGAGCGGAATGTTATATGATTCGGTCATGGGCATTTGTCTAATCCTAAAATTAAATACTGGATTTTCTCCAGTCTGTTCATTCGATATACCTTGCAATGATTCTGGAGGTTTGACAATATCAAAAAACTTCTTATAGAGTTTACTTCAGGTAAACCCAGTTATGGCCAGACGTTTTTATCAACTCCCGAGTTTGACCTGCCTTAATACCTTTGATGCCTGTGCCCGTCATGGCAGTTTTACTGCTGCCGCGAGCGAACTCGGCGTGACGCTAGGTGCGGTTAGTCGACAAATTAAACTGCTGGAAGTCGAGCTGAAATGTCTACTCTTCAATCGACTTCATCGAGGTGTAGAACTAACCAGTGAAGGCATTGATTTATTTCAGGTCTTGAGTAGTAGCTTTCAGCAAATTGGGAAACTGTGTCAGTCGCTGAAAAGCCGATCTCAGACTAACGAGGTAACTATTGCGGCGACCACGGCTTTCGCGTCCCTTTGGTTGATGCCCAGGCTGAGTAGCTTCTGGCAATGCCACGAGCATATTAATTTAAATCACTCTATTTCGGACAACCCGCTCGACCCTGGTTTTCTAGGGGCCGATATTCGTATCCGTTATGGCGATGGAAACTGGCGATCTGAGACGATGTATAAACTCCTAGAGGATTCGATTTATCCGGTTTCCTCCCCGAAATTTTCTCAAAAGCATGCTTTGGAAAAACCAGAGGATTTACTCACTTTGCCGCTGTTACGGCTCGATAATGTTGATCCTGGCTGGACAGGGTGGGATGCATGGCTGGCAGAATGGGGCTGCGATTTGACTGAGGCTAACTTTCGCCGCTTTAACAATTATGTGGTGTCATTGCAGGCTGCAGAGGAAAGCCAGGGGGTCGCGCTGGGCTGGCATAGCATGGTAGAGCCCCTGATTCGATCGGGTCGGTTGGTGAGAATGGGTAATTGGGAAATGAAAGCTCCCGGGTCCTATTTTTTGACCTGGGATGAAAACAGACCTTTGTCAGATGCCGCCGAGCAGCTGCGTAGTTGGTTGGTCAAAGCCGGCAGGAGTAAAACGGCAGTCTAATCAGGCAGCAGATTGAGTATTGCGTTTAGCCAGGAAAACAAGCGCTTTACTGGTCGTCATAATGCTGGTTTTAAATTCGTCGTAGGTCGCCTTATCAATAGCTTTGCCCGATACGCTGCGGTCGCAGTAAATCAAACCAATGGGTTTGTTGCCGATAAATATCGACATCAATGCAAAATTATCGCAAAGGCAGGTTGCCTTAAAAATTCCAGGCAAACTCGATTCATATTTCCTATAGTTTGAGGCATTCAGGCAAAGCGCCTGGGGTTTCAGCAATAACGATTTTAACAGTCCAGCGTTAGCAATTTGAAGCTGAAGTTTCAGAAAAGACGAGCCTTCATCCAGACCTTTGCCTGTGCGTGTCTCTAAGGTTTTCCTGTCGCTGGAAAGTGTCATTAACACCACGCGGGAAAACCCCATATCTTTAAACAGGTAGTTCAGCAGCAGATTGATGATTAACGATTGGGTTGCTTTCGAAGATTGCAATAATGCTTTCATCTGAGCCCCTATAGACTGAACTCCCAGAGATTGAACCTCAACCGATTGCGGCTTCTCGACTGCGGGTTTTTTAACGACTGCAGGCCTATCGATATCGGGTAATAAAATCAGGCGCGCTGCTGCTGGGAAAATGCCACTGATAGTCGATTTTTTTGCTGCAGCTAGTGCTGCCGACTGGATATGTTGACGAGTATTTATTGTTGTTAAGTTGAGGAAGCTGGCGCAATTAATCTGCGCTAGCAGCATCGACTTATGGTACCAGCCCAGTTCAGCCTGTTTCGCCAGCTCGCCAGCCAGATGAATCAGACTGGATTTTCGAGATTGATTTTTCTGGGATTTGTAAGATTCGATAAGCAAGTCAGGCAATGCCCATTGCTGGCTGAGTAGAATACCCAGATGCAAAAAATCGAAGCCGAAAACCTGGCTAACCAGGTCGCTCTGATCGGGCTTCGAGTACAACTGCCGGTGGTAGCTTTGATATTTATCGGGATCGTGCAAGCAGGCATACATTTCACCGATGTTATGTAGCAGCATAGCCGTTCGTGTGTCATCGATTCTCTGCAGTCCCTGAAGCTTCGCATAAATATTGAGCTGCGCAATCGCGTGATGGCTCTGACTCAGCAATTGACGAAAACGGTCTGAAGTCGCTTTATTCGAGCTAAAGTTACCCAGAGTAGCAAGTTGATGAATCAGCTTGGTAATGGCTGGTAATCCAAGCATCCCCATTGCTGTGTGTATCGTATCAGCGACTGGGCGCCTGCTTTTTTTTAGCCGAGCGTTGGTCTTTTGTAGCAGCGCAATACTCATGCCCGGATCCAGCATAATTATGTCCGCTATGTCCTTCAATGGAGCGATGCCTTCCTCTAGCATTTCAATCACCTGCTGGTGGAAATCGTCTATGGCCGGAATTTGTCCATTATGATCTTCCAGCCAGACTCGGGTATTTTTTTCCGACATGCTGTTACCGATCTGAAGGGTCTATCGTGAATAGTAACATCTCGATCAGAGAGCCTCGTTGCTCTTGGAACCAAGAGTCTCAAACTGTTTGCTATGAACATGTTTGGCAATGATTTCACGATCGCTGCCCTGGATATGCAGAAAATCCAGTGATATCCGATATAATCCAAGTTCCCCGTCAGCTTCATTGTCTTCGACCAAAACCACACGAGCCAGAATTGGCAGCTCCGTTATGGAGGGTATTAATTTTAAACGTAGTTCGACCGTATCGGCTGGTTTAAACAAGTCGTCTGTAGTAAATGAAATACCCTGAGCACTGAGGTTAACTTTTCGTATTTGTGCAAAGCTGGATTGATGTTCGTCCGAATCACCCGGTAGTAGCTTTTTAGTCAGATGATTGATTTGATCCTGTAGGCTGGTTAAATAGCCAGCAAGTTCTGGCATTTTTTCCGTTATGGCCCGGAGATCGGCCAGATTTTTGTGCTGACCCTGGTTGTGCTCGTTTGCTGAAGAATAAAAAGGCTGATTCGACTGGTAGTATGCCAGTTTCATTTCCAGTTCACTTTGATTAACTAGCCGGGCTTCCAGATAAACCCAATCTTCGATGCGAAAGTAACGTCGACGATTCTCAGACATAATGGGTCTCAGTTATCCTCGCTCTGAATAAAGTCAACATTCTCGGCTGGTGAATCAACATCAATGGCCTGGTGGTTGCCATGTAGTACGCTAATTTCGACACGCCTGTTCTGTGCGCGGTTTTCCCAGCTATCATTAGGAACCAGTGGCTCGTTATCGGCGAGAGCCCTAATTTCCATGCGTTCGGGGTCAACATCACCTTGCTGGATGAAATAATGCACGACACTTGCGGCACGAGCAGCGGACAGATCCCAGTTAGATCGAAATTTTCTGGTTTCAATTGGGATATCGTCCGTATGTCCGGAAATAATAAAGCGGCCATCGCGTTGATTGAGAACCTCGGCGATTAGTTTCAGAATTGGCTGGAACTGTTCTTTTAATTTAGCCTGTCCGGAACCGAAGGATCCGCGTTCTCGAATACGAATCAGTACTCGATCATTGAATGCCTCTACTTCGAGCAGACCATCCCCGATAGCGGAAGCGAGTTCTTTTTGCAGTTCCTCGGCTTCTTCCTTTGCGTCCTGTTGTGCCTGCTGCTGCGTGAGAGCCTCGGCTTGTGCTGCGGACATTGACTGGTTATTTTTAGTCTCGGAATCGGTAAAGTCGAGATTGGTTTTGGTATCGTCGGTAGTTGTTTCCCGCATGATTTCGAGTGGCGTGACCTCGGTCGGTTTACCGGGACTATATTGCTGGGCTATTACACTGGTGCCTTTCGGGATTTCAGTCGCTATAACGTCTCTTTGTACACCAAAAGCCAGTTTTAAAGCACCCGCGACCTGCTTGAACTTCAGTACATCCATTTCTGCAAAAGACAATAACAGTACGAAGAAGCACATTAGTAGCGCCATCATATCGGCAAAGGTGGCAAGCCAGGGTGGCAGTCCCTCTTCGCATGGTGGGCATTCGCATTCCTCGCTCATTGAAGGGTCTCAGCCATTATCAGATATTCCTGACTACTCATCTTCCTGACGCTTACTTTCGGGCAGATAGGCATTCAGCATTTGTTTCAGGACTCTGGGATTGGTGCCTTCCTGAATGCCAGAAATCGATTCCAGAATTAGATTTTTGTTAAGCTTCTCGTAGCCGCTAATCAGTATCAGTTTTTCGGCCAGCGGTGAGGCAAAAGCATTAGCAATAATGGCACCGTAGAGTGTTGTCAGCAACGCAACCGCCATCGCAGGACCGATTGCCGCAGGGTCGGACATATTGGAAAGCATTTGAACCAGACCAATGAGTGTTCCGATCATCCCCATAGCCGGTGCATAGACAGCCATCGCCTTAAACATATCGGCACCGATGACATGGCGTTCGATTGACTGGTTTATATCCTTGCTGAGCAGGTTTTTAACCACTTCGGGAGCGTGTCCATCGATACACAGTCCGATGCCACGTTCCAGAAAACTATTCGATATTTCGCGACCCTCAAGCGCGAGGATTCCTTCCTTGCGCGCTACGTTAGCAAGATCGACAGATTCGTCGATCAGGCTTTGCGGTGCATCCAGCTTGTAGAAAAAGCCTTTCAAGCCTATTTTGAAAGATCCGAGAAAGTTTCCCAACGTGACTCGCATCAGGGTTACCGCAAATGTTCCACCAATGACAATAAGTAGCGATGGCGGGTTTACAAATAATATAAATGGCCCACCCATCATAATTGCAGCGCCAATTATGACGTATGCCAAAATGAATCCTACGATTGTTGCGATATCCACTCAAAGTCTCCTCATATCTTTATCCAGGTGTTGTCGGATGCATTTTAGTTTAGTTTATTATCGGCAGTTTGCTGGAAAATATAAGAAAAATGTCGGCTGGCCGAGAATGGGATAAAACCACGAATGGAACTTACTAGTTATGGGCTTTCTGGAAAAAATAATTTGCCATCTAAAAATATAAATGCTAGTTTAAAAAGTAGGAAATAAATAAATTATAAAGGGCTAAATTGGAATGGACATACTTGGAAGTATCTGGAAGTAAGCACAAATCTTTCCCCCTCTCGCCGTTCTGGCGATTTAAACAATCTCAAGTACGCCAATGCTCTATCGGAGGAAACTCGATATGAGTCGTAAAATTCTTTTCAGCCTAACCATGGTTTCTCTGTTAGCGGCAACCTGGGTTTAGCAAAATCAGCGATGGTCTCGGAAATTACCGTCTATATACCCTCGATACCGAGGGCAATACGCTCGATGAAAGCGTCTATGATGTTAATGATAGCCTGCATCAGCAACTGGTGAAGACTTTCGATGTCTATAGCCGACTCGAAACGGTTAGTCGGGCGAACGAAAACCTGACCTATAACTATAATACTCTAGATCATACCGTATCGAGCGAGCTGGACGGCAAAGCCGTCACCACCAGCTATAGCTACGATGAAGCGGGTAATCGGCTTACGCAACTGGATGGCAACAACCGTTTAATCCAGTATCAGTACGATGCGCTTAATCGGGTAACAAGTGCCGATGCACCGGGAACCGCCGATGATATAACTTACGGCTATGATACCTGCCTCAACGGCCAGGGCCGATTGTGTAGCATGGCCATGGAAAGCGGTATCACGACTTATGCTTACGATGGCCTGGGTCGCGTCACGGGCCATCAAAGCGTTGGTTATAGCTACAATGCGGCGGGGCGTACCCAAACGGTCACTTATCCATCGGGTTCCGTGATAAGTTACGATTATAACTTTGCGGGTCAGGTGCAAAGCGTGAATGACATCAGTGGTAGTGCAATAGCCTCCGCCATTAGCTATGAAGCCTTCGGCCCGATTGATGGCTTTACCTATGGAAATGGGCTTAGTTATACTGCGACCTTCGATACGGCTAATCGTCCGACACAGCAAGCGACCAACGGACTGTTGGAACGAAGTTATAACCAATATGACGCCAATGGTAACTTGCTACAACTAAACGAAACCAGAAACTTCTCGACAACGCTAAACCAGTTTAATTATGACTGGGGTGATCGCCTGGAAACAGCATCGGGCCTGTTTGGAACGCGGGATTTTACCTACGAATCATCTGCTGACTATTCCTATAGCAGCCGTGGGTCGCATGATGAAGGTAGCGGACTATTTGATTATGAATATAGAACAACATCATTTTATAGTCACGAAGTGAATATTGGTGACTGGGCAACGTCAGAAGTTATTTACCAACTAGATGACCCTTTAACGGGTTCCTGCTGGTTAACTATAGAAGGTTGCGCCACAAAAACAATCTGGACTCCTGGTACTAGTCAGGCGAGTTCGCGGGTTTATGACTATGCCGGAGCTGGGACAGAAAAATGGATCTGGGATTGGGGTTGCGTACTAACCCCCTATACAGCCGAAGAAATCACGCTATTTGGCGTCACGGATACTCACTACTACGAATGTAGCGAAGAGATCACCAACTGGGGCTATGAAAACTCGGCTTACAATCAAATGACTCGCGCCATGTTCCTGGAAGTAGAGCAGGCCAGTTATCAATACAATGCGCTAAGGCAACGTGTCAGTAAGACGTTAGCGGATGGTAGCGTCACCCAGTATGTCTATGGCCTCGATGGTTTGTTGCTGGCTGAACTCGATGGGCTGAATAACGTCATCAAGGAGTATATTTACCTATCGGGTAAACTACTGGCAGTACGCGACTTTAGTGCTGGCTTCGAGCAGTTATACTATGCGCATACCGACCATCTGGGAATGCCGAGGCTATTAACTAATGCTTCCGGTCAAACGGTCTGGAGTGGTGACTTTGATCCATTTGGTAAAGTGGTGGCGATTGATGAAGATGTGGATGGTGATACCTTCAATGTCAGCTTGAATATCCGGTTCCCTGGGCAGTATCATGATGCCGAAACCGGGTTGTATTATAACTGGAATCGGTATTATGATCCGGAGATAGGGCAGTATACTTCTAGTGATCCGATTGGGATTGCTGGTGGGTTGAATACTTATGCTTATGTTGGGGGGAATCCGGTTGGGTACATTGATCCGTATGGACTCCGCGTGGTTGGGATAGAACTAAATTTATTTGGATACGGACTCGGAATATTAGCGGATACCGGCGAGGAAGGAATATCTCCTTTCGAGGGCGTATCGGATCTTGGGCTTTTTGTTGATTATCCGACAAACGGATTTGAGGATTTTGACATTGCTGACTTAGCGAAAAGGCTAAAAGGAAGTCTCAGATTTACCACTGCGCCCAATAGATGTAGTTTCGATAAGGATAGTGAACGGTTCAATGCAAACTTACTGATCCCAAATTTCACCTCTGATACCGAAAGGCACACAGTTGGGTTTGGTTTAAGTTTACCATTCCCTGTAACTGAGGTGGAACACCGGACTACCGGTTCAATTTCAATAGGGGATCTTTTTGATTAGCGTTGACCCGCAGATATTTGGGGCGGAATCTTTGTGACTAAATTTCGGGAATCTAACTTGCTTATATGCCTGTTGCTATTCATAACAACATTCGGGTTGTACAGCTTAAATTGGATTAAAGCCCATTCGGTTGTACTTGCGCGGATAGACAGTAAAAGAGCCTTTATCTATAAAATTGTAGTATTTGGTTTTGTTAGTTTTTCAATACTAGTAATTCTTTTTCTGACCAACAAATTAACTCCTATTGAAGGCCAATGGATAGTCATATTATGGAAATTCTTTTCATGGGCTTATGTGCTAACTTATTTCGCAAGCTGTTTCGCCTACTTTTATGGCTTGAATAAACTTACAATTGGAAACAATCATCAGGTTCTTACATTATTGTTTCTATTGATGTTTCATATAGTTTTTATCTGCTGGTGGCAAAATAAGCATATTGATCATCTTAATGCCGAATTGTCCAAAAATCGAACATCAAGGGGTCAGACTCGAATGGCACTTACTTAAGCCATAAGCAGTTCAAATTACCCTAGAAAAAGACCGACAAGGTGGTTAGGCTTCAAATCGCCAAACCATCCACCGCCACCGTGAGTCGATCTGCCATGAATCCTATCCGTAGCGCTACTTTGTTTCAACAAAAATCCATTCAGTCACACGCCTTAACGAGTGATTGTTATGGCATCTTCAACTTACTCACCAGTGACACCCTGTTTGAAGAAGTGGAAGCCTTATTGCCAGAGCACCGCGAAAGAATGTTTCCCCCCACCGAAACCCTATCCATGTTCATCACACAGGCACTCAGTGCAGATCGATCCTGTCAAAATATAGTGAATCAAGCGGCAATGAAAAAACTGATAGGTGGTCTGACACCTTGCAGCACTCACACCGGTGGCTACTGCCGTGCAAGGCAAAAATTACCCCTGGATATGGTAGTCAAGTTAACACAATACCTGGGCTCGACTATCGACCATAAAGTAACCGATGATTGGCGCTGGAAAGGCCGTAAAGTCAAAATCGTAGACGGCACCACAATCACCATGCCTGATACAGCGCCTAACCAGGCCAAGTATCCCCAGCAAGGAGGACAGAAAGCGGGTTTAGGTTTCCCTATTTGCCGTATGGTCGGTATCACCTGCCTGTCCAGTGGCGCTTTGTTGAATGCCGCTGTTGGCCGTTTCAAAGGCAAGGGTGGCGATGAGCAAACCCTGCTGCGGTCAATGCAGGACGGCTTTATAGCGGGGGATCTGGTGCTTGGTGATGCCTACTTTCCCACCTATTTCTTTATCGCTGACATGCAAAGCAAAGGAGTTGACTTACTGATGGAACAGAATGGCTCTCGAAGGCAAAGTACCGATTTCAAGCAAGGTAAAAAGCTCGGTGAACGTGACCACATCATCACCATTGTCAAACCAAAAAAGAGGCCTGACTGGATGAGTGAGAAAC
>JAUVCH010000132.1 GCA_030595795.1 Gammaproteobacteria bacterium
ATATTTTGGTTAATACGGGCTCTGGCTCGAATCGCCTGTGGCGTGGCAGTTGGCCGCCAGTCCATCACTGCGTTTACTTCTTAACGCGAGACATGTATTCACCGGTGCGTGTATCGACTCGAATCAGCTCACCAATCTCGAGGAATAGAGGAACCTTGACCACGGCACCGGTTTCAAGCGTAGCTGGTTTGGTGCCACCCTGCGCGGTATCACCTTTCAGACCAGGGTCGGTATCGAAAATCTCCAGTTCTACAAAATTAGGCAGTGATATACCGATAGGGCTACCGTTGTACAAGGTCACTTCGCTGGTGTCCTGGGCCTTTAACCATAGATGTGCCTCACCCACTGCCTGAGCGTCGGCAGCATGCTGCTCGTAGGTATCGGGTAACATGAAATGCCAGAATTCCCCGTCGCTATATAAATACTGCATTTCTATATCGACGACATCGGCGGCTTCTAGTGATTCGCCTGACTTATAGGTTTTATCGAGCACACGTCCAGTCTTCAGGTTACGTATCTTCACTCGGTTAAACGCCTGACCCTTACCCGGCTTGACGAATTCGTTTTCGATAACGGCGCAGGGATCACCATCGATCATTACCTTTAATCCACTGCGAAATTCGCTGGTACTATAACTGGCCATTGTTCAGAACTCTGCAAAAAGATGTAATGATAACGGATTCAACGTCAACACAACAAATGCGAAGCCAAAAAATAAGGCGAAAGATTGTATGAACGAGGGGTATTGCCGTATTATCCTTACTTCCTGTTACTGGCTTGAACTATCTAGTCAGAATATTAAACAGGAAGGCAGTTTGTATCACATGGTTAAGCTATCATGGACGACCAATTAGAAAGAAATCCAAATGACATCCGAAGTTGATAAATTAATTCGCCTGCTCATCATCGACGAGGGCTTACACAAGGCCGAGCAAATCACCAGTTCACTGCGTGCATCAGGCATGCACGCACGGGCCGAATTCGCCGAAGACGCAGATGATATGCGCGGCATTCTCGAGAGTAAAGTCCTCGACCTGGTGCTGTTTTCTATGGACCTGCCCGATTTCGAACTCAAACAGGCCATACAGTTAATCAACGAATGCGGCCGACACGTCGTCTTAATTGCAATTACCAGGCAGCCAACTGCGGAGCTCATCGTAAAGTCGATTCACGAGGGCGCTCAGGATGTGATTTCGAATGAAAACCTCGATCATTTGATCCTGGTCATCAAGCGTGAGTTCTACAGCCTGGATCAATGGCGTAGCTCAAGACGCCTCGATCTTCAGCTACAGGAGAGTGAAAAACGTTGCCAGTCATTACTCGCTAACTCTAAAGATGCCGTCGCCTATGTCCATGAAGGCATGCATATATACGCTAATCAGGCCTATATGGAGTTATTCGGTAATGCCGATTTCGACGAACTCGAAGGCACGCCTATTATCGACATGATCGACTCGTCACAGCAAAACGAAATAAAAACCTTCCTGCGCGAATTCAGTCAAAACGAAACTAATCAGAGTCGGCTCGAACTCAAGCTCGTTCATACTAGTGGCGAGAAACTCGATGCCACGCTGGAGTTTGCGCCTGCCAGTTACGATGGTGAGCCCTGTACTCAGATACTCATTCGATCGGCTGGAGATACAGCCGAACTCGAAGAAAAGATTAATTATTTACACCAGCACGACCAGATCACCAGTCTTTATAACCACCAGTATCTGGTGGAAGAGTTAAAGAAAGCTCTTGCCTTGGCGGGTAGCGGTGCCCATAAATACGCGACGATTTATATTGCCATCGACAACTTTCAGTCGATTCGTGATAGCGTCGGCATTTCGGGTTGCGATATATTAATTGGTAATATCGCGAAAATACTTAAAGCGCTGGCGTCAAAAAATCAAATCGTGGCGCGGTTCGGGGCCCACTCTTATTCGATTCTTAGTGCGTTCAAAGATAAAGCCGTAATCGAAAAACAGGCAGCGCAAATTCCGAGCCTGATCGCGCGACATGTATCACAGGTCGGCGACCAATCCATCAGTGCGACCTGCACCGTATCAGTCATTTACATTGACCAGAATTCCCCGACGAATATCAACGAAATTCTGGCTCGAGTCGAAAAAACCTGTACCGAGGCTCAACAGGCTGGCGGTAACCAAATGGTTGTTTATGTCCCGAAGGCAGGGGAAATGACTCCGGATGAAGAAGATAACGAGATCTCTGAACAAATCAGGGATGCGTTAGCTAATAATCGAATCGAAGGCCTGTATCAACCAATCGTGAGCATAAAGGCGCAGGGTGGTGAACGTTATATTTCCAGTCAGACGGTTACCACCAGCGAGGGCGACAAATTATTTAAAGCCGATTACGCGGCAGCGGCGACAAGAACTAAAGTCTCTAAAATGCTGGATCGCTGGGCTATCCTCCACGCCATTAAAAAAGTCTCGGAAACCAGTAAGAAATCACGCAAGGTTCAATGTTTCATACCCTTATGCGTCGATTCGATTATCGATCCCAGCCTGACGGGCTGGATAGCCGAAAACATTACCAAATCAAAAATCATTGCCAGCCTTCTGATATTTATGGTGGACGAGGGTGATGCTGTTAGCCAACTCAAAGCAACCAAGGATTTCTTTAAACGCCTTAAGGAAATCAAGTGTCAATTTGCCATCGACGGCTTTGGCACCGGCCTGAATCCATTTCAACTGGTGAAGCATATCAAAGCCGATTACGTGCGTGTCAGTGCGGCTTACATGGAAAACCTGGCACAAAGCCCCGAGAATCAGGAAAGTATTCGTGAAATTGCTAACCAGGCCGCAGAGATGGGTATTCTGTCGATTACCCCTGGCGTCGAGGACGCAGCTATATTGAGTGTATTGTGGACGCTTAATGTCGACTTCGTTTACGGCGATTTCCTTCAGGCTCCCGAAAAAGCATTACAGTACGATTTCTCTTCGATGTAATCGATTAGTCAGTAACCTCGACTGCGGTAACATTCTGATAACCACGGGGTAGTTTTCGACCGCGTTTGCCGCGCTCGATTCGATATTCATCAAGCTCCTTCAGAGTCATCGATTTATGTTTCTTGCCCGAATGCACGACCAGCTTTTGCTTTTCCGACAAGGTCAGCGTGTAACTCACTGACTCTTCTCCAGCCTTTAAACGCTTGGGTGGCACGCCAAGAATTTTATTACCCTTGCCTTTAGCTAATTGCGGCACCGATTTGAGATCCAGCACACCGATATAACCTTCGCTAGTAATTGATGCTATCGCGTCTTTATCGAGATTTTTGATTGCGATAGTCGGTAACAGTTTTGCACCTTTGGAAATACTAATCAGCGCCTTACCGTTCTTGTTTCGAGTCAGCATATCTTCAAAGCGACAGACAAAGCCATAGCCATGCGAGGTTGACATCAAAAACAGATCGTCGTCCCGCCCCATCAAACAGCTAATAAACTCGGCTCCGGCTGCGGGCTTAAAGCGACCGGTTAATGGTTCGCCCTGGCCGCGCGCCGATGGCAGGGAGTGCGCCGACAGTGCGTAGCTACGCCCATGCGAATCGATAAACACCACGCTCTGGTTGCTCTTACCCTGGGCCATACCCTGGAAATCATCACCCGATTTATAGCTTAACCCCGTAACGTCGAATTCGTGCCCTTTGGCAGCACGCACCCAACCCTTCGACGATAACACTACCGTCAATGCCTCGGAAGGCATCAGGTCGGTTTCATCCAGTGCTCGAGAGGCTTTACGCGAGGTTATCGGTGAGCGGCGGTCGTCGCCATAGGCTTGTGCATCTTCGATGATCTCGTTCTTAATCAGCGTCTTGATACGGCGCTCGGAACTCAGTAGCTTTTCCAGATGCTGCTTCTCTTCGGCAAGCTCTCCCTGTTCCTGACGAATTTTCATCTCTTCGAGTTTCGCCAAATTGCGCAGCTTGGTTTCAAGAATAGCTTCGGTCTGAATTTCCGAAATTTTGAAAGTCTTTATCAATTCGGCTTTAGGGTCGTCTTCGTAGCGCACGATGCGAATCACTTCGTCGAGATTCAAAAATGCAATCAGCAGTCCTTCGAGTATATGCAATCGTTTATCGACATTGTTGAGACGCCATTCGAGTCGCCGTCGTACCGTAACCACCCGAAATGCGATCCACTCCTGCAAGATCTGTTTCAGATTTTTAACCTGAGGGCGACCGTTGGTACCGATCACATTCATGTTCACTCGGTAGGTTTTTTCCAGGTCGGTAGTGGCGAATAAATGCCCCATCATCGCTTCGACATCAACCCGATTAGAACGTGGCACGATCACCAGCCGGGTTGGATTTTCGTGATCCGACTCGTCGCGCAAGTCATCCACCATGGGTAATTTCTTCGCCATCATTTGCTGAGCAATTTGTTCGAGTACCCTTGCACCCGAAACCTGGTGCGGTAACGCAGTGACGATAATATCGCCATCTTCACGTTCATAAATAGCGCGCATACGGATTGAGCCATGACCGGTTTCGTACATGGTTTTAAGCTCATCGACGGGCGTGATGATCTCGGCTTCAGTGGGGTAATCCGGGCCTTTCACCTGTTCGAGAATTTCTTCGAGGCCAGTACGCGGCTTGTCCAGTAGACTAATACAGGCACTGGCGATTTCGCGCAGATTATGCGGCGGCAAGTCAGTCGCCATGCCAACGGCTATACCCGTGGTGCCATTGAGCAAAATATGCGGCAAGCGTGCGGGTAGTAACGAAGGCTCTTGCATAGTGCCATCGAAGTTGGGCAGCCAGTCAACAGTACCCTGACCCAGTTCCTGAAGCAGTACTTTGGCAAAAGCTGATAATCGAGATTCGGTATAACGCATTGCGGCGAATGACTTGGGATCGTCGGGTGAACCGAAGTTACCCTGCCCATCGATTAACGGATAACGGTAGGAAAAGTCCTGCGCCATCAACACCATCGCTTCATAACAGGCGGAATCACCGTGTGGATGAAATTTACCGAGCACATCACCGACGGTTCGTGCCGATTTTTTGTGCTTGGAACTGGCTGATAAGCCCAGTTCCGACATCGCATAAATAATGCGACGCTGTACAGGTTTCAACCCATCACCGATATGTGGTAACGCACGATCTAGAATGACGTACATCGAATAATCGAGATAAGCCTTCTCGGTAAAAACACGCAGCGGTTCCTGTTCGACGCCTTCGAAATCAAATTCTTCGGTCATCTTACACCTCCGCCAGGTCGCCTTTAGACTGTAACCAGTCCTTGCGATCAGCAGCACGTTTCTTGGACAACATCATATTCATAATTTCGAAAGTATTATCACCAGGTTCGATGGTTAAACGCGCTAGTCGACGAGTATCTGGCGCAATGGCGGACTCCCGTAGTTGTAAAGGATTCATTTCTCCCAGGCCCTTGAAGCGGGTTACCATCACCTTACCTTTGCGCTTTTCAGCGTGGATACCGCCGATGATGCCGTCGCGCTCGGCTTCGTCGAGGGCATAAAACTTATCCTTGGCTATATCGATACGATATAACGGTGGTTTGGCTACATAGACATGACCTTTATCGACCAGCGGCTGGAAGTGGCGTAAAAATAACGCACACAGCAACGTGGCTATATGCGCACCATCCGAATCGGCATCGGCAAGAATACAGACTTTGCCATAACGCAAGTTAGATAAATCATCAGAGCCCGGCTCAACCCCGATAGCGACAGAAATATCATGTACTTCCTGCGATGCCAGCACTTGGTCCACCGACACTTCCCAGGTATTGAGTATCTTACCGCGCAGGGGCATGATCGCCTGAAATGCGCGGTCTCTGGCCTGCTTGGCCGAACCGCCAGCGGAATCACCCTCCACTAAAAACAATTCTGTTCGACTAACATCCTGGCTCGAACAATCGGCTAACTTGCCCGGTAGTGCCGGTCCGGAGGTAACTTTCTTGCGTACGACTTTTTTGGCCGATTTAAGCCGACTCTGCGCGCTAGAGATCGCCATTTGCGCGAGCAGATCACCAATCTCGGCGTGTTGATTCAGCCACAGGCTGAAAGAATCTTTCGTGACACCCGATACAAATGCGGCAGTCTCGCGCGAAGACAAACGTTCCTTGGTTTGCCCGGAGAATTGAGGATCCTGCATTTTCACCGATAACACATAAGAGACCTTATCCCAAACATCATCGGGAGCGATTTTGACACCACGCGGCAACAGGCTCCTAAATTCGCAAAACTCTCGAATCGCATCGGTTAAGCCGGTACGTAAACCATTCACATGAGTACCACCCTGCAAAGTGGGGATCAGGTTCACATAGCTCTCCGCCACCGTGTCGCCGCCCTCTGGCAGCCAGAGTATCGCCCAGTCTGCCGCTTCGTGTTCACCTTTAATCGAATTGACGAAAGGCTCGGTCGGTAATAGCTCAAAACCCGAGAGTGCATCCAGTAAATAATCAGAAAGACCATCCTCATAATGCCATTCGCAAGACTCTTTGGTTTTCTCAACATAGAACTTAACGTTGAGACCTGGACACAACACCGCTTTGGCACGCAACACATGCTTTAACTTGCTAACTGAGAAAGACGCACTATCGAAATATTTAGAATCGGGCCAGAAGCGCAGTGTAGTACCGGAATTCTTTTTACCAACATTACCAATCTCTTTCAGGTTTTGCTTCTTGTCACCGTGCTCAAAACCCATCGAATACTCTTTACCATCGCGACGTACACGAACATCCAGGCGTTTCGACAGGGCGTTTACAACTGAGACACCGACGCCGTGAAGCCCTCCAGAAAACTGATAATTTTTGTTGGAAAACTTCCCCCCGGAATGCAGCTTGGTGAGTATCACCTCTACACCGGGAATTCCCTGCTGAGGATGCTTATCTACTGGCATACCGCGTCCGTCATCGATGACACTAAGCGAATTATCGGCATGCAAAATGACACCGATACGAGTAGCGAAACCGCCTATCGCCTCGTCAACACTATTATCGATAACTTCCTGCGCCAGATGATTAGGACGAGTGGTATCGGTATACATGCCCGGCCTTTTTCTGACCGGATCCAGTCCCGTCAATACTTCAATCGAAGCCGCATCGTACTGATTTTTCAAGAGTGTTAGTTCCTGCATGAGGGGTTAAAATCTGTGGCGAATTATAACGATATCGGCCTTAAAAAGGGTGCTTCTATCGGTAAAAATATTACTTTTCTGCAGGCTTATTTTAATTAATCGCATTGAACAAAAATCTACCCCAGAAAAGGTACATTTTTCGTCACGCTCCTTATATAATGCGCCTCTTTTCGTGGAGTCAGATTATGAGCGAGTCCCCCTATATACACAATGTCGGGATGCAGGAATTTCAACAATTGGTGCTCGATAACTCATTCCAGCAACCCGTGCTGGTCGATTTCTGGGCCGACTGGTGCGAGCCCTGTAAGACCATCATGCCAATGCTGGCAAAACTCGCCGAAGAGTATGGCGGCAAGTTCCATCTCGCCAAGGTGAACACCGAAGAGCAACAGGAACTCGCCGCCCATTTTCAGATAAAAAGCCTGCCGACGATGAAGCTATTCGTCAACGGCCAACCCGTGGATGAACGCATGGGCGCCCTGCCCGAATCTGAAATTCGCGCTTTTATCGATCAGTTCATCACCTCTGAATCCGACGAACTCATGACTGCTGCTAAAATTGCCAATCAGGAAGGCCGCGCTGAAGATGCTACCCAGTTGATGAATGAGGCGCTCGCCAAAGATCCCACTAACGCGGATCTTAAGATCGATATAGCTCAGTTTGTAATGGCTCAGGGCGATAGCGATGCCGCGCTGGCATTACTCGATAGTCTCGACAGTGAAGGCCAGAATACGGATGCCGCAATTAAATTGCGAGCCGAAATCACTATGGCTAACCAGTTAAAGAGTTTACCGCCCATCGAAGAGGTCGAGCAAAAACTGGCAGCCAACCCCGACGACTTAGGAGCGCTGATAGATAAGGCTAATTATCTTGCTGCACAAAGTGAGTACGAGCAAGCGATGGAATGTTTACTGAAAGTGATGACACTGGACAGGAGCTACGAAGACGACGCTGGGCGCAACGGCTTAATCGCATTATTCGATATGCTCGGTGGAGAGCATCCCAGTGTGCAGAAGTATCGTCGTAAGATGTTTACCTTATTGCACTAAAAACTTCACCCACGCGGATGATGACGCTCGTGCAAAGACTTCAAACGCGCCTGTGCGATATGCGTATAAATCTGCGTGGTCGACAAACTACTGTGGCCAAGTAACATTTGCACGGTACGTAAATCAGCACCATGATTGAGTAAATGAGTCGCGAAAGCATGGCGTAGGGAATGCGGTGAATAATCGGTTTTAATATCTGCTTTAAATAAATGTTTTTTTATATTTTGCCAGAAGGCCTGTCGAGTTATCGCTGTGCCACGGCTCGAGAGAAAAAGTGCGTTACTATTTTTTTTCAGTTTAACTAATTGCGGCCTGGCTTGTTTAATATAAATACTCAGCCAGTGCATTGCTTCTTCACCTACAGGTATCACTCTCTCCTTATTACCCTTGCCGGTTAAACGCACCAAGCCGAGGTTAGAATTTATCTGACTCAACTCTAATGAAACCAGTTCGCTCACACGTAACCCTGAGCTATACATGACTTCCAGCATACAGCGATCGCGTAAACCAAAATCGGTATTGTTATCGGGCGCCTCTAACAAGGCATTCATATCGTCTTCGGTTAAAGTCTGCGGCAGGCTTCTGTGAATTTTCGGTGCCTGTATCAGGGCGGTAGGGTTATCCTGACGCTCGCCGATCCTGATCAGATGACGATAGTACTGCTTCAAAGTAGAGAGCAGTCGAGCACTGGATCGCGCTGAGGTACCTGCATCAAAACGATGTGCGAGATAAGCCTGAATACTCGACTGACTCGCATTAGCTAATTTTTCGTTTCGACCTTCCAGCCATCTGGAATACCCGCGCAAGTCTTGTTGGTAGGCGCTCAGCGTCAACGCAGCCAGCCCTTTTTGCGACCACAACGCGTCGATAAACGCATCGATTTGCGGATCCTGATCTTGGCTGGCTTTTTTCTTACTCATAACACGACATTGTCAGGCAAAAAAAAAGGCGCAGTCAACTGCGCCTTTTAAAATCATCGTTATTTCTTTCGACTATTCTTTAGCTTTTTTCTTCTTCTTG
>JAUVCH010000188.1 GCA_030595795.1 Gammaproteobacteria bacterium
TATGTTTTCTGAATTCGAAATCGCACCTCGACAGCACACCCGTCTTCTGCCGCAAATGATGACGACAGTCCTCATGGCTGGGGATCTTCCGCGGTCATCGATAACACATTGTGCTTTTTCTAATGGGCCGGGAGCGTTTACCGGTGTCCGAATTGCCGCTTCCACAGCTCAGGGCATAGGTATTGCACTAAAGATCCCACTAATACCGGTATCGACACTCGCAACGCTGGCTCAGGCTAGCCTGGACAGACAGGAAGGCGACTCAACATTGGTAGCGCTCGATGCGCGTATGGGTGAGGTTTACTGGGCGGTGTATGAGCGAGGAGCTAAAGGTCTGGCTAGTCTGTTGGGTACGGAAAAGCTGGACAAGATAAACGATGTCATCATCGATGACTCAATTAGGCATGGTGCGGGACACGGTTGGCTGGCTGGTCAGGAAATCTGGCAACAGGGGCAATCTATAATAGTCGACGGAAACTTGCTTCCAGACGCTCAATATTTACTTAAGCTTGCTGAACAGGCAGTGCGCAATGGAGATACCTGTGCGGCTGAAAACATTAGTATCAACTATCTGCGAAATCAGGTTGCCGAAAAGTCAAAAAAAGTATGAGTTCTGCATTAGCTTACCCTTACGGAACAGCGCTGGTTTCGGGCACGATAAAAGCACAGCCGGCTGATTTTAAAGTCGTGGAAAATCTTGGCTTCGAGCCTTCTGGGGAAGGTGAGCATTTATTCCTGTTAGTCAAAAAGTCAGGTTTGAGTTCGCATGAATTAATCGATGCCCTGGCTCGTGATTTCAAGCTTAAGCCCCGTGATATTGGATATAGTGGTTTAAAGGATAAGCAGGCGGTCACCCAGCAATGGCTGAGTCTACATATGCCGGGTCAAATGCATCAATTCGAAATGCCAGAGATTAATGACTATACGGTATTACAGCAGGGCTGGCATCACCGGAAGCTTAAACCCGGCACTCACCGTACTAATTCATTCGAAGTCATTATTCGAAATCTGGAAGGGTTTACCGAGGAAACAGCGCGGCAAATTGACTCGGTCAAATCCACGGGGATGGCAAACTATTTTGGCCAACAGAGGTTTGGTGAGCGGCTAGATAACGTCAGTCGGGCTATACAGATTTTTAGTAATCCCCGGAAAACCAGGAAGCTCAGTCGCAACAAAAGAAGTCTTTATTTGTCGGCCCTGCGTAGCCATCTCTTTAATCAGATATTGTCTAGTAGAATCGAGTTTGGATACTGGCAACAACCGGTTGAAGGCGATGTTTTTATGCTATCAGGGAGTCAGTCTATATTCCAGGAAGCGCTGAATGATGACATCCAAAGTCGATACCAGAGTTTTGATTTGTCGAGCAGCGCTAGCTTATTTGGTGAGGGGAATAGTAAACTTACTGATCAGGCCTCGGCGATTGAAAGTCGGATCCTTTCCGAGCACCCAGAGATAGTCGAATGCCTGCTGCGCCTGAAGGCCAAATTACAAATGCGACCGATTCGGGTGGCGGTCGAAGGTTTAGATGTCAAATATCAGGAAAAAGAAAACACGCTTTTGATCAAAGCTACTTTACCCAGTGGCAGTTATTTCACTACACTGCTCGATCACTTTATCTATACCCAAAAAGCGTCATAGTTTCTGATAAACACAAAACCAGCCTTCAGGCTCCCCGCCCTGGTAAAATATATCCTTTTCTTGATGCAGGCATTGGATAGATCCGCTGTCGGTTAATTGCTGTAATTTCCTGTCAAAGCCTTTCGACTGCCAGAGATCGAGGTGAATGGTACAGGCTAGCAGGCCGTCTTTTTTCAACACCCGAAAGATTTCATCAAACGGCTCAGGCCCTACATGTCCGTGGGTGAAAGTGCCGGAAGATAGTGCCGCATCATAACTTTGATCAGCAATGGTCAGTGGCTGGCTGAGATCAGCCTCGATAAGATTACGATAGATAGCTCGCTTTGCTGCAACCCGTAACATGTCTGCGGAAAAATCAAGACCATCGATATTTTGATACCCCTGTTGGTGCAGTAACTGGCTTGTTAATCCCGTTCCACAGCCGATATCCAGGATGTGTGGTTCGGTAAATTTTAGGTGATTGATTAATAGCTTAGCGATCAAGTCGGGCGAGAGATAATTGAGATTATCCAGCATTTGATGGTCGTAGTCGTCCGCCCACTTTTGATAAAAATCAGTCATGCGCTCCTGGTCTTCGAGGCCATAGGCTTCCTTGACGAATTCGTTTCCAGAATAATGTTTCGGGTTGCTCATCTGTTTACAGGCATCCCAACATAGTATCGGCATCGCTGACTTCGAACTTGTCAGGCTCTTCAAGATTCAGTACTTCAACGACGCCGTCATTTACAACCATTGCATAGCGTCGCGAACGAATTCCCATGCCGCGCTTGCCGCGATCAATATCCAGGCCGATAGCCTGGGTAAAATACGCGCTACCGTCGGCCACCATCATAACTCGATCTTCAACATTTTGATTCTCGCCCCAGGCAGCCATGACAAAGGCGTCGTTTACCGACAGACAAACTATTTTATCTACGCCTTTGGCAAAAAAATCATCGGCCTTAACCACGTAACCGGGTAAATGGGTTGCTGAGCATGTTGGTGTGAATGCGCCGGGTAAAGCGAACAGCAGAACCTTTTTACCAGAAAATATTTTATCTGAGTCTATATTCGAGACGCCTTTTTCGTGCATATACTGAAGCGTTACTGAAGGTAGCTTGTCCCCTACATTAATAGCCATGCTGTGTTTCCTAGTTGATCGATTAAGTTTTCATTCTAAATGGAATCAAAGTAATTTTAACCTTATATTTTGGTGCCTTCTTAATTTCTTTCGCGAATTTCGAGCACAGGCTAAAATACAGGTCATGAAAAAACATCAACTACAGCAATGTCAGCATTGGATATTCGACATGGATGGTACTTTAACCATTAGTGCTCATGATTTCGAGTATATCCGCAGCGAACTCGGTATAGCACCCAGCGTACCAATACTGGAAGCTTTGAATGCAATGCCTGATGAGAAATCGGCCCCGTTATGGCTAAAGCTCAACCGACTGGAAGAGGAATTCGCAGAGCAGTCATCGTTAATGTACGGTGCTCTCGATTTGGTGGAAAAGCTTTACACTCGTGGCGTCCAGCTTGCTATATTGACTAGAAATACCATGCCAGTGGTTGAAAAAACGCTAAAAGCATGT